>NZ_JAWOWA010000008.1:0-234066 GCF_033340195.1 Vibrio sp. 1457
TGGTGATTTCTCCAATTGATTTTCCGGTGTAGCGGTTTCCGACGTCTCGGAAAACCAAGTAGTTCTCTCAAAGTTACTTTTATTAACGGCGCATGCCCTGTTTTCTTTAGAGAAAATTTTGGATTTTTTTGAAAATAATTCGTTTGGAGGGGTAATCGTGACAAAGCGGATAAAAAAGCAAAAAACTTTCATTTTTCGCTAAAGCTTCTTTTCGAATTGTCGATACAGACAGGTTTTACGTTAAATTCGGGCAAGGCCGTTCATCAGCCAAGTAAAGTTAATGCTAGGTTGGGCGCTTGTTTTGCTTGTGCAAGAATAGAAGTACTGACCTGCTGCAAAATCTGCTGCTTCACCATTTGCGTGGTTTCTTTCGCGTAGTCAGTGTCTTGGATACGACTGTTGGAAGCGGCTAAGTTTTCGTGGATGTTATCGAGATTATTGATCGCGTGATTAAAGCGGTTTTGATACGCGCCTAACTCCGCACGACTGCCATCTACCGTTTTCAAAGCATCATCTAAAATTCCGACCGCCATCTGAGCGCCACCGACCGTGCTAATATCAATACTATCTACCGTTCTATTTACGGTGACATACTTGCCAAGTTCTAACTCATCAGCCAGGCCACCACTGAAGGTTGGTCCAGGGTATTTTATGGCGTCCTTGTGGGACATGAGTAACTGCAGTTGCCCCTCCTCATTAACAGACGCTTTCACTTTATCGGTTTGCCCATTAATGTAAGTCGCGAGTTCTTCTATATCGTCGCCAGCTTTAGCTTCAATACGGATCTCCTGCTCTTCAAAATTGTTATCACGGTAGCTGATAACAATTTCATTATTTCCGTTTTGAACCGTCCAATCTGAACTGACTCTTTGATATGAGCTCATTGAAAAGCTACCTAAAGATTCCGGCTGCATGGTCCGCAGGCCAATTTGTACCGCTTCACCAGCCGTTGCTCCGATTTGAAAAGACGATGTACCGAATGTGCCATTCAGCAATTTACGTCCACCAAAAGATGTGGTTTCTGCAATACGACTTAACTCATCATTTAAAGCAGACACTTCTTCTTGCAGTGCAGTGCGCTCCGCTTTGCTGTTTGAACCATTGGCTGACTGTAGCGACAAATCACGCATACGTTGCATGATATTGGTCACCTCATTCATCGCGCCTTCCGCAGTTTGCATGATGGAAATGCCGTCATTCGCGTTGCGAACCGCAACATCTAAACCACGCATTTGCGATTGCAAGCGCTTGGAGATTTGCAGACCCGCAGCGTCATCCTTTGCGCTGTTAATACGCTTCCCTGAAGACAAACGCTCCATGGATTGGTTCAGCATGTCAGTTGCACTGGTCAAGTGACGCTGTGCGACAAGTGCTGCAACATTGGTATTAACGGTGATCGCCACGAATAAAGAGTCCTAAAATTAAGGCTTTGAGTACTTATCGACCAAGTAACAGAAAAGTTTAGTGTTTTTTGAAAAGAGATTGGAATAGAAATAGAAAACAAAAGCCCTCCATTGGAGGGCTTAAGAAATAAAGTCTGACAACTTACTTGATGGCTAGCTCTGCG
Organism: Vibrio sp. 1457; assembly: GCF_033340195.1. NCBI lineage: Bacteria > Pseudomonadati > Pseudomonadota > Gammaproteobacteria > Vibrionales > Vibrionaceae > Vibrio > Vibrio sp. 1457. Next base: position 1,568 of record NZ_JAWOWA010000008.1, read on the forward strand.
AGCATTTCTTGCGAAGGCGCGAAGAAGTACGCACCAGTTACCGCTGTTGTGAAACGAAGCATTTGGTCTGTTTTACCATCTGTCACGCCGTACATACTTTCTAGCATCACTTTAATGTTATGAAGTGTATTGCAGTAAGAAATAAACAGCAGGCCATGAGGCCCTGTCACCGTCCCGTATGGTAAGCTGTGGCGAACAATCTTCAAACCTTTACCTTCTTCTTTGATATCAACTCGACCAACGTGTGATGCAGCAGGAACGTCTTCTAGCTCGATAGAGTCTGGCTTGGTACGACCAATCACTTTTTCTTGCGCTTTGACATTCAATCGATTCCAAGCGGCAAGGTTATGTTCAAAGCGCTGAGCCATAACATAACTGCCTCCAGCAAATGGGCCCTCTTTTACTAGAGCCACATCAGCGCGAGCCTCCCCTTTCGGGTTTTCTGTGCCATCAATGAAGTCTGTCATATCACGAGCATCAAGGTAACGGTACCCATATGTTTCGTCCACAATGGTGACATCTTGTGCCGTCTCTTCTAGGAACTTACGCAACACGTAAAAATGCAAGTCGTGACGAGTCGAGTGACAGTGAATCAGTACATCGACATCCGATGCAGGCGCTACGATGTCCCCTTCGCCAAGTTGAGTAAAATCAATAAGCTCTTCTGGCGCGTCTACATTAAGGTGTTCCCAAAACGATTTTGTGAATGCGATAGAAAGCGTCAGCGCTGCACCCGGCTGGGTAATGTTTAACTCTTCCACCAACTTTGGCAGTGCTTTCAGTTTTTCTAATACGTTTTCACGGTTTTGGTTCACTTTGAGTTGAGTGTACAGTGCAAATGGCCCGGCTTCTGGCACGATCGCCGTTTGAGCTTGTGACATTGAGGTTTCCTCTATTACTTTGCCCCAGAGTGGGAAGTTATTGTTTTTAATTCTTTGAATGCTGCTGTTCATCGTGCGCCAATTGTGGCACATGAAAACAGTCTTTTACCCATCTTCCATTTAGAAGATAGATCATAAACCAAGCTAATAAGGTAATGGTAAGGGCGTTTGCCCAATTAAACACTCCATGTTCTAGGTACACATGATACATGGTCTGAGCAAGTTGAATACCGCACAAGATCAAAGTGATCTCGCGACCATAGCGAGTAATTCTGTTTACCCATCCTCTGTCGGGATGACGAAGCCCCATTAACCACATAAGAAGCAAACTTGGAATGCCCATCGCCAAACCTAAATACAACGTACTTGAATCTGGGTAAACAATAGCGAGTAGCTTGCTGCCACTATCACGACTTACACCAGCCATGGCAAACACCACCCATGAACGCACAAGAAACATCCATCCCACCCATAAAATGATCGGCGCCTTTAAAAATCCATGAGCGTCATATTGGTCAAACGAATAGCGCACAACATCTTCTTCTTTATGTGATAAAACGCCACTTTAACCTATCGTTTCAGAGTTGCAAGCCAACAAAGATGAGAACTGAAGTTCATTTCAGCACCTTACACAGGTAAACTAAACAAAGATTTACAGCGACGTTGATGAGAAACATGAAAAAAAGAACTCCAGCCACCCCTGTGCCTTCTCAAGAAACACAAGCCGAAGCGATGAGAATTGCTAAATCCACGCAAAAGCCCGGCCAAACCAAAGAGCAAACCAAGCTCATCGCTCAAGGTATCGAAAAAGGCATCGCGCAATATAAGAAACAACAAAAAGAGCGCAACCGCCAAGCCGATAAAGCGAAGAAAAAACAGCAACGTGAAAAACAACGTCAGCATGAAGAGATTATCGAACAAGACAATATCACCGACGATGCGCCAAACCATTCATCAAGCAAACTGCCTTGGACACTACTTGTCCTGAGCTGGATTGGCTTTGCTGCTTACATAGTATTGGGGAAATAACTAATGAAACGCCTGTTACTTGGACTTTTTGTCGTGCTTCTAACGGGTTGCACGATGCCTTCTCACCTTACTCATGCTCAAAGTCAAGATGTTCATATTCGCATTGACGCGCAATTCGACCCTGAGCGATGCGAATACAAAGGCGAAGTCACCGGAAGTGAAGGCCATTGGTATAACTACATTTTCATGACTAATGACGCGATGATGCAAGGCGCGATGAACGATTTAAAAAACAATGCAGCGGCTATCGATGCGGACACCGTTTTTATGGTTTCCCCACAAGATTTTATCACTTCATTTAGCGTGCTGGGTTCCGCCTACCGCTGCAATGGATGAGGCCTGAATATGAAAAAAGCCAGCAATTGCTGGCTTATGCACGAAATCCAAGACTGCTAGCGATATCTCTCTCCCGCTCTAGAACCCATTGGCTATCAAAAGGCCCCCAATCTGAAAGTTGATAATAGCCGTCATTATGACGTCGGCCATCTTGAACGAATATGAGTTCAATGCCGATCCCAGGTAACGCCTTGAGTACATCTTGAATAGTACGACGAGGCCACCCCGTTTTTTCGATCAACTTTGGCACATTCGGCCTTTCTAGGTTTTCCACCAACAAGGCCAAATATAGCCGCCTTGCAAAAACAGGACTCAATTCCATTGACACCTCCTAAAATTGTGCTGATTCATTATTTCGTTTTTGCTCAGCGAGGTGTTGCGTTTGATCAATAACTCGACTTTTCCATTTGATTTAGACGAATTTTTATTCGATTTATAGCGCATTCATCGTAAATAAGTTATGTGACATTAGTTATCTCAATCTATCTGAAAATATTTTCCACCGCATTTTGTCAGTTTGATTGCTTCTTGATAGGATGCTTTAACAGCCCAATTCACTTAAGTGCGTCTTAACCGCGCCAGTGAAAAATAGAACAAAGAAAAAGGAAACACTATGTCGATTACCATGTTTGGTATTCCCAACTGCGATACGATCAAAAAAGCCAAGAAATGGTTAGAAGCCGAGGATATAGCTTACGACTTCCATGACTACCGTAAGCAAGGCATTGATGCAGAAATGGTAAGTGAATTTTGTCGCGCTTTAGGTTGGGAACAGGTGCTCAATAAACGTGGCACAACCTACCGCCAATTAGCGCAAGAGCAGAAAGACACACTTAACGAGGAAAACGCCATCGCTCTTTTGGTAGAAAACCCTGCGATGATTAAACGCCCAATTTTAAAAGTGAATGATCAACTTCATATCGGTTTTAAAGCTGATCAATACGCTAGCATTTTCAACTCTTAAATAAAGGAATACTCAAGGATGACAGACAGTCCAGTATTGGCACTTGCTAAAGATCTGATCAGTAGACAGTCCGAAACGCCGGAAGACGCAGGTTGTCAGGATTTGATGATCGAGCGCTTAAAAGCACTCGGGTTTGAAATTGAAGTGATGGTATTTGAAGACACCACGAACTTCTGGGCTCGACGTGGTTCAGAAGCGCCGCTATTTGCGTTTGCTGGCCACACCGATGTGGTACCAGCTGGCAAATTGGAACACTGGAATACACATCCGTTTGAACCGACCATTATTGATGGTTACTTGCATGGCCGCGGCGCAGCTGACATGAAAGGGTCGCTAGCTGCTATGGTCGTTGCTGTCGAACGCTTCATTGAAGAAAACCCAGACCACAAAGGCTCAATTGGCTTTTTGATTACGTCAGATGAAGAAGGGCCATTTATCAATGGTACCGTTCGCGTTGTAGAAACGTTGATGGAACGTGGTGAGAACATCGATATGTGTATTGTTGGTGAACCATCCAGCACCGACGTGGTTGGCGATGTAGTGAAAAATGGACGCCGTGGATCCATCACTGGTGATTTAACGGTAAAAGGAACACAAGGTCACGTGGCCTACCCTCACCTAGCCAGCAATCCAGTGCACGAGTCTCTACTCGCGATTCATGAACTCGCGACGACAGAATGGGATAAAGGGAATGATTACTTCCCACCGACTAGTTTCCAGATCCCGAATGTATCGGCTGGCACTGGTGCGTCTAACGTTATTCCTGGCGAGTTCCATGTTCAGTTCAACCTACGTTTTAGTACTGAGCTTAACAATGACGCAATTGTTCAGCGTGTTACCGAAACATTGGACAAGCATGAGCTGGACTACGACCTAAAATGGACATTCAACGGAGACCCATTCCTGACCGATACAGGCGCACTGCTAGACGCGGTTGTAGCTGCTGTGGCCGAAGTCAATGATACGAAGCCAGAGCTACTTACAACTGGCGGTACTTCTGATGGTCGTTTTATTGCTCGAATGGGAGGTCAAGTCGTAGAGTTAGGCCCTGTTAACGCTACGATTCATAAAGTGAACGAGTGTGTGAAAGTCGACGATCTTGAAAAGTTGACGGACATGTACGAAAACACGTTGAAACACCTATTGGCGAAGTAATCAGCGAGAACACAATGACATCAGAGCAACTCACCGGAATCACTGATTCCCATCTTCAATCCACACTAGTGGGGCAAAAGGCATTTATGCTTCACCCTAAAGTAGTCAATGACTTATTGAAGATGATTAATGCCGCAACCGAAGCAGGTTTCAAAATGGAAATCGCCAGTGGTTTTCGTGACTTTAATCGCCAAAAAGCCATCTGGAACGGGAAGTTTTCTGGTGAGTTGCCAATTCTCGACATCAACTCCCGCCCTTTGAATAAAGCAGAGTTAAATGACGAAGAGAAATTGATGGCCATTTTGCGCTGGTCGGCATTGCCCGGAGGAAGTCGTCATCATTGGGGTTGTGATTTTGATGTCTATGCGCGCAATTTATTGCCTGCTGACACCAAACTCAAGTTGGAACCTTGGGAGTATCTTGAAGGCCACCAGCAGGCGTTCTACCAATGGTTAAAAGCCAACCTTGGTCGGTTCGGTTTCTTCTTTCCTTATCAGCATGATTTAGGTGGCGTTTCGATTGAGCCTTGGCACATTAGTCACCGCGCTGTCGGGCAGCAATGCCTCGAGCAGTTGACGCTTGATGTACTCAGAAGCCAGTTGATTAAACAAAATCAGACCGACAACATTGCAGGGATTGACGTCATACTGAATAATTTGGATAACGTCGTTGCCAAATTTATTCACAATATCACGCCGCCGGAGGCTCTATGATAGAAATACTAACCAATCCTTGGGTCATTATTATTGTAGTGCTGAGCGTGGTCATTGGTAATATTGCCGCACTCAAATATACCGCAAAAATGAAGTTTGGTCAGATGGATAAAAGCCGTAAGAACGATTTAGATAAGCTGAACACATTGGATAAACAGCGCTACGCTGAAGAAGATAAAAACAAAAACGAGCCTCGTTAGTTACTCACCAGCTTCATCTCGACACATTTAATCTAAACATCAAAAAAGGGACCACTAGGTCCCTTTTCTATCATTAAGTAAACACGCCGCGTTAAGCTCGCTTTGTTTACTGCTTCACTGTTGCAGCCAATACAGGCGCTAGTGATTTCAAAAACTCTTCTTCTACTGGCTTGCCAGAGGAGTCGGTGATATTGATAGACGTACGGTTGCCTAAATCACCAAGTAAGAATGTGTACTTACCAGCGGCTAACTCCACTGGTTTAACGCCGATATCGTTCCAGAATTCATCATCCGGAGACGCATATTTCGCAGTGATTGTGCCCTGAGACTGGCTACGCTCTTCAATCTTAAAGCCCATCTTAGGTAGAATATTAGGCAGACGCTGCCAAAGCATGTTGTATTGCGCACGCGCGATAATCACTGGAAGTCCGCTGCGGTCTTTACCCATTGTGATTGGGATCTGTTTAACCAACTCTTGCGCTTTACGCTGTGCTTCTTCACGCACTTCTTGATCGTAGCGAGCGGTGACCAAGTTCGTCATGAACACATTGTAGCGCTCACGGTTGGTCGCCGTTACTTCTTTCACTTGATTGCCTTCACGCCAGTCAATAAGGCTAACCTTAAAGCCGTGTCGACCATTTGCTTCAGCGCGTACGATTTCATATCGGCTGCCAATTTCTAGCTCTTCATCTGGCGAATCCCAAGTCACCCATCCTGTCTCGATGCGAGAGTCTGTTTGGCTTTCAACTGGAATCTCGTTAGCCGCGACCATGTTTTGCACCGTTTGCCAAACTTTATCTAGTTCATCTTTACGAAGTAGCCAAAGTGTCACTTCACCATCACTACTGCGGTCTAGACGTGCACCGGGAATAAGCTCTAGGACTTGTTGAGGTGGACGAATGTCGACATCTTTACCTACACCACCAGCGTAGTTACCCTGAGGGATCTCGTAGTTAGGGTAAAACTGAGGCTGTGCACCCTGTGGGACATTCCACTCACCCAAATTTGGGGAGTTCAAATACTCGAAGTCATCTTTTGCTTGACGACGTTGATTGGCACCACCTGAACAGGCAGTCAATACGAATACAGCTAATGAACTTAACACTAACTGGCTTGAAAGCTTCATCTATACTCCTAAAACACCGAGGGCGCTTTGGCCCCCAGTATGAACTTCAATCCTAGTAACTCAATCTTAATAGCTCAATCTTAATAAATATGGGCGTCTGTTAGCGCCTGCTCGACGATCGGCTGCGATTTTTCAGAAAGCGTAGTTAAAGGAAGACGCAAACCACCTTCTTCAATCAAACCAAGCTTTTGCGCTGCCCATTTTACTGGGATAGGGCTTGCTTCGATGAAAAGGTTTTTGTGTAGAGTCATCAAGCGTTGGTTAATCGCTTCTGCTTCTTCGTACTTACCTTCACTTGCCAAATGGAACATGTCTGCCATGTCTTTAGCTGCAATATTGTTCGTTACCGAGATAACACCATTGCCGCCAAGTTTCACAAAATCCAGCCCTGTCGCATCATCGCCACTTAGTAAGATAAAATCTTCGCCACAAAGTTCACGATGAATTGCAATTCGTTCCAAATCGCCCGTTGCATCTTTTAGAGCCACGATATTATCAAGCTTTGACAAGCGTGCCACTGTTTCTGGCTGCATATCAACAGCAGTACGGCCTGGTACGTTGTACAAAATTAGAGGCACATCACTCGCTTCGGCAATTGCCTTGTAATGTAAAAACAAACCCTCTTGAGTTGGTTTGTTGTAATACGGTGTCACACTCAGGAAGCCAGCAATACCAGAATCAGCCAGTAATTTGCTAAATGTTACTGCCTCATGGGTTGCATTTGCACCCGTGCCAGCAATCACAGGGATGCGACCGTCGGCAAACTCAACAGTTTTATTAACGACCTTCACATGCTCTTCAATGGTCAGTGTCGCTGACTCACCTGTTGTGCCTACTGCCACAATACCGTCTGTACCCGCTTCAACGTGGTACTCTACTAGCTTTTGCAGACCGTCAAAGTCTACTTCGCCATCTGCTTTGAATGGCGTAATCAGCGCTACGATACTTCCTGAAAACATGTTTATCTCCCTCATTTAACTCTTTCTGCATGGTACTGTAATGCGATTGAAAAACACAAGAGCGTAAACTCGCTTACAAAGTACAAATGAATGAATAATTATCAGTTGTTAGAGGTCTAGCAACTTAATTGCTCTATTTGGTTTGATTAACGGCAATATTGATAATCGTGTTGGGCTTTCGAGTGACTTTAGAATCTATCAGTGATTTGGAAAATACTGAAGAGCACAAGCAAGGAAAATATACTCTTTGGTCTTGTTAGCCGAGTCAGATCTAAGTGAATAAAACGGCCAGACAATAGGCAAGCACATCATGCAAACGTTTTGTTTATCCTATAGCCTGCATTTACTGTTTATTTCCCACCACTCCCCTCAAGCTCCGACTGCTTTTTTATGGACTAAAAAAGAACTGGCTCGATATTTCTTCGCAATATCTGTGCTAACATCTCTCTATTGAAGAAAGGACAAGAAGCTCATTTATGAAGCAACATCTGGTACTTACAGCAGTTGGAACGGACCGTCCAGGCATTTGTAACCAAGTCGTACAGCTCGTTACTCAAGCTGGTTGTAACATAGTCGATAGCCGTATCGCTATCTTTGGCAGCGAATTTACGCTGATCATGCTCCTGACTGGGAACGCCAGCAGCGTGACTCGAGTTGAAACGCAATTGCCCCTGCTTGGCCAAGAACATGACCTTATTACGATCATGAAACGCACAGCGGCGCACGAACTGCTCGATAACAGCTACACCATGGAAGTGTTTATTGAGTCTGAAGACCGCCCTGGGTTAACTGAAAAATTTACTAAGTTCTTCGCTGATCAGCAGATTGGTTTAGACTCTCTTAGCGCGCAAACCATCAGCAAGTCGAAAATTCAACTCGATTCTGACCAGTTTCATATTGCGATTACTGCATCTGTAAGCGCGGATTTTAATTTGATGCAGTTACAAGAAGACTTCGATGAACTTTGTAAGTCGCTCAACGTACAAGGTTCTCTGAATTTCATTAAAAACACACTATAAAGTAAAGGAAATCAAAATGAATACGCTGACAGCAGGCTCGCCAGCGCCAGCCTTCTCTTTGCTCGACCAAGACGGAAATACCGTTTCTCTTGAGGACTTTAAAGGCAAGAAAGTACTTTTCTACTTTTACCCTAAGGCGATGACGCCGGGTTGTACTACACAAGCAAAAGGCCTTCGTGACATCAAAGCTGAACTCGATGCACATAACGTGGTAGTACTCGGCGTAAGCATCGACCCTGTAAAGCGCCTAGGCAAGTTCATCGAGCGCGATGATTTAAACTTCACTCTGCTTTCAGATGAAGACCATGCCGTTGCAGACCAGTTCGGCGTTTGGGGCGAAAAGAAATTCATGGGCAAAGTATACGACGGTCTTCACCGCATTAGCTTTCTGATCAATGAAGAAGGCGTGATCGAACACGTGTTTAACAAGTTCAAAACCAAAGATCACCACGAAGTCGTATTAAACTACTTAAACGAAAACGCTTAAACGCTATTGTTTTTCTACAAACAAAAAGCCCAGCAAACTGCTGGGCTTTCTTTTAACTATCGTACCTTTGGTAACAACTACTCTTGTTCGATAGGTTCGTTTTCTTCCGTGCTTGGTAATGCATGCCATACGGCTTTGACTAATGTCGCTAAAGGAATGGCAAAGAACACCCCCCAAAAACCCCAGAGCCCACCAAAGACTAATACAGCCACAATGATAGCAACTGGGTGTAAGTTTACTGCCTCGGAAAACAGAACAGGAACCAAGACGTTACCATCAAGCGCCTGGATAATACCGTAAGCAAGCAACAACCAATAAAACGGAGGCGTTAAACCCCATTGGAACAAACCAACGATAGCAACAGGTACAGTAACAGCCGCCGCACCGATATAAGGAATCAAAACCGATAGACCAACGGCTACGGCAAGCAACGCCGAGTAACGAAGATCTAAAAGGGCAAAAGTTACGTAGCTCACACCGCCCACGATTAAAATCTCTAACACTTTACCGCGAATGTAATTTGATATCTGCTCGTTCATTTCATGCCAAACTTTATTCGCCAATTTACGGTTTTTCGGCAGAATACCGCTTGCGATTCGCAGCATTTCTTCTTTGTCTTTAAGCAAAAAGAAGATAAGGAGTGGCACTAAGATCAAATATACCGCTAGCGTTGCGATGCTAACTAATGAAGCAAGCGACCCTTTGACGACACTTTCACCCAGCCCCAATGCTTGGTTTTTGGCGTTCGTCACCACGGTTTCTACTATTTCTAAATTGGCTAGTTCAGGATGGCGCTCTGGCAATGTGACAATAAACTTTTGTAGCCCGTTGTACATGTTCGGAATATCGTTAATTAGATTACCGACCTGAGTCCAAATCGTCGGAACCAAGCCAAACAACGCAATTAACATCAACCCGACAAAGACCAAGATAACGATAATAACCGACAAGGTGCGCGGCACGCCTATACGACACATTTTGACAACTGGCCATTCAAGTAGATAAGCCAAAACGATCGCGACAAGTAATGGCGCAATCAAGTGTCCAAAGAAGTAAATGGTGATAAAGCCAAACAGCAAGATCGCGACGAGACTTACTGCGTGAGGGTCAGAGAAACGTCGTTTATACCAACGACTAACCATTTCAAACATCTTATGCGGATTCCTTATTGAAGACAGTCAATGTGTAGTGCTCTGATGTAGATTGGCAATCAACTGAGTACCCTTGGGCACTAAGATAGTTCACAATGTCTCGTTTAGAGCTGTTGTCCACCACTTGAATGACAAGTTGATGATACTGCTTTGCTTCTCCTTGAAAGACCTCAGCAGCATGACGCTTTGCAAGTAACAGTGCCATAGGACAACGTTGCTCACGCAAATCAAGTAACATGGATTCCATTGTATTGCTCTGCACTTATGATAGGGTTGTATTGTAACGGCTTTTTGAGCTGGTGCTAGCACTTCTGACATGATTTAACCACATGCTGAAATAGCTCGGATATAAAATAATTTACGAAACCAATTCATTTATTTCCGGTCTTACTGTTAGCTTATATCCTCACGGATAACCAAAACGTATGTGGTGCTGTTAATAGGCTCTCGACCTGTAACCACATGCTTATGTATTTTGGAGAACCTTGTAAACGTATGTTAAAACGCACTCGCTCGCTAGTTTGCTTATGTCTTGCTGCTGCCATCAGTTCGCCGACAACTTATGCCAATAGCATTGACTTGCCAGACATTGGCACAGCTGCTGGTGGCACGCTTTCAATAGACCAAGAGTTGATTTATGGCGACGCCTATATGCGTATGCTCAGAGCCAGTAAACCTATCGTTAATGACCCTGTCATCAATGAATATATTGACTCTCTTGGGCACAAATTAGTGGCCAATGCGAATGATGTAAAAACGCCGTTCCACTTCTTTATGATTCGCGACCGTAATATCAACGCATTCGCGTTTTTTGGTGGCTATGTAGCGCTGCATTCTGGGGTGTTTCTTCATGCTCGTTCAGAAAGTGAGCTGGCCTCTGTTGTCGCTCACGAGATAGCGCACGTCACACAACGTCACCTTGCTCGGAGTATGGAAGAACAAGCGCGTCGCTCTCCGGCCACATTAGCCGCACTTGCGGGGGCACTACTACTTTCAATTGCCTCACCCGAAGCGGGGATGGCTGCAATTACAGCAGCAACCGCGGGCAACATGCAAAGTCAAATCAACTACACTCGTGCAAACGAAAAAGAAGCGGATCGCTTTGGTATTTCGACACTAGCAAAAGCCGGCTTTGATGTTCAAGCAATGCCAAGGTTTTTTGGCCGTCTTGCTGATGAGTATCGTTATGCGAGTAAACCGCCACCAATGCTCCTGACTCACCCTTTGCCTGAAGATCGAATTACCGATAGCCGTGCGCGAGCAAGAACCTATCCTCCAATGCGTGTTGTGCCTTCAATAGACTATCATCTAGCTCGCGCGCGCATTGTGGCTCGTTACGCTGGCATTGATGGACAAGCCGCCCTGAGCTGGTTTGAGAGAACCCAAAAGAAAGCCTCTGCGGACATTACACCTGCTTTTGATTATGGTCGAGCTCTCGTGCATTTAGACAATAAACGCTTATCTCAAGCGGAACCAATTTTGAAAAAGTTACTGGAACAAGACCCAAGTAACCCGTTTTACTTGGACGCTATGACGGATTTATACATCGAGAAGAAGCAGCCAGAAAAAGCAACCGAGATGCTCCGCAAAGCGTTATCTCGTAACCCTCAAAATAAAGTATTGACCATTAACTACGCCAATGCGCTACTTGAGGACAATAAAAACGATCAAGCCACGCGAGTTCTTCAAAGATACACTCATGACTATCCTGAAGATACAAATGGCTGGCACCTAATATCGAAGAGCTACCACGCGCTGGGGCGTAGCGATGAAGAGTTGGCTGCTCGAGCAGAAATTTTGGCATTGCGAGCAAATTGGAATAAAGCGATTCAATATTATAGTGAAGCAAGTAAAATGGCCAAGTTGGGCAGCTTAGAGCAAGCACGATACGATGCCCGTATCGACCAACTCATGATCCAAAGAGATCGATTCATGGCATTACAATAACGAAATGGAGAAAACCATGTCAGTCGTGATTTATCACAACCCTCGTTGCTCAAAGAGCCGTCAAACACTTGAACTGCTTGAGCAAAATGGTGTTACACCGGAAGTCGTCAAATACCTAGACACACCACTTAACGTGGATGAACTAAAAGCGCTGTACGCCCAGCTTGGCTTTTCATCTGTACGTGAAATGATGCGCACTAAAGAAAGTGAATATAAAGAGCTTGGCTTAGGCGAAGACTCCGTCAGCGATGAGCAATTATTCGAAGCAATGGCGAAGAATCCAAAGTTGTTTGAGCGTCCGGTTGTCGTTGCTAACGGCAAAGCAAAAATTGGTCGCCCACCAGAGCAAGTGTTGGATATTTTATAAATGGATTGCCAGATCCTTATTTTGTATTTCAGCCGTCATGGCTCGACAAAACAGCTGGCAAGACAAATAGCAAGAGGAGTCGAATCGACTCCTCAATGCCAAGCAATTTTGCGTACAGTTGAAGAATTGTCACCTCACTCACACTCCCCTTCTGATCCAATTGTTACTCTAGAGGAACTAAAAACGTGCGACGGTCTAGCGTTTGGCAGTCCCGTCTGGTTTGGCAACATGGCTGCGCCTTTAAAGCACTTCTGGGATCAGACTACATCTTTATGGGTCAGTGGTGACTTAATCGATAAGCCTGCTTGTGTCTTTACCTCTTCGTCCTCGATGCATGGTGGTCAAGAAACAACGTTACAAAGCATGATGACCCCTTTATTGCATCACGGGATGATGGTTTTGGGCATTCCTTATTCCGAGCCAGAGTTACACACTACGCAGTCCGGAGGCACTCCGTATGGCGCCAGCAGTGTAGGCCATGAGGCAACCCTAAGCAGTGAAGAGATTCGCCTGGCACAACAATTAGGCAAAAGGCTGGCAACTGCAGCGTTAAAACTAAAAGTCTGTTAGTAAAATCAAGGATAGTTAATCGATGTCTGACTCTTTAGACCAAACACCACTCGGTACACAGGCTAAAACGTATCGTTACCTGGCTTTATTTGGCAACTTAGCCTTATTAGCCTGGGTCGCTATTTGGCAGCTTGCGTTATCCCCTCATCCCCACCTCAGCAGCACAACACTTGCTATTGCTTGGTGTATTCCGCTACTACTTCCGTTGCCTGGTATTTTAGCTGGTAAGCCTTACACTCATGCTTGGGCTAACTTTGTTCTTATGCTGTATTTCTTGCATGCGCTGACCATCCTTTATGTGGATGGGGGTGAACGCTGGCTTGCGGCAGTGGAACTGATACTGACTTCACTCGGTTTCGCTGGCAATATTTTGTTTGCTAGAGCGAGAGGCAAAGAGCTAGGTCTTAAGTTGAAACGCCTCTCTCAAGTAGAAAAAGAAGAAAAAGCGAAATTCAATAAATAACGCCAATTGCAGTCAATCACTGATCATTGGTTCGAATACGAATTTAGAAAACAAAAAGAGTCGCTATTGCGACTCTTTTTTATGCTTACCACATTGGTCTTTGATCCTTGCGTTTCACGCCTGGAACGCTACCAAGGAGATTACGATGCCGAGCGCCACTCGTAGATCAAGTCATACTGTTCTCGGGCAGGCTCCACAATCATTGGCTGAGTTGGCTGTGTTTCGTCACTTGCTTCTGCCACAATATCTACTGGTACTTCAGGCTGCGCTTCTTTTGGCGTCGCGGCGTCTTTTGCTTCATTACTCTGAACCAATGGCTCTTCTTCTTGAGTTGAAGCTGGGGCATCAACTTCACCTAAAGGATCTTCAAAAACCATTAATTGAGAAATAGAAGAAGCTTCTTTCTCAAAAGCTTGTTGTGATGCCAAAAGGTGGATGTTGAGCGTTAACTCGTCCCCTTGAACACGCTTAATCTCTGTACCCGCAACCGAATTAAGTTGTTTTAACGCATTCTCTAAACGGAAGAAGTCCGTGGCAGAGGTTACATTAAGGACTTTCACTGCTAGCGCTTTTGAAGACTTTCCTGAAACCACAACTGCACTCTTACTTGCATAGTAGTCTGCGATGCCATCCACCATTTCTGCAATAGCATTAGCACCTGATACAGACCCGCTACGCGGAGAACGTTGCGCTTCTACAATTCTCGTTGGCGACTGGTCGTAGAGTGTCCAACGAATTTGTTCACCTTGAGCCCGTACAACCAAAACGGCGTCAGCTGGGTAGCGCTGGCTGGCTTGACCAATTGGCTCAATAAAGCCGCCCCAAAGATCAGAGACATTAACACCGGTTACATCATCAAAATCCCCAACCGGGATAGTGATTGGTAGGCCTCTTAATTTCGCTGCGCTACGAAGTGCTGCAACATTTGAAGATTCAGAATGCTCCCACGCAATGTTACGATCGTAACCCTGTTCTTCAACCATCCAAACTAAAATATTGGCACGATTTGGCGACCAAGATGGCAATTGTGCTTGTGTTAAAAGAGAGCTGATTTGGTCGTTGTTAAACAACATTTTTAAGCTCGCTTTTCCATCAACCTGCCCATAGCTTAGTTGAGAAATGTAACGCGCACTTGAGCTAAGTGCCTTTTTAATCACTGGATTGCTTAAAGAGGATTGAGAACCGGTCGCTCGAACAATCACATCCTGCATACCTTGTTGACGAGCCAAAGACTCACCGTCGTTCTGCTCACTGTCGATAACCACTTCGGCACGATAGATATCCACCTGAGTTAATGCATATACTGGTAGGGACAACCAACCTATCAGTAAGAGAGCTAAATAGCGCATAGTTTTTATAATCCTCTGAACAAGAACCCGAATAATAAGCAACTATCAAATCTTGAGCAAGGCAAGTACTGAGTAAATTGTCTGTATTATGACCAGCTTTGTTAACTCGGGCCTCAACCAGCACTTCAGTGCTATTTTTTATAATAAACTCATTGCTTATTAAGCTATCTCAACAAGTTAGGCTGTCCATTTTTCATCTTCACGCAAGGCACGTAAAAGAGGACAATTTGCAAGCAAGCAACTCTCAAAAGTGCTATTTATGGGAAAAATTCAATCGAAAGTTTGATCTATGCAACATTGCAAACGATTGCAGGATGATAGTATTCGCCGGATTTGTCTGCGTATCTTGAAAATAGGGAATTATTATGAAAAACGCGTTACAAGGCGCTCAAATGCTCTTTGTCGCTTTTGGTGCTTTGGTGCTTGTGCCGCTCCTAACTGGCCTTGATCCAAACGTAGCCCTCTTTGGTGCCGGTGTCGGTACCCTCCTCTTCCAATTAATGACTAAACGTTCTGTTCCCATCTTCCTTGCCTCTTCTTTTGCGTTTATTGCTCCTATTATGTTCGGTATCCAAACTTGGGGTATCGGTGCAACGATGGGCGGCTTGATGGCAGCTGGCTTAGTTTATGTGGCTCTAGGGGCGATGATCAAAGTGCGTGGTGTTGGATTTATCCATAAAATTCTCCCGCCCGTTGTCGTTGGCCCTGTGATCATGGTTATCGGCCTTGGCCTTGCCCCAACAGCAGTGAACATGGCGGTAGGTAAAACTGGTGATGGAGCTGCACAGCTAGTTAATGGTGATGCTGCGATCATTATCTCGGCGGTCTCACTGCTCACAACCATTGTACTCAGCGTTTTTGCAAAAGGCTTTTTGAAGCTCGTTCCTATTGTTGGTGGTATTCTTGCTGGTTACTCTGTTTCTCTATTCTACGGGGTGGTTGATTTCACTCCCGTAGAACAAGCGGCTTGGCTAGCCATGCCAAACTTCACCGCGCCAGAGTTCAATATCAACGCAATTTTGTTCATGATTCCTGTCGCTATCGCACCTGCGGTTGAGCACGTAGGTGACATGCTTGCCATCTCAAACGTTACAGGTAAAAACTACCTGAAAAAACCAGGCCTTCATCGCACAATCGCAGGTGACGGGGTGGCAACTATCGCAGCTTCGATGGTGGGTGCTCCACCAAACACCACTTACAGTGAAGTAACAGGAGCGGTAATGCTAACCAAAGCATTTAACCCTGTGATCATGACTTGGGCAGCAATCACCGCAATCGTACTTGCATTGGTAGGTAAGCTAGGTGCGGTTCTTCAAACGATTCCAGTACCTGTCATGGGCGGTATCATGATTCTGCTGTTCGGCTCTATCGCAACGGTAGGCCTCAACACACTGATCAAGAATAACGTTGATTTACATAAGTCTCGTAATCTAGTGATTGTTGCCGTAACCCTTGTGTTTGGCATTGGTGGTATGGCCTTCGGTATTGGTGAGTTCAGTCTACAAGGTGTGAGCCTATGCGGTATCGTGGCAATTATTCTTAACCTTGTGCTACCAAACGATTTAGGTGAAAACCACCTTGTGGATAACGCACAAATGGAAGAAGAAAGCGCGAAATAGTTCGTTTGCGCCGCTTTATTAGTTGGCGTGTCTTACTCTTCTCCTCTTGTAGATACAAAAAAGGCTTGGTTTTCACCAAGCCTTTTTCTGTTCAGTCATAGTAATACATCAAAGAATTACTTAGTACCGAAGATCTTATCACCTGCATCGCCTAGACCCGGAACGATGTAGCCTTTGTCATTAAGCTTCTCATCGATTGCCGCAGTGTATAGCTCAACATCTGGGTGTGCTTTTTCTAGCGCTTCAATACCTTCTGGTGCAGCAACAAGTACTAGCACTTTGATTTGGTTACAACCTTTCTCTTTTAGGAGATCGATCGTAGCAATCATAGAACCACCTGTTGCAAGCATTGGGTCAACAACAAGCGCAATACGCTCCTCGATGTTTGAAGCAAGCTTGTTGAAGTAAGGAACTGGCTCAAGCGTTTCTTCATCACGGTAAATACCCACAACACTGATACGTGCGCTTGGCATGTGCTCAAGAACTCCATCCATCATGCCTAGACCTGCACGTAGGATTGGCACTACGGTTACTTTTTTACCTTTAATCTGGTCTACTTCTACCGGACCGTTCCAACCATCAATGGTCACTTTTTCTGTTTCAAAGTCTGACGTTGCTTCGTAAGTAAGTAGGCTACCGACCTCAGTCGCTAACTCACGAAAACGTTTTGTGCTGATGTCACCTTCTCTCATTAGACCAATTTTATGTTTTACTAGAGGGTGCTTTACTTCAACAACTTTCATGTCCATCTCCGGCTATAGTTGGCAATATTTAAACAAACCTTCAGATTATACATGATTTTCACAGGGATATCAGGATAAATCACTAAAGAAAAAAACAGACGCAAACGTTTGCTATCTATGTTTAAGCACTGTTAGAATAGCGCCGTTTTCATATCCAACTTAATACCGAGGACTTCCCTGTGAGTGGTAACAACTCTTCTCTTAGCTATAAAGACGCTGGTGTAGATATTGATGCAGGCAACGCGCTTGTGGATCGTATTAAGGGTGCGGTAAAACGCACTCGTCGCCCTGAAGTTATGGGTGGTATCGGTGGTTTTGGCGCGCTATGCGAATTGCCAACTAAATACAAACAACCTGTACTGGTTTCTGGTACTGATGGCGTTGGCACAAAACTTCGCCTAGCACTGGATATGAACAAGCACGACACGATTGGCATCGACCTAGTGGCAATGTGTGTAAATGATCTTATCGTGCAAGGCGCAGAGCCACTGTTTTTCCTAGATTACTACGCAACAGGCAAACTAGACGTTGATACCGCAGCGGATGTTATTTCAGGTATCGCAGAAGGGTGTGTTCAAGCAGGTTGTGCCCTAATTGGTGGCGAAACTGCGGAGATGCCGGGCATGTATGAAGGCGAAGACTACGACGTAGCTGGTTTCTGTGTTGGCGTAGTAGAAAAAGAAGACGTGATTGACGGCACGAAAGTCGCTGCTGGTGATGCACTTATCGCTGTTGGCTCAAGCGGCCCACACTCAAACGGTTACTCCCTTATCCGTAAGATCCTAGAAGTATCTGGTGCAGATAAGAGCGAAGAGCTAGCAGGCCGCACTATTGGTGAGCACCTACTAGAACCAACAAAAATTTACATCAAGTCAGCACTTAAGATGATTGAGAAACACGACATCCATGCGATTTCTCATATCACTGGTGGTGGTTTCTGGGAAAACATCCCACGCGTACTGCCTGAAGGCACGAAAGCAGTTATCGATGGTAACAGTTGGGAATGGCCAGTTATCTTCAAGTGGCTACAAGAGAAAGGCAACGTCGACACACACGAAATGTACCGCACATTCAACTGTGGTGTAGGTCTAATCGTCGCACTACCGAAAGACCAGGCAGACGCAGCAGTTGCTCTTCTTAAAGAAGAAGGCGAAAACGCGTGGGTGATTGGTCAAATCGCACAAGCAGACGCGAACGAAGAGCAAGTTGAAATCCAATAATTTGCAAATCGAGCTCAAAAGATAAGAAGAATGAGGACACTAGATGACTAGGTCCTCATTTTGCTATCTAGAACACTAAAAACCATTCTATTAGTAGGTAGTTTAGAAGCTACATAACTCCAACCTACAATACCAAGGCGCTCTCGACATCATGAAAAACCATACCCTAAAAAACATTGTGGTCCTCATCTCGGGTAACGGAAGTAACCTGCAAGCTATCTTGGAAGCTTGCGAAGACAGCATGCCAAACGCACGAGTGGCAGCCGTGTTCTCTAACAAAGCAGATGCTTTTGGTTTAGAACGTGCAAAAAAGTTTGATGTGGACGGTCACTTTGTCGACCCTAAAGCATTCAGCTCGCGTGAAAGCTTTGATGCAGAGCTAATGAGTCAAATAGATGAATACCAACCAGACGTGATTATTCTTGCTGGTTACATGCGCATTCTGAGCAGCGCATTTGTTTCTCATTACATGGGTAAGATGATCAATATCCACCCTTCTCTTCTACCAAAATATCCTGGGCTACACACACACCAGAGAGCAATTGATGCTGGCGATAAAGAACATGGTACGAGTGTGCACTTTGTAACGGAAGAGCTTGATGGTGGCCCTGTCATACTGCAAGCAAAAGTTCCTGTGTTCGAAGACGATGATGCTAGTGTACTTGCGGCACGTGTTCAGGCGCAGGAGCACCGAATCTACCCTATGGTGGCTAAGTGGCTGGTAGACGAGCGGTTGATCATGAAGGATGGTAAAGCCTATTTAGATGGCGCAGAGCTTGGCGTACATGGGTACGCCTCAGATGAGTAGCCCTGAATAATAAACTCCAAGCACAAAAGAGCAGCCTGAGGGCTGCTCTTGGTTGTTTTAATACTTATAAACTTGATTCAAGAAAGCCGTAGTGAGACTAGAAACCTAAAACCCAACATTCTAAAAAATCCCATAACCACTTGAGTAACATAACACTCGGAAAGTAGATTCTGAATCTGGTTCGTTCTTCACCGTTCAGACTGACGAGGTGTTTTATGAGAAATTTCTATCAGTTACGTCTTTACAGCAAGCCTTAGCGAGACTAGGACTCTACTACCAGCACTCTAGAAAGTAAGAATGCTCATCCGTATCCGCCCTCGGTTTAAAACGCATAAAAATAAAGCTCGCGATTAAGCGAGCTTTATTTTTATATTCAGAGTAAGAGACCATCACTCTAACGGTTCGGTTGGCGCTTGATTGCCCGGCTTAGCCGCCGCAAACGGCACATTTACCAGTTCAGAGGCATTATTTTTGACTAGTTCACCTAGGTGAAACAAGCCGTATTCGCCAGGTTTCATACGCTGCCAAGCTTCGTTGCCCGTCAAAGGTTGAGTTGCAATCACAGAAACGATGTCGTGTGGCGTTGTTTCTTCTTGGAAGTTAATTTCCACATCTTCATCAAGCAACGCGGCTTTTCCAAACGGTGCGCGTCTTGTGATCCAATACAAATGATTGGTGCAATACGTCATTACATACTCACCATCACTCAGAAGCATGTTAAATACACCCTTCTCTCTTAGCTCATCACAACATTTAGCAACATATAAGAATACCGACTCCATATCCTTTGGTGGCTCAGGATATCGATCTTCCATTTGCTTCAATAACCAGCAAAATGCCAGTTCACTATCTGTTTCACCGACAGGTCGATGTCGACCTGTATGCAAGTCTTGATAGCCAGAGAGCTGACCGTTATGCGCAAACGTCCAATACCTACCCCACAGCTCACGTGTAAAGGGATGAGTATTTTCTAAATTAACACCACCACGATTCGCCTGTCGGATATGACTAACGACCGCACGACTTTTGATGGGATAATTTTGTACCAACTCTGCTATTTTAGACTCACAACTTGGCTTGGGATCTTTGAAGGTTCGAAAGCCCTTCCCTTCGTAGAAGGTGATCCCCCATCCGTCACGGTGTGGGCCGGTTCGGCCTCCACGCTGCATGAGCCCAGTAAAACTGAAACAAATATCCGTTGGAACATTAGCGCTCATACCGAGCAATTCACACATGGTTTAAAAAACTCCCTAACAACACAGCTCGAAACGGTGGCCGTAAACGATTATTCCATCTCTTTTTCGATCAACTGAATGATGATATGAATAATCTTAATATGAATTTCCTGAATGCGGTCTGCATAACCAAAGTGTGGCACGCGGATTTCAATATCTGCAAGGCCTGCCATTTTGCCGCCATCTTTACCTGTTAGCGCAATCGTCTTCATGCCTTTCGCTTGTGCTGCTTCAATCGCTTTCAGGATGTTACCTGAGTTACCTGAAGTCGACAGACCAAACAGTACGTCACCTTTTCGACCAACCGCTTCTACATAACGTGAAAACACGAAGTCATAACCAAAGTCATTACTCACACAAGAAAGGTGGCTTGGATCTGAAATAGCAATACCAGCATAGCCAGGACGATTTTCTCGGTAACGGCCTGTTAGCTCTTCGGCAAAGTGCATTGAATCACAGTGAGAACCACCGTTACCACATGACAATACTTTACCATCTTGTTTGAATGAGTCAGCAATCATTTTCGCCGCTGCTTCGATTTGCGCAATGTTATGGTCATCGCTTAAAAATTTGTTGAGCACTTCAGCAGCTTCGTTTAATTCACTTCTAATCAGATCATGGTACATAAGACGTTCTCTTTATTATTTCGGCTTCAGTCAGCTCTTGACTCACTGAGCAAATTGTTCTGATACCAATTTGGTATCGGACATTTCATAAACCTGAACTCGGGTTTGATTACTCTGAGTTTACCCACAAACGAGAATTAGTGTCGATAGTGAACCAACAGATTTAGATTAGTGATGGTAATAAACTTGTCAACTTGCTCATGAAACCATCACTCAAATCTCAACTTTAGAATTTTAACTCTACTTAGATCACTTTTTATCCAATCTTATGTTTTACATTTCCTTAATATTTTGATTACACTTAAACCAACTGGTTAGACCTCTTACCTAACATACAGACGTACAAAACTTATAAAGTCTGAAAAGGAAAATACATATGGACATCTTGCTCTCAATCATCACGATGGCGATCGTGCTAGGCATTACGCTCTACCACCGCATGTCTCTCGTGAAATCTATTAGCTTACTCACCGCAGCCATGCTGGCTCTTACAGTAGCTGGTACTGTCGGCGTTATTGGTTGGGCGATTTACGTTCTCGCCGCAGCTGTGCTAGCGGTTCCTGGCGTACGTCAGTCTTTAATTAGCCGCAAAGCGTTAGTGCTTTTCAAGAAAGTGCTGCCAGCTATGTCTCAAACCGAAAAAGAAGCGTTAGACGCAGGTACCGTCTGGTGGGAAGCCGAACTATTTAAAGGCAAACCAGAGTGGCAAAAGCTACACGCGATTCAAGCACCTAAGTTAAGTGCGGAAGAACAAGCCTTTTTAGACGGCCCTGTGAATGAAGTGTGCGCCATGGTGAGTGATTTCCAAGTGACCCATGAACTCGCGGACTTACCGCCAGAAGTTTGGCAATACCTGAAAGATCATAAGTTCTTCGCCATGATCATTAAGAAAAAGTACGGTGGTCTGGAATTCTCAGCATACGCGCAATCTTTGGTACTACAAAAATTAACGGGTGTTTCTGGCGTTCTATCGTCTACCGTTGGTGTTCCTAACTCTTTGGGCCCAGGTGAGCTACTGCAACACTACGGTACTGAAGATCAGAAAAATCATTACTTACCGCGTCTAGCTGAAGGTAAGGAAATCCCTTGTTTCGCCCTAACAAGTCCAGAAGCGGGTTCTGACGCTGGATCTATTCCAGATTACGGTGTGGTCTGTAAAGGCGAATGGGAAGGAAAAGAAGTACTGGGTATGCGCCTGACTTGGAACAAGCGCTACATCACCCTAGCGCCAGTCGCAACGGTACTAGGCTTAGCATTTAAACTTCGCGATCCTGAAGGTTTGCTAGGCGACAAAGAAGATCTTGGCATCACTTGTGCGCTTATCCCAACTGATGTCAAAGGTGTTGAGATTGGTAACCGACACTTCCCACTCAATGTGCCATTCCAAAATGGTCCAACGCGCGGTAAAGACATCTTTGTTCCTATCGATTTCATTATCGGTGGCGAAAAAATGGCGGGCCAAGGTTGGCGTATGCTGGTTGAGTGTCTGTCGGTTGGACGTGGTATCACGCTACCTTCAAACTCAACAGGTGGCATCAAAACTGCGGCAATGGCAACCGGTGCTTACTCACGTATTCGCCGTCAGTTCAAACAGCCGATCGGCCATATGGAAGGAGTTGAAGAACCATTAGCACGCTTGGGTGGTAATGCTTACGTGATGGATGCAGCAAGCAACTTAACCGTTGCGGGTATCGACTTAGGTGAAAAGCCATCAGTAATCTCAGCTATCGTGAAGTATCACTGTACGCACCGCGGCCAGCAAAGCATCATCGATGCAATGGACATCGTAGGCGGTAAAGGTATCTGTATGGGACCTTCTAACTTCCTAGCTCGTGGTTACCAAGGTGCGCCAATCGCAGTAACGGTTGAGGGTGCTAACATTCTAACACGCTCAATGATCATCTTTGGCCAAGGCGCAATCCGTTGCCATCCGTACGTTCTTGAAGAAATGAACGCGGCGTATTCTGAAGCAAGTAATGCTGTCGAGAAATTTGATAAAGCGCTTGCTGGTCACGTGAGCTTTACAATGAGTAACCTAGTGCGCAGTATCTGGTTTGGTTTGAGCGACGGTCTGGGCTCTTCATCACCAACCAAAGATGCAACCAAGCGTTACTATCAACAATTGAACCGTTACAGTGCAAACCTTGCTCTGCTATCGGATATCTCAATGGCAGTGCTAGGTGGCTCTTTGAAGCGTAAAGAGCGTCTATCAGCACGTCTTGGTGACATTCTAAGCCAGCTATATTTGAGCTCTGCGACGTTGAAACGTTTTGAGCAAGATGGCCGTCCAGTCGAAGATTTACCATTAGTACACTGGGGTCTACAAGACAGTTTGAAACAAGCGGAAGTGGCAGTAGATGAATTCTTAGCAAACTTCCCGAACAAAGTAATTGGCCGTGCGCTACGCGTATTAATCATGCCATTTGGTCGCGTACGCAAAGCACCAAGCGATAAACTAGACAGTAAAGTGGCGCGCATTCTACAAACGCCAAGTGCAACGCGCTCACGCATTGGTCGCGGTCAATACCTTGAACCAACCGAGCACAACGCAGCAGGTAAGATTGAGCTTGCGCTGTCAGTCATTCTTCAAGCTGAACCTGTGTTTGACAAAGTATGTAAAGCGCAAGGTAAGCGTCGCCCATTCTTACGTTTGGATATGATTGCTCAGGAAGGGCTAGAGCAAGGCTTTATCACGCAAGAAGAAGCCGATCTACTCAGAGAAGCGGAGCAGCATCGTCTAGATACAATCAACGTTGACGATTTTGAGCCGGAACTGCTTGCCGCAAAGCCGCTATACCCTCAGATGGATAGTGTCGCGTAACTCTAGAATCTGAGACCACAAACGGGAGTATCAGCTCCCGTTTTTTATTGCTTCCAGAATCGGATTCATAACACCTCACACTACAAAGCCCCCCTGCGCAATAAAATCCTCGCACTCCAATCTTTCTCCCGATTTCCAGTGATAACTAACTCACAGACGTTCCAACTAAGCGGTGTATACTTTAAGTAACTCACTCACATATATGGTAAATCCGTTGGCTAAAATATTACTCGCACAGTGGTTCCCAGGGCTTGTTCAGCTTAAGCATTATCAAAAAGAATGGTTTGTTAACGACTTTAGAGCCGCCTTTTCTGTTGTCGCGGTTGCACTGCCAGTTGCCATAGCTTACGCACAGTTAACTGGTGTATCCGCAATTGTCGGTCTGTATTCGTGTGTACTGCCAATGTTGGTTTACGCCATGATGGGCACATCTCGACAACTCATTGTCGGACCCGATGCAGCAACCTGTGCAGTGATTGCTGCTGTTGTGACACCACTTGCCGCAGGTGACCCCACAAAACATTGGCAGTTGGTTATGACCATGACAGCGATGACGGGGATTTGGTGTGTACTGGCAAGTCGTTTCAAGCTAGGGGTATTTGCAGATTTCCTTTCTCGTCCGATTCTTTTGGGTCTACTCAACGGTGTTGCTCTCACAATTATCGTTGGTCAGTTTGCGAAAGTAGTCGGTTTGAAATACGAGCAACGTTATTTACTGGAACGTTTATGGGAAGCTCCACAACGATTAACCGATCTTCATTGGCCTACTGTAACTCTGAGTATCGTGACAGTTGTCGTTTATTTGCTCACCAAACGCTACCGACCAACTTGGCCTGCTGCCATGCTGGCGATCCTCGTAACTACTGCGTCAGTTTGGTTTTTCCATTTACAAGAGATGGGCGTATCGGTTGTCGGACTCACTCAAGGTGGCTTCCCTCAGTTTCAAACACCGGAGTTTGAGCTAGGTGAAGTTCGTGAACTAGTGGTCCCGGCTCTCAACCTTGCGATTGTCAGTTTTGTTAGCATGATGCTCACCGCCCGCAGTTTCGCTGCTAAAAACGGTTATGATATTGATGCTAATAAAGAGTTTCAGGCGTTGGGTTTTGCCAACATTGCCTCAGCGTTTTCGCAAGGTTTCGCGATAAGCGGCGCTGACTCACGCACAGCCGTCAATGATGCAAATGGCGGTAAATCTCAATTAGTTTCGATTGTCGCCGCAATCACCATTGCCATTATTGCGGTATTTATTTACGAGCCTTTGCAGTTCATCCCTATCTCTTCACTTGGTGTTGTATTGATCATTGCGTCCCTATCGCTGCTCGATCTTAAAGCAATTTGGAAATTAAAATCTCGTGACAAAGATGCATTTTATCTGGCCATCATTACTTTTATTTCTGTGTTGATCGTGGGTGTAATACCGGGGATCACTTTGGCGGTATTGCTAGGGCTGTTTCAATTTTTACGGATTGTCATGCGACCGAGTGATCAGCTACTTGGCTTGGATGAAAAAGGTACCATTCGGACCATCGACGACTCAGGAAAAGCTTCGCCTATTCCTGGAATGGTGATTTACCGCTTTAACTCACCGCTAACTTACTTCAATGCTCCTTACTTTAAACGTAGAGTGTTAGAGCAGGCAGAGCATCACAAAGACGCAAGTTGCGTTGTCATCGACGCCGTATCGAGCTTTACTCACTTGGATCTCAGTGTGATGGCAACACTGGCAGATATTCACAATACTTTGAAAAAGAGAGGTGTACGCTTAATCCTCGCAGGAAGGAAACGACGTCTTCGTCAATGGTGTGAGCTTACTGGTATCAGCACCAGTGAAGGAGGCATCTTACTGCGAGCTGATATGTACCTTGCCATTAAACTTAGTGGCTGTTACATCAGTGCTGTGGGTGAGGGACAAATTCCTACTGTTCAAAAAGAGCCTGATTTAGAGCAGCCACCCAAACCAATTCCAGAAGTGGCTTAAATACAAATTTAATATAGAAAACAGGAAATTAAACTCCTGTTTTCTAGTGCTTATCTTCACAGCTGAATACGTGTTACGCCTTTGGCTTAAACTTTTTTGTCATCCCTTGGCTTTTAGGAGCCACCAGCCTATAACCAAGCTTTTCGTAAAAGACCGGTTCATCAGCAATCATAGAAACGTAAGAGCCTTCAAGTGCAACAGATGAAAGATAACCGTCGATGTATTCCATGACTTTTCTACCTAAACCGTTGCCTTGATAATCAGAATCAACGGCAACGTCGACAATTTCGAAGTTACACGCCCCGTCACCAACAACCCGACCCATTGCAATGAGCTTTCCTTCATCCCGAACAGATACGCCATATAACGAATTGGGTAGACCAATTTCAGCAGCTTTCAACGATTTGGGTGATAGCCCGGCTTTGATACGCATATCACAGTATTCTTTCGGGCTTGGCACATGCTCTTCATATCTTATTGTCATTATGTACTACTCCTTTGTATCACCTTGGAGCTTACATAACTAAACTGTATGAATAAACAGTTAAACGTTGGAAAGATGTTCCCATTAAGCACACAAAGTATCAGGTCTAGAAAAGAAGCTACCGACAACTCTGACGCCATAATAGATATAAGTTGCTCTGAAGCTAGACATTCCTTTTTCTAAACATGTTTCTCTCAACAACGTATCCGCATGCTTTCGAGCACTTTGTGGCAACACCTCTTCCCTCATGAGTTGGTAAAGAGCATCATGCACTAAAGAAGCTTTCATAATGTTTTTTGTGTCTAACGCTGGCCCACTCGCTCCATCCCATGCATAGCCCTTTTTAATCGTTAACACGCCTTGTTTGGACAAACTAAGAAAAGGGCTGTCATACGCGTTACTCACTGAAATGTGAGTCTCAATCTTTTCTTCAGAATGGAGAGTGTATTTATACTTCTGACGCTTTTTGTATTTCATCAGAGACCTCGCGTTTACTTATTCTTATTTATCACGCACAGCTGAATATTTATCCAGAAACCCTACAAGATCGGCTCTTGTTATTATGGCGTACTACCTATTACAAAGCCCAAATCAATATAAATAGAACTCCATGCAATCAATAAAGCCAGAATCCCTGACTTTATTGATCAAAATTCAACCAGCAATCCTTATTCTGAAGGAAGTCTACTCAATTTTTTATGGATATCTTCTACAAAATTGGCTTGTTCACTTGGAGAAACCTCTAGAACATAATGAAAAAACGGACTTGTATGCTCAGTAATTTTATACTCTTCACTTAACAGCTTAATTACTTGTTCATGATTAAATCGTGCGGAGACTAAGCCACTCTCGGTTTCTTGAGTTATAACTATATAGTGAGCGGTTGGAAAAACCGTAAACCTTCCTTCGACAGGAAACCAGGGAGCAAAAGAAATAATCTCGTCATCAATTATGTATGCTTGAGGTTTACTGACATAAGTGTAAGGGTACTTTTCATCTAAATAGGGTCTTGCTGTATCAAACAAGCCATCATAATAAGTTGGTATTTCTACTTTTTGGATTTTACTTAAGGGATCAAAAGTGAAGGTATCAAGTGATTTTAAATTATTACTTCCCGCATCTGGATTATTAATACCATTATCAATAGAAGAGCAACCTACAATTATCACTGCACAAAAAAAAGCTAAAATTTTATTCATTATTTCTTTATCTTTAATTGATTATTTTGAAAGTTAGTCACATTAAAAATGCAACCAATTTAGAAAGTAAAAATGATATATTATTTATATAAAATCCCAAACATATATTTGAGTACAGTAAACTTAAATATTCATAATTTATCCATTTTTCTTCTTCCAATTTGGTAACTTGAAAAAAACGGAGCCGATTGGCTCCGTTTCTCGCTTTATGTGTGTGTTACTACTATTTCTTTGGTACTTCTAATTGCATCTCTGGCATGGCATCGCGCTTCGCTTTAATTTTGCGCCAGACTATCCATCCAATGATCACAATCAGCAGCATTATCACGTTACCCACCGCGATAATAATCATGCTGCGCTTACGCTCAGCCTCCCGCTCAGCGATAATTTGCTTTTCCATTTCAATACGGCGCTGCTCGGCTAATTCAGCTTCTTTTGCAATTCGAGCAGCTTCTAGATCAACTTCATCAACAACACTGAAGGTTTGCTCTGGAATAGGAAACACCAACGGACGCTGGGTTGCAAAATCAGTGGCAAAGATCTCGCCGCGCCATGCGTACTTACCAAGCTCAGCATCGTTATTGAGGTTCAACGTAACTCTCATTCCATCTTTAGAGACCTGTCCTTGGCGGTAACTAATGAAACCATCGGGAGCGTCCTTTTTCACTGTGACTGCAATAGAGCCTGGTGCAATCATACCTTGCTCGCCACTCACCACTAATTGGTGTGGCTTATCGGGATTACGAGCCTGAATAAAAGTACGAGAGATTGGGTTCGGATAAACCAAGATGACTTGTTCTTGCGCTCGTAAGAATACGCCATTGCCAGACGTGATGCGCGCGCGGTACTTACCAGGCTCAACGTCTATTGGGAGCTGAACCGTAAACACACCATCCCCTGCTTTTTCATCCAAGCCTCGGCCGTCATCAGAAAACTCACCCACAACCATCGGCACTGGACGTGCTTCTTTGATCAGCTCATCTTCATTTTCGACAAACTTGGTAAATGTCACGCGCAGATTCACGCGATCAAGGAAGTCGCGCAGTACAAGAGGTTTGCCGTCGGAGGTCAGGCGAGCTGTAAACTTAAGCGCTTCCCCATTATATAATCGGTTTGGGAACAGATCCGTACTGAGCTTTAGGTGAGAAATTAAGCGGATGTTATTTTTAGGCGTAACTTTCCCCACAGCCTGCCATGGACCTGGCATAGGGTTATCAACGGAAATAATATCGAGTGAGGCTTCTTGATACCAACGTACATTGTCGTAAGAGCCCCAAGCATAGTATTTTTTACCGTCAGGACGGACTAAAACAACTGGCTGAGAACTTTGCTCACGATAAACCAAAAACGTGATCTGCTCGATGGTTGGATCAACTCGAAAGCGATTGTCTAACAAAGACATTGTAGATTCACTCGCAGCACTCGAGAGACTACTCCATATCGCTAAAAACGCGACCAACAAAGCCCTCAACATAGCTTCTCCTATTGATGCCAAATACAGTCGTTCACCAACTCTAATCTTTTTTGGTGAGCTTCTAGTTCATCGGCACTTGCGCGCAAAACCTTTAGCGCTTTTCTTCCTTCAATACGACGAATGGTTTCTACTCCACCCTCTTGTTTATTCGCGTTAAATTCTAGACTCGTTTGACCACCCGTCATAAAGAGGTAAACGTCGGCTAGAATCTCCGCATCGAGCAAAGCTCCGTGGAGTGTACGGTGCGAGTTATCAATACCGTAACGTTCACATAAGATATCAAGGTTGTTTCGCTTGCCAGGGAAGATTTTCTTCGCCATTGCAAGGGTGTCGGTCACCTTGCAGTAGTCGTCCGTTTTGCCGATGTTAGAATCGAGCATGCCAAACTCGTAATCCATAAATCCGGTATCGAAGGGCGCGTTGTGGGCAACAAGTTCTGCGCCTTTAATAAACTCAAGAAACTCTTGGTGCACGCTCGCGTATTCCGGTTTATCAACCAAGAATTCATCCGTAATACCGTGAACTTCAACCGCTTCTGGTTGGATTTCACGATCGGGTTTTAAATAAACGTGGAAGTGACGACCAGTCAGCTTACGGTTGATGATCTCCACGGCACCGATTTCAATAATGCGGTGTCCCATGTAGTGAGGACCACCCTCGCGGTTCATACCTGTGGTTTCGGTATCGAGAACGACAATGCGGTTATATTCAGAATTGCTGCTGGTATTCATAAGGTTATGTATGTCAGACTATGCTTTATTAAATGTTTCGGCTAATAGTACCAAAAAATATGACCAAACACGTTGAGATTTTCACTGACGGTTCTTGTTTAGGTAACCCAGGACCAGGTGGTTACGGCATAGTATTGCGTTACAAAGACGTAGAAAAGACACTTTCCAAAGGCTATACGTTAACTACCAACAACCGCATGGAAATGTTGGCGGCTGTCGTCGCGCTACAGACGTTAAAACAACCTTGTAAAGTCACTTTAACGACTGACAGCCAATATGTGCGCCAAGGTATTACTCAGTGGATCCATAACTGGAAGAAGCGTGGTTGGAAAACAGCGGATAAAAAACCCGTGAAGAATGCCGATTTATGGCAAGCTCTAGACAAAGAAACCGCACGCCATCAAGTTGAATGGCATTGGGTAAAAGGCCACGCAGGCCATCGTGAGAACGAAATGTGTGATGAGCTAGCCCGTACTGCTGCAGAAAACCCAACTGAGGAAGATACAGGTTACCAACCCTCTTAGCGAGATTCTTTCCTCATAGTGTTACCCTCTCGATTCATCACCCCAAGTGGTGTGAGCTTTTTCTTCAAGCGCCAATGCGGTTTGATAGGCTTGAGAGGGTATGTCCGTTTCCGCGCGACTATGTAATACAAACTCCCAGCGGGTGATGCCCAATCACCAAGACTATTTTCCAACCATGTCCACATCGTACGGTAACGTTTCATCGGAAACAGCGCATAACGATCACAATGAATCACTTGATAATTAAGTAACCCTAACCAATCTTTGATGCGGCTCGACGTAAACATTCGTCCACTCCAAGGCAAATTATGTTTACGCCATGGAAGCAAACTCGCTAATCCAGTCAAGCTTAATGGGTTGAATCCAGTAATAATTACATAGCCATCATCCATCATCACTCTATCGACTTCACGCAACAAACGGTGTGGATCGCTTGCATAGTCGAGCTGATGAGCGAGTATCACAACATCAAAGCTTTTTTCCAAAAAGGGTAATTCGTAACCATCTGCAATCACATTATGCAACGGGTTCTGGATATCTACGTTGACTTGGTGTTGAATGTTACAATTACAGCTGGTTAGCTCACAGCTCAACCCGCCCAGTTTGAGCATATGGTAGCCGAAGAGTTTCGGGCACCATTCATCAAGTCGGGTCTGGATTGACTCAAGCACCCACGGACCGTTGTTCATTGCTGACCAAGTCGACGGGTGTGGTATAGTTTTGTTGCTGAGTGCTGGTTTCATTAACCACCTGACTAAAATGGGTGACGGAGAACGAATCGTGTTAGAGATCAAAAGCATACCCGCATTTAATGATAATTACATCTGGCTGATACAAAATAGCGATAAGCGCTGCGCAGTCGTTGATCCGGGCGATGCGAAGCCAGTATTAGAATTTCTGCAGGCTAACGAATTAACTTTAGAAGCGATTTTAATTACGCACCACCACAACGATCACATTGGTGGCGTTCCAGACTTAGTGCGTGCATTTCCTAACGTCGCCGTTGTGGGCCCAAAATCAGAGCCAATTCCAACCCTAACGACACCAATGGAAGAAGGCGACAAGCTAGAGTTGTTTGGTGAGATTTTCTTAGTACTTGGGTTACCCGGTCATACTTTGGGCCATATCGGTTACGTTGGGGACGGAAAACTGTTTTGCGGTGATGTGCTCTTTTCTGCTGGCTGCGGTCGTATTTTTGAAGGTACGCCTGAGCAAATGTTTGAATCACTGAGCAAACTAACGTCTCTACCAGAAGAAACTCAAGTCTTCTGCGCACATGAATACACGGCGAGTAACGTGGCGTTTGCTCTAGCGGTTGAACCTGACAATGAGCAACTTCGCCAATATCGCGACGATGTAAACCGACTGCGAGCACTCAACATTCCGACACTTCCAACAACAATACGCAAAGAAAAGTGGATTAATCCGTTCTTGCGTACCTCTAACCCTGACGTGGTTCAATCTGTTGCTAGTCGCATTAAAAATAGCGATCCATGCTCGGTTTTTACTGCTTTACGCGAGTGGAAGAACGAATTTTAACCATTTTCTGCTTGTAAGTTTGCAAGACCCCAGTATTATCAGGGACTGATTTTTCGAGAAGCGCCACTGGCGCTTCTCTTACGTTTGGGGTTGATATAAATCTATTTGAATTTCTCCCCATTGCATAATTAGAAGCTCTTTGCCTCTATAAATTAGTTAGTGTTTAAAAGATGTCTATTATCTTGCGACTGCCACGCACATTACGTTGCGCGACAGGCAGGTGAAGATAAACAGGCCCTAAATAGGCTGAATCCATGCGTTTGAAGTATACTTGGGCGTTGGCGTTGTTATTATCTGGCTGTCAATTGACTCAGTCAGATTCAACGTCTTCTACACCAGAAACCAATAAATCTGAGCAGACTGCAAAGCAAAATGCAGTAAAAGCTCAACCGGGCAATAAATCGTCACTAGCAAAAAAATCCGCTAACGACGCGCCTAAAGTTCTCTCCCCCCAAGAACAAGAAGATGTGTGGCAACGTATCGCCATGCAGCTGGACATGGATATCCCAAACCACAAGAAAGTGGACTACTACCGTACGTGGTATTTAAAGCACCCAAATCACCTTTACACGGTATCTAAGCGTGCTACCCCTTTTCTATACATGATCACAAAACGTATCGAAGAGCGCGGACTCCCAATGGAGCTTGCATTACTTCCTGTAGTGGAAAGTTCATTCGATGCCTTTGCCTACTCACATGGTAGCGCGGCTGGGTTGTGGCAATTTGTCCCTGGCACCGGAAAAATGATGGGACTAGAGCAAAACTACTGGTATGACGGTCGCAGAGATGTGGCAGCAGCAACGGATGCAGCGCTGGACTACCTAGTACAACTAAACGAGCGTTTTGATGGTAACTGGGAACATGCAATCGCCGCTTATAACAGCGGTGGTGGCCGTGTTTCTAGCGCAATTCGTAAGAATAAAAAGCTCGGTAAACCTATCGATTTCTTCTCATTAGACTTACCAAAAGAGACCAGTAGTTACGTTCCTAAGCTATTGGCCTTGGCTGACGTTATCGCAAACCAAGACAAGTACGGACTTAATATTCCTGCAATTCCAAACAAGCCTGTTCTAACGCTTGTTGATCCAGAAGAGCAGTTAGATCTGGCTATTGCCGCAGATTATGCCGGCATTAGCGTAAAAGAGTTGCAGAGTTACAACCCAGCATACAACCAGTGGTCGACAGCGCCTGAGGGGCCGCACCAACTTTTGATTCCCGTAGAGAAAAAAGAGACTTTTCTCACCAAGGTGGAGAAAAATCGCGGTAAAGGGATGAAGGTCGCTCGCTACAAGGTGAAATCTGGCGACTCTTTAAGCGTGCTAGCTAATAAATACGGCACAACCACGAAAGTCATTCGACGTGCCAACGGCCTATCGAATAACAATATTCGTATTGGTCAATACCTGTTGATTCCGACATCAACAAAAGACGATGCAAAATACGCATTAACGGCACAAAACCGATTAAACAAGACTCAATCTCGTGCTCGTGGTCAACTCAAGCTCACCCATGTCGTTCAGTCTGGAGAAAGTTTGTGGTCAATCGCACGTAACAATAAAGTGTCGTATAAATCGTTAGCTAAATGGAATGGTATGAGCCCTAAAGATCCATTGCGTGTGGGTCAAAAGCTAGTGATATGGAAGGACTCAGACAAAGGTTCTGTGATCCGTACCGTTTTCTACAACGTTCGCTCTGGCGACACCATTAGCGGCATTGCAAGCAAGTTCAAAGTAAAAACGAACGACATCGTGAAATGGAACTCGCTACACAAGAAAAAATACTTACAACCAGGTCAAAAGCTTAAGTTGTACGTTGACGTAACGAAGGTAAGTGTATGAACCCATCAAGCAATCCACTTGTGATGCTGTTGGACATTTTTCGTTCTCCAACATCTTGTTTTCTCGCGCTTTATCAACGCGGTGGATGGGGATGGCAACCGTTCATCTTCCTGATGCTTAGTCCGTTTTTATTCTGGGGTGCTTACTTTTCGAATGTCGATTTCACGTGGCTCAGTGACCAACTTGCTGCGCAATTTCAGCAAATCGACCCGAAGCAGATTGAGCTATTAGAACCAAACACGCTAATGGCAAGCGCGATCATCAATGATGTATTCAACCGCTTTGCCACCTTACTATTGCTCGCGCTTTGGTTCTTTCTTGCAACAAAGGCAAGCAAACAACAATACGGTTACTGGAAATGGTTTGCCGCATCGTGTGCTATCTTATTCCCAGCAGTATTGGGCGATGTAGCAAGTTACGCGAGCTTGCTACTCAAGCATGGTCAGGTAATGACTTACGCTGCCGATTTAAATAGCCTCAATGGTCTATTAAAGCTGCCTCTTACTAACGAATGGTCTCATTTCGCTAGCTCGTTACCTTTGCTTCTGCCTTGGTACATTGTGCTCGGCTACGGCGTTGTACTGACGTGGACGGAGTTTGAACGTGGCCAAGCTTTGGTGATTGCAAGCCTGCCATGGGTATTCTTCTACGTTATTTGGGCACTTTATATTGTGGTAACCTAAGCTAGTCATTTAACGTAAATGACAATAACAATGGGTTATGATCGGAAGCGTCGCTCTGCGGCGCTTTTGCGTACTTAAGCGTCAGACCTCGGTAAAACACATGGTCCAGTGGTAACCCTGTTATAAATTGGACTCGATGATCCGGCAAGAACGTCACCTCTTGTAAGTCCGCAGCCTTTAAGGCCTGCCTCATCGCATTAACGCGAGATTTACTCCAGCTATTGAAGTCTCCAGCAAATAGAATTGGCCCCACATGATGCTTTAAAAGCATTTCAAGCGCCGTTAACTGAGATATATACTCTTTTGTACCTACGGTGAAGTTAATCGCATGTACATTCACCACTGCGAGTTTCTCGCCATTACTCAAGTGATACTGGCTATATAATGCAGACTTAGGTAAGCGAAGCCACGGCTCTTTAGAGGTGTAAGCGCAGGCTTTTTCTGGTTGCCCTTGAGCAATACTAATTACACCGGCACCGCTACCCAG
Organism: Vibrio sp. 1457; assembly: GCF_033340195.1. NCBI lineage: Bacteria > Pseudomonadati > Pseudomonadota > Gammaproteobacteria > Vibrionales > Vibrionaceae > Vibrio > Vibrio sp. 1457. The sequence goes on from NZ_JAWOWA010000008.1 coordinate 36,293, forward strand.
CGCCTTAAAAGCACTCACTTGATTACTAACCCAGCGACCATCCACCAACCACTGTTTAAATGATGGTGTCATGCTGGCTTCTTGCAATAACAGCAGCTGCTTATCAGCAGAGAATTCATTGAGTGCACTTTGCCAATTCGTTCGGTTCTGTTTGTAGATATTCCAGACAAGTACATTGATTTCACCGCCCTGATCCAGAGCTTTTGAGCCGCTAAATTCGATACACCTAATATCCTGCGTCAACTCTGAGCCTCTTTGAGTAATGATTTGCGGCTGATCTGGTACGGTGAAAATAACCTGGAAGCCGACCAATACCGCCATAATAAGAAAAGCTAACGCCAGAAAAAAACGCTTGAACATACGACAAACCTGAATGTAGGCACCCGAAATCTAGAACAACCAATCTCGGGTTAAATGATTTCACTAATAAGCAAACAACAAAAAAGGAGCCACTTGGCTCCCTTTTAGCATAATAAATACGAAACAGGTGACAAGAAACCTTAGATCGCGTCTTCGTCTTCTTCACCAGTACGAATACGAACCACACGCTCAATATCAGTGACGAATATTTTACCATCACCAATCTTACCAGTTTGCGCGGTTTCAATGATTGTCTCTACGCATTTATCAGCCACATCTTCCGTTACAACGATTTCGAGCTTCACTTTAGGTAGAAAGTCCACCATATACTCTGCACCACGGTAAAGCTCTGTGTGACCTTTTTGGCGACCAAAACCTTTCACTTCAGAGACGGTCATCCCTGTAATGCCAACTTCAGCTAGCGCTTCTCGAACATCATCCAGTTTAAATGGCTTGATAATCGCTTCAATTTTTTTCATGTTCATCCCTTAAGCTTCAATCGATTGCGCTTATTATCGTTTAGCGTTTCGCAACATTCAATGTTTGTCTCTGATCCACCAGCGAAAATCCAGATTGAGCAAATTAACATAGCGAATATCGTGAGTTGATAAAACCCCAGTGAGGACTGCTCAATGCCCAATCGTCCAAGCTTTTTCAGACTCGCGTTTACTTCAAACTTGCGTAGTAAGCCGCTAGGTTAGCGATATCTTCATCAGACAACAATGAAGCTTGAGCTTGCATCACAGCAGCAAGCCCACCTGTTCGCTCTTTATTTTTATAAGCTTTAATTGAACTGATAATATATTGCTCATTTTGCCCTTTCAGATTTGGGTAACCCGGAATGACAGCAATACCATCAGCGCCATGACACGCCGCGCATACTCCCGACTTTGCTTGACCTGCTGTAGCATCTCCCGCAGCTAGAGCTTGCCCACTAAACATGGTTAACGCCACCATTGCACCCATGATTGTTTTCTTCATTGCTTCACCTAATCAATTATTATTTAAGGATTTTTATATTTTATAATCGACATTGTGGCATGAATTTTCATTACCTGCGCCAAATAAGTTCACAATCTTGACCATTAAACGCCTGATCAACGAACAGATCTGCCACAGCAACGACTCGGTCTTGGCACATTAAAATCGGAATTTGACGACGCAGCCAGCTTGGCACATTGTATTCTTGGAATAACTTCTTCAGTTTTCGACTGTGATTACGCGTGGTTGGATGCGCTGATAAGCCTTCCGGATTGAAGGTCACGCGAAGCAACTCTGGCTGACTCGGTAGCGCAATCGTTGCGTTGCTAGAACTCGTCGTTAAGATCAGCTCCCCTAGCCGCTCAGGCAGCGACAAAGTCGCATCAACTTGAATCGTACTTTGCCACTCAGTGACATCAGCCATTTCCGTTACCCAATAGAGACGATTTCGAAAACGGCGCACTTCACCTTGTTTAAGTTGTAGTTTGGGGTTGGCATCTTGCTGAGCTAATGCGACTTCATTCCAGATAAGATTGAGTTGTACCTGAGTCGGCATACTAGTATTAAGCTTAGCCAGCCACATACGAATCAAGCGCGCACGCGCTAATCCACTGTGCTTAGCCAGTTCTTCAATACTCAAACTAAGATCCGTTTGTAAAGCGCGTTCAAACACCGCGCTCAATAGTTCATCCAATAGCGCTTCTTGTTGAGCACATAAACTTGCACTGCGCTGAACCGCTTGATGGATACTCGGCCAGCGACCAGACAATTCAGGAATAACACAATGACGAAGAAAGTTACGATCATAACGGGTATCTTGATTGCTTTCGTCTTCCACCCACTCCAAGCCTAATTTAGTAGCGGCTTCTTCGATGGTCTTCCGCTTGATAGTAAGCAATGGTCGAACTAGAGATCCGCAAGAAAACGGCATACTCTCCGCCATCGAAGATAACCCTTTAGGCCCGCTGCCGCGCTTAAGCGCAAGGAGAAAAGTCTCTATTTGATCGTCGGCATGTTGACCAGTCAACAGTATATCGCCTTCTTGAATGTACTTAGTTAAGGCTTGGTAGCGAGCTTCACGAGCAAGAAGTTCAATACTTTCACCATTGCTGATGTCTAAGCTCACTCGCTCGATCGAGCACGATATCCCCACTTGTTGTGCCCAAAGTAAGCATTTATCGGCCCAATTATCGGCATTCGAGCTTAAACCATGGTGCACATACACAGCGTGACACTCTACAGAGTGCGCTTGTTGGTAGCGACTGAGTAATTCGAGTAAAAGACGTGAATCCACTCCTCCGCTAAACGCCAAGACAACCTTAGTGCCTAATTGATAGTAGCGGCCGAGAACTTGAGCAAAATGCGGGTAAAGCGATTCCATAAGCGATCCGATAGGTACAAAAAAAGGGCTGGACTCTCATCCAACCCTTTCTATTTTAACTGTTATCACTTGAGATATCAGCTAACGCTTAATAGCAATCACCGAAATTAACAGTAACCGTAGCTCATTAGACGCTGGTAACGACGCTCACGTAGCGTCTCTTCATCCAATTGTTCTAGATCTTCTAGCTGACGAAGTAGTGTCGCTTTCATATTCGCTGCCATTTGAACATGATCGCGATGAGCGCCGCCTAGTGGCTCTTCAATGATTTCGTCGATCAGTTCAAGCTCTTTAAGACGCGGAGCAGTTAGACCCATTGCCTCTGCCGCTTGTGGCGCTTTGTCTGAATCACGCCATAAGATTGAAGCACAACCCTCAGGAGAAATTACTGAGTACGTAGAGTACTGAAGCATGTTCACGTAGTCGCCTACACCGATTGCTAGTGCACCACCAGAACCGCCTTCACCAACAACGTTACAGATTACTGGCACTTTAAGACCAGACATCACTTTTAGGTTTTTCGCGATAGCTTCAGATTGACCACGCTCTTCTGCGCCCACACCTGGATACGCGCCAGCCGTGTCGATAAATGTGATAATCGGCATGTTGAAACGCTCTGCCATTTCCATCAAACGTAGCGCTTTACGGTAACCTTCTGGTTTCGGCATACCAAAGTTACGTTTCACCTTTTCTTTGGTCTCACGACCTTTTTGGTGACCAATGATCATCACAGGGCGGCCTTCAAGGCGAGCCATGCCACCCACAATCGCTTTGTCGTCTGCAAACGCGCGGTCACCCGCTAATTCATCAAACTCCTCAAAAGCGTGTTGGATGTAATCCAGCGTGTAAGGACGTAGTGGGTGACGAGCCAGTTGAGCTGTTTCCCATGCACCTAGGTCACTGAAGGTTTTTTTCTTCAGCTCTAAGCTTTTCTTCTCAAGCTGTTCGATTTCTTTATCCAGGTCAATCGCAGAATCACCACCGTGACGAGAGACATCACGTAATGCTTCAATTTTCGCTTCTAGTTCTGCAATTGGCTTTTCAAATTCAAGAAAGTTTAGGCTCATCTATGAATCCTTGTTTACTCAGCGTCTAACATATTGCGCTGAATTTTTAGTTAAATTCGAGTTCTACCTGGCTTTTGCCAAGCAACTGTTTTAAATCGTCGAGTAATGTATCACTTGGCGTAACTCGCCACTCGGTGCCCAATGTTAACCGCGCTCTGGCGTCGGCACGCTGGTAGTATACATTGACGGGTACGGTTCCGGCTTTGTGCGGTTCTAAAATACGGCTGAACTGCTCAAAAAACTGATCGTTGATCTGATTTGCATCTATCGATACCGACAAACCACGAGCGTATTTCTCGCGCGCACTGCCGAGATCCATAACTTCACGCGCCGACATTTTAAGGCCACCGTTGAAGTCATCAAAGCTGACCTGTCCAGAAACGACCAAAATTCTGTCTTTTTCGAGAAGTTCAGCGTATCGATCCAGCGCATCTGAGAACAACATCACTTCCATGCGACCACTTCGGTCATCCAGTGTCATAATACCAATTCGTGTACCACGTTTGGTCGTCATTACACGAGCGGCAATAACCAGGCCGGCTACCGTGACAGATTGATCGCGGCGAGTGGGCGTTGCGTCTTTTAGTCGACAACTGGTGTATTTGTTTAGTTCCTTTACGTAGGCGTTAATTGGGTGCCCTGTCAAATATAGACCTAGGGTATCACGCTCGCCCTCTAACCACACTTTTTCTGGCCAAGGCGGAACCTGCGTATACTTATGCTCTACTTCTTCAGGTGCATCCGTTAGCACACCAAACATATCCGTTTGACCAAACGCCTCAGCTTGGTGATGTTGACTTGCTGCTTTTACCGCATCATTGAGTGACGCCATCATCGCCGCGCGGTGTGGGCCTAGTCGATCCAACGCACCCGCGTAAATCAGCTTCTCTATCACTCGTTTATTGACGCGTTTTAGATCAACTCGAGCACAGAAATCAAATAGGTCTTTAAAGTGACCACCTTTATTTCTCGCCTCAAGAATCGCATCGATAGGGCCCTCACCAACCCCTTTTATCGCACCAATACCGTAAACAATTGCGCCATTTTCATCAACATTAAAGCGATATAGGCCAGAGTTGATGTCTGGTGGCAGCACGGTAAGCTTCATACGGAAACACTCATCGACCAAGCCAACGACTTTTTCCGTGTTATCCATATCGGCTGTCATTACCGCAGCCATAAATTCGGCAGGATAATGTGTTTTCAGCCAAAGAGTTTGATAAGAAACCAATGCATAAGCAGCAGAGTGCGATTTGTTAAAACCATAACCGGCGAACTTCTCTACCAAGTCGAAGATTTTCATCGCCAACTCGCCATCGATACCGTTCTTTATCGCACCTTCTTCAAAGATAGCACGTTGTTTTGCCATCTCTTCTGGCTTTTTCTTACCCATTGCACGACGGAGCATGTCCGCACCACCTAGCGTATAACCCGCTAAGATCTGCGCAATCTGCATTACCTGCTCTTGGTACAGGATGATGCCGTAGGTTGGATCAAGCGTCTCTTTTAGCGACTCGTGTTGCCACTTTTCATCTGGATAAGAGATCGCTTCTCGACCATGTTTACGGTCGATAAAGTTATCTACCATGCCCGATTGCAAAGGACCCGGACGGAAGAGTGCTACCAATGCGATAATGTCTTCGAAACAGTCTGGCTGAAGTCGTTTGATCAGCTCTTTCATGCCTCGAGATTCAAGCTGGAATACTGCTGTCGTTTCAGAGTTTTGCAACAAACGGAAAGAGGCAGGGTCTTCTAACGGTATGGATTCAATTTGAACCGGTTCTTTCCCTTCTCGCTCTAGGCGTGGGTTAATCAGTCCTAACGCCCAGTCAATAATGGTTAAGGTACGTAAACCCAAGAAGTCAAACTTAACTAGGCCAGCGGTCTCAACATCGTTTTTATCAAATTGAGTAACCGGAAAGTGACCTTCAGCGTCTGCATAAATTGGCGCAAAATCGGTAATTGTTGTAGGTGAAATTACAACACCACCAGCGTGTTTACCGGCGTTTCGCGTACAGCCTTCCAAAATATGACACATGTCGATGAGTTCTTTAACTTCCTCATCGGCCTCATACAATTCAGGTAGTGCAGGTTCAGCTTTAAACGCTTTATCTAGCGTCATGCCTGGATCGGGCGGGATCAGCTTTGAAATACGATCAACAAAACCAAATGGGTGGCCCAATACGCGGCCAACGTCACGGATTACCGCTTTTGCCGCCATGGTACCAAACGTGATGATCTGAGACACCGCGTCGCGACCGTACATTTCCGCAACGTGGTCAATAACCTGGTCACGTTTATCCATACAGAAATCGACGTCGAAATCGGGCATCGAAACACGTTCTGGGTTCAAGAAACGTTCGAACAGCAAGTCGTATTCTAGTGGATCCAGATCGGTGATTTTTAGTGCGTAAGCCACCAAAGAACCAGCACCGGAACCACGTCCAGGACCGACAGGAATTCCATTATCTTTTGACCACTGGATGAACTCCATTACGATCAAGAAGTAACCAGGAAATCCCATTTGGTTGATAACATCTAGCTCTATCTGAAGACGTTCATCATATTCAGGGCGGCGACGTTTTCTCTCTTCCTCATCTGGAAATAGAAACTCTAAACGCTCTTCCAACCCCTCTCGGGATTTCATGACTAGGAACTCAGTCTCTTTCATCCCTTCGGTTGGGAAGGCTGGTAGGAAGTACTCCCCTAAGCGCACAGTCACGTTACAACGCTTCGCTATCTCGACACTGTTTTCTAACGCTTCAGGAATATCAGCAAACAGCTCGCACATTTCTTCTTCTGTACGAAGATATTGCTGCGGACTGTAGTTTTTTGGCCTGCGCGGATCTTCTAATGTGTAACCATCGTGAATCGCTACGCGTATTTCATGAGCATCAAATAGGTCTGGACTCAGGAATACAACTTCATTGGTCGCCACTACTGGCAAGTCTTGCTGCTCTGCCAATTCAACCGCAAAGTGAAGATAAGTTTCTTCATCTGGACGACCGGTACGAAGTAGCTCAAGATAAAAGCGATCTGGAAAATGCTGTTTATAGAAATCAACACACCCTTGCACCATTTGACGGTTGCCTTTCAAAAGGCCGCGACCAATTTCTCCGCTTTTACCGCCGGATAATACAATCAAGCCTTCAGACATTTCAGCCAACCAGGCTTTATCAATCACTGGGTGGTGTTGAACATGTCCACGTAAGTACGCTTTTGATATCAATAACGTCAGGTTCTTATAACCTACATTATCCGCCGCAAGCAAAGTCACTTGTGTCAGCTCTTCACCAAACTCGTCCGACTGCATTTTAAAGTCAGCACCAATGATCGGTTTAACACCACTGCCATGCGCCGTACCGTAAAACTTCACCAAACCACATAGGTTGGTAAAGTCGGTCAACGCCATTGCGGGCATACCGAGCTCAGCAACTTTCTTTACGATTGGCGGAACTTTGTTGAGGCCATCCACCATCGAGAAGTCACTATGAACACGCAGGTGGATGAATTTGGGATCTGACATTAACAGGTACCGTGTAACTCTATTTTGTTGGGGATTCTAACCTAAAGAGGTTGGGTTTATAACACCAATTAGATCGTTTGATTATTCTATGCCTAACGCTTTTTTTACTGGCTTGAAACTCTTGCGGTGTTCACTGATCACTCCGTGTTGCTCAATCGCTTCAAAGTGCGCTTTAGTTGGGTAACCTTTGTGCTTCGCGAAGCCAAATTGTGGATGAAGTTTATCCAACTCTTCCATCTCTTGGTCACGCACGACTTTGGCAATAATTGAAGCCGCACTGATTTCGGCAACACGTAGATCGCCTTTTACTACAGCTTGAGCATCCATTGGCAGCTCCGGACAACGGTTACCATCAATCAACACCAAATCAGGTTGAACCTGTAACCCCGCCACTGCACGCTGCATCGCAACCATAGTCGCCTGCAAAATATTCAGTTGATCGATTTCTTCAGGAGAGCAACGCCCGACCGCCCACGCCAATGCTTTTTCTTTGATTTCAGGAAGCAACGCCATGCGTTTCTTTTCGGTCAATTTTTTCGAATCGTTCAACCCTTCAATAGGATTGTTAGGATCAAGGATAACCGCAGCGGTGACGACGTCTCCCACCAAAGGACCACGTCCTACCTCGTCGACTCCGGCCACAAGCTGGTAACCTTGCGGATATTCAAACGGAGGGAGTTCAACTTTGGTTTTGGTCGCTTTTGGTTTAACAGCCATGATAAATCTCTATTTTTCAATCAGTTTTAGAACCGCGTTTGCGGCTTGTTGGTCCGCATCTTTACGAATCCAATGATGCATTTCCGTAAACTTATCTAACATCAGTTTATTGTCGCTTTCCAATAAGCGAGAAACCTCAGTAAACAAATTGTCTGGTGTGCATTCATCTTGTAGATATTCTTTGACAAGCTCATCATCCGCCAAGATATTCGGCAATGACACATACTTCGTTTTCAATAAACGTTTAGCCAAGAAAGCGGTAAATGCATTCACACGATAACCCACCACCATTGGACGCTTGAGAAGCATACACTCCAACGCTACAGTACCAGAGGCCAGCATCACGGCATCGGATGCGGTGATGACGTTGCGTGCAGTGTCATCAACTAACTTGAAGTCTAATTCTGGTGCGAGCACTTTCCATGCTTGTTCAAACTGCTCACGGCGTTTTTGATTAACAAGCGCGACAACAAACCCCAGTTCTGGAAATTTTTTATGAAGTAACTTGCAGGTTTCAATAAATGGCTCTGAGAGCATTTTTAACTCGCTACCACGACTGCCTGGCAGGACAGCAAGCCACTTTTTATCTTGTTCTAAACCAAGCAACTCACGTGCAGGCGCTTGTTCTGATTCTAGTGGGATGGCATCAGCCAAGGTATGACCAATGAACTCACAAGGTACATTAAATTTGTCGTAAAACGCTTTCTCAAACGGAAGAAATGCTAGCACCAAGTTCGTTGCCGCTTCTATTTTAAAGATGCGCTTCTGACGCCAAGCCCAAACAGACGGACTCACGTAATGAACGGTTTTAATGCCCGCTTGCTTGAGGTCAAGCTCCAAGCGTAAGTTGAAGTCAGGAGCATCGATCCCGATGAAAACATCAGGCGGATTCTGAGTAAAATACTGAACGAGCTCAGCTTTCACTTTAAGAAGTCTCGGTAAGCGGCCTAAAACCTCGACTAATCCCATCACCGCAAGCTCTTCCATATCAAACAGAGACTCGCAACCTTGGGCTATCATTTTCGGACCGCCAATGCCTACGAACTCTGCGTCTGGATATTGCTGCTTTACTGCTTTGATAAAGCCTTCACCTAGCGTATCGCCAGACAATTCTCCGGCAATGATGCCAATACGTAATGGTCTTTCCATATCTACTTCGCTATTTTTCCTGTGCGCTATGGATAACGGTTTGCCTTATCCATAAAACACAAAAAGATCGTAACCTCAAATTTGGTCACGATCTTTTTATTTATTGGTTCATTCGCCAATTAACGAATAATGCCACGTTCCGTCGTTTCCAGAATATCTGAGAAACGCTTCACAGCCGGCCACTCTTGAGCCATTTCAGCCAGAATAGGCTTCACTTCTTCTAGCGTCTTACCTGAACGGTAGATTTCTTTATACGCTTTTTGTAGCGCACGAATCTCTGGTTTCTCAAAGCCATTACGCTTCAAGCCAACAAGGTTCAAGCCGAATGGAGTAGCGTGGTTACCTTGCGCGAGTACATAAGCTGGGACATCTTGCACCACAGCTGAACAGCCGCCAATGTATGCGTAAGCGCCCACTGTACAAAACGGATGAATCGCAGACAGTGCCATCACACCGGCATAATCATCAACAGTAACGTGACCACCAAGAATCGAGTTATTACCGATATGAGTGTGGTTACCAATAACAACATCATGCGCAACGTGTGCATTCACACACAATAAGTTGTCATCACCAATGATCGTGGTTGCTTTGTCTTGCACTGTGCCGCGGTGAACTTGGACCGCTTCACGAATGACGTTACGGTCACCGATAACCACAGTTGTGTCTTCACCACCGTATTTTTTGTCTTGGTTTTCTTCACCAATGACAGCATGTGGGAAAATACGGTTATCTTTGCCAATAGTTGTGTGACCTTTGATCACAACGTGAGACATCACTTCTGTGCCTTCACCAATTTCAACCGTAGAGGTGATGTACGTAAAAGGACCTACTGTTACGTTAGCACCAATTTTGGCGCCCTCTTCTACCACCGCTGCCGGGTGGATTTTAGCGGTTTCATGAATCATATTAAAACTCTCGACGAGCACACTTCAGTTCTGCAGAACATACCACTTCGCCGTCAACTTTTGCTACACCGCTAAATGCAGCAATGCCGCGACGTTCTTTCAGAAATTCTACCTCAATAACCAATTGGTCGCCCGGAACCACTGGTTTACGGAATTTCGCGCCGTCTACGCTTGCAAAGTAGTACAGTTCATTTTCTGTTGGTGCACCAAATGATTTAAATGCAAGTAAGCCTGTTGCCTGAGCCATTGCTTCTAAAATCAAAACACCTGGGAATACTGGTAGTTGAGGAAAGTGACCTGTGAACTGAGGTTCGTTAACCGACACGTTTTTAATCGCGTGAAGGTACTTCTCTTCTTGGAAGTCTATCACTCGGTCGATCAATAAGAATGGGTAGCGATGAGGTAGTAGCTCTTGAATTTCAGAGATGTTCATCGTTTTCTTTTCAGTAGTCAAAGTCGTCTTCCTATATCAATTTTTTGCCGCCAAGATGGCAAACGTGGCAACAGGTCGTAAAGCCGAATCGCTTTGCAATATACTAGCAAAATACGCACCATCTTGGAGTTAAATCTACTTAGAGCGCGTCATTATAGAAGAAAAAGACCCGCATTTCGCGAGTCTTCGTACAGAATATGGAACTAGAGCCTGTTAGCTTTCACGTTAAATACAGAGCGAAAGATAACTTGTTCTAAATTTCTTCTTTCTGTTCCAGCTGTTTTTCAACCGCTTTCAGGCGCTTATTCATCTCATCAATACGGTGAACTCGAGTTGCAGTTTTACGCCACTCTCTGTTCGTTTGTAGTGGAATACCTGATGAGTAAAGGCCTTTTTCTTCGATACTGCGCATTACCATGCCCATACCTGTAATCGCCACACCATCTGCGATAGTGATATGGCCATTCAGAACAGACGCGCCGCCAATCTGGCAGTACTTACCAATTTTTGTACTGCCCGCGACAATAGTACCACCAGGCATCACGGTACCATATCCGATCTGCACGTTGTGCGCGATTTGAAGTTGGTTATCCAGAATGACATTGTCTTCAATGATAGTATCTTCGAGTGCACCGCGGTCAATCGTAGTACAAGCACCAATCTCAACGCGGTTACCGATACGCACTGAACCAAGCTGAGGAATTTTAATCCACTCGCCTTTGTCATTCGCGTAACCGAAGCCATCAGAGCCAATGACGGTACCCGATTGAACGAGACAGTCATCACCCAATGACACTTCATGGTAGATAGTGACATTAGCCCAAAGCTTGGTGTTATTCCCTAGCTTGGCGTTCTTACCGATAAAACAACCAGCACCAACACTTACGTTGTCGCCGAGTTCCACGCCCGTTTCAATCACAGCGTTAGCGCCGATTGTAACGTTCTCACCCATCTTAACGTCAGCGGCAATCACAGCACTTGGTGCAATATCGTCTGCCGGTTTTGGTGTGGTATCCATCGCTTGGACCACACGAGCAAATGCGACATAAGGGTCTGAAACCACTAGCGCATTTCCAACGCATTGATCTTTATGCTCAGCCTTTACCATAACAACGGTAGCTTGGCACTCAGAAAGGTGTTTTGCGTATTTTGGGTTAGACAAGAAGGTTACGTCACCTTCTTGTGCTTTATCCATTGGAGCAACACGGCTTACAACGAGAGACTCGTCACCAAACAGCTCACCCCCGGTAATTGTCGCCAATTCGGCTAATGTTAATGTCTTCATAACTTCTTATTTTAGAGCTTTAATTACGTCTTCAGAGATATTGTATTCTGGCTTGCCGTACTGCAAAGCAGAGATGTCAATCACAAGATCGTAACCATTTTTGTCTGCGACTTTCTTAACTGCATCTTGAATCGTTTTGAAAAGCTTCGCTTTTTCTTCAGCTTCACGACGCGCACTTGCTTTTTCAAGTGCTTGTGCTTTCACTTTGTACTCGCTGTCTAGCTTCGCGATATCGATACGTAGCTTTTCAACTTCGTCTTGACCCAAAAGCTCGCCGTCACGTTGTAGCTTCTCAATCTTTGTTTTAGCTTGTGCTTGGATTGACTTCAGTTCATCAGCTTTGCTTTTGAAGTCTTTCTGCATTTTTTGTAGTACAACTTCACGTTGAGGAAGAGCTTGAAAAACTTGAGCTGTATTTACGTAAGCAATTTTCTGTGCAGCTTCTGCCGCATTTGCAAACATTGAAGAGCTCAGTACAAGAAGGCCAATCCCAGCCGCTTTGATCATTTTATTCAAAATATTTTCCTCTTTAGAAAGTTCTACCGATAGTGAATGTGAAGAACTCTTCATCATCGCCATCAAATTTCTTAATTGGTTTCGCTAGTGAGAATACTAGTGGCCCCATTGGAGACATCCACTGCAACGCCGCACCGTAAGAAGAGCGGTAGTTGGTTGGATCTGAGTAATCGTAGTAGTAGTTAGCACCCGAAATGTTGCTATTTTCTCGATAATCAAACTCGGTATCCCAAACACTTGCCATATCAAAGAAGATACTGGTACGAATTTGGTTTTGTACTTCCTCTGATGCGAACGGCGTTGGAACGATCAACTCAATACTTGCTAATGCGACTGCGTTACCACCCACTGAATCATCTGTCGCAATATCTGTACCATTGTTAGAGCCGGATGTATCGCGGTAAACCGCTTTAGGGCCAACAGAGTTTGAGCCAAAGCCACGAAGCGATGTAAAGCCACCGGCGTAGTAGTTTTCGTAGAATGGGAACAAGTTATCGTTACCATCCGTTTGACCGTAACCATTACCGTAACCTAAGCGGCCACGGAACAAGAGGGTAAACTCGTGCTTTTTAGTCAATGGCACATACTGGCGAACATCGTACTGCATTTTGAAGTATTGAACGTCAGAGCCAGGTACGGTCATTTTATAGAATGCACGCTGATGGTTACCTGCCGTAGGGAAATAGCCACGGTTTAAGTTATTACGTGTCCAAGAGATATTGAAGTCGAAGTCGTTCGTATTCAATGCCCCACTTGAATCTATATTATCTTTTTGCGCTTCTAAGAACTGCTCTACCTGCAAGTAAGGCGATAAGTTACCGATCTTGTTGTGCGTATAACCGACACCGAATTCAAAACGGTTCAACTCATCGAATGGGAAGCCCCACGTTAAGCTCGCGCCATAGCTTTCGTTGGTATAGTCAACGATATTGGCTTCTTTAGCTTCAAATTCGTTATAGAAAACCTTACCACCTAAGCTTACACCGTCTAAGTTCCAGTACGGATCACGGTAATCAAGACTGATGTTTTTCTGGTAGTCATTCATCATCGCGTTGATACCAACACGGTTACCGCTACCAATAAAGTTATCTTGTTGCAGGCCAACCTGGAAGCTCACACCCGATTCTGTACCGTAGCCAACACCGAAGTTAACGCTACCAGAGTTCGCTTCTTTGACAGAGTAAACTAGGTCAACTTGATCATCACTACCAGGAACTCGAACCGTCTGTACTTCAACATTTTCAAAGTAGCCCAAACGATTTAGACGAGTTTTACCCGTTTCAATCGATTTCGAGTTCAACCAACTGCCTTCCATCTGACGCATTTCACGACGAAGGACTTCATCTTTGGTTGAGTTATTACCCGTGAAGCGAATATCACGAACATAAATTCGGTTACCCGGGTCTACGTTAACGACCAAAGAAACTTCTTGATTCTCGTCGTCAAACTCTGGAATGGTATTCACTTGAGGATAAGCATAACCGGACTCACCAAGCACACGCTTAATCCCTTCTTCCATTGAAGTCACCAACGAGCCGTTGTATGTCTCATTGTCTTCAAATGGCACAAGTCTTTCGAACGTCGCTTCCTCACCAATCAAATCACCACGGAACTTCACGTCCTTAACGGTGTAAACCTCGCCCTCTTCTAGACCAAGAGTAATGTATACCCCTTTCTTGTCAGGAGAGATTGCAACTTGTGTCGAATCAACGTTAAATTTTAAGTAACCACGATCCAGGTAGAATGATTTGAGTGCTTCAATATCACCTGCAAGAACTTGCTTTTGATACTTTTCATCAGAAAGGAAATTCCACCACGGCACATCAACATTTAAGTTAAAGCGCGAAAGCAGTTCTTCATCACTGAACACTTCATTACCGATAAAGTTGATTTGCTGAATTTTTGCCGACACACCTTCAGTAAAGACAAACTTAAGATCAGAACGATTACGTGGTAGTGGAGTCACCACCGCTTTTACTGTTGCGTTGTATTTACCTACGCTGTAGTAAAAGTCTTCTAAGCCTTTTTCAATGTTGCTTAGCGTGGTGCGGTCAAGCGCTTCACCTTCACGAACGCCAGACGCGTTCAGGTTTTCTTGTAGCTGCTCGTCCTTGATTGCTTTGTTACCTGAAAAAGAGATGCTTGCAATGGTAGGACGTTCTTTGACTTGAACCATCAGAACACCACCGTCACGCAACACTTTCACATCTTCAAAGTTACCAGATGCATACAGGGCGCGGATAATTTCTGCAACATCGCCTTGGCCAATGGTATCACCGACACGTACAGGCATTTTCAACAATGCAGCACCCAGTGCTACACGCTGCAATCCATCGATTTCAATATCTTGAACTACGAAGTTCTCTGCTCCATTTGCAGATACACTGGTCGCCAGTAAACTTGCAAATAGAATTCGCTTAATCGCCATACTTGTTCTAATTATTCCTTGCTACTGCTTTTGTCTCTGAACTATCACAGACGAGTAAAATCATTAAATAGCGCTAACGCCATGAGCGAGAAGATGATCGCACCACCAATTCTAAAACCCATTTCCTGCACTTTCTCAGGAACAGGACGTCGAATGACAGCTTCAATTGCAAAAAACAACAAATGACCGCCATCCAACATTGGTAAAGGAACGAGATTAATAATACCTAGGTTAACACTAATTAGAGCGAGAAAACCTAAAAAGTAGACCAAACCATAATCTGCTGTCGCGCCTGCGCCTTTGGCTATTGATATTGGTCCACTCAGATTATTCAGACCAACGTCTCCAACAATCAGCTTCTTAAGCATGCTGATTGTCAAACCAATGACTTGGCCAGTTTTGTCTACTGCTTTACCTATTGACTCGAATACACCAAACTGAAGATCGAAGCGATAACTTTCTGGCCATTCTGCGACTTTAGGTGCAATACCTGCAAAACCAACGACTTCTTTGTTAGCTAGCTCACGGCTACCGGGCGTCAGCGTCAATGTTTGCTCATAACCCTGACGCAACACCGTCAATTCAAGCGGTGTATCAGGATTAGAACGAACCGCTTCAACCACTTGCTTCCATTCGGTTACGCGTTGTTGACCAATTGCGACAACCTCATCACCTGGAAGCACACCGGCTTTTTCCGCCGCTCCACCTTGCGAGACCTGCTCGATAACTCGATACACCTCCGGTGTATACGGAGCAAAACCTAACGACTGCATCGCTGACTGAGTTTCTGGGTCGAACTTCCACTCACGTAAATCGAGCGTTTTCGTTACTTCTGAACCAACTTCATTCGCTGACGTTAGTGTTACCGTCATCAAATCATCGCCAATATGAGAAATCAATCCCATATTTACTGATTCCCAATCCGGAGTTTTGATACCAGATATCGATTTAAGTTCCATTCCAGATTCAATTCCAGCTTCCGCAACAATCGAATTGGGCGTAACTTCACCAATTACAGGCTTAACAGCTGGGATACCAATTAGAAATACCAGCCAATAGGCAAAAATTGCGAAAAGAAAATTAAAGATGGGGCCAGCCGCAACAATAGAGGTTCGCTTCCATAACGGCTTCTTATCAAACGCTAGGTGCTTCTCATGCTCTGGCACCTCATCGACACGGCTATCAACCATTTTCACATAGCCGCCGAGAGGGATCATTGAGATGCTGTACTCCGTTCCGTCTTTGCCTACTTTACTCCAAATAGACTTGCCGAAACCGATTGAAAACTTTTCAACTTTAACGCCGCAACGGCGAGCAACCCAAAAATGCCCAAATTCGTGCACGGCAACAAGAATGCCCAGTGCGACGATAAAAGAAATGAGATTCCACAATATACCAGTCATCAGCTACGCTCGCGTATGGTTTCTAGGGCAATAGTTCGTGCCATTCTATCTAGCTCGAGCAAGCTTTCCAAGCTATTCGCATTCTCAGCTTTGCAGCTTGCGTTGATTTTATTCAACACAGACTCATTGATGCGAGCAATATCGGTAAAACCTAGTCTGTTATTTAAAAATGCATCAACAGCGACTTCATTAGCTGCATTCAATGCTGTTGTTGCGTGTTGACCTTCATAACAGGCATCAATTGCGAGTTTTAAACATGGGTAACGAGCAAAATCAGGCTGCAAAAACGTCAGCTCACCAACTTTCGTGAAGTCTAGCGGCTTAACCCCAGCTTCCACTCTTGACGGGTATGACATGGTGAGCGCAATTGGCGTCGCCATATCCGCTTCTCCCATTTGTGCCAAGACCGAACCATCACGATACTGAACCATAGAATGAATTACCGATTGAGGATGAATAACCACCTTCAGTTGTTCGCGATCAGCATTAAATAGCCACTTAGCTTCGATATACTCAAGGCCTTTATTCATCATCGTGGCAGAGTCAACAGAAATTTTTGGCCCCATCGACCAGTTTGGATGAGCAATCGCCTGCGCGGGTGTCACCTGCTCCAGTTCTGCGATGTCAGTGTAACGGAAAGGACCACCAGATCCAGTCAACAAAATATGAGAAATGCCATGTTCTTGTAAATTGCAACGACCTAGACTGGTTTGTACTTGCTGTGGTAAACATTGGAAAATGGCGTTGTGTTCACTATCGACGGGAAGTAGCTCTGCGCCAAATTCTTCAACGGCATCAATAAATAGCTGGCCTGACATTACAAGTGCTTCTTTATTTGCCAACAAGACTCGCTTACCTGCTTTCACGGCAGCCATGGTAGGCAATAAGCCAGCGGCTCCTACAATAGCAGCCATTACACTGTCGACCTCGTCCAGCGAAGCAATATGGCATAGCGCATCAACACCACCTAGCACTTCGGTACCTGGCGAAACTGAGTGTAGCTCAGCTTGAAGTTGAGACGCCGCAGCTTTATCTGCCATGACCGCATACTTAGGTTGCCACTGACGACATAAACCGATCATCTTTTCAACGTTAGTGCTTGCCGCTAAGGCAACGACAGAAAACAGATCTGGGTTTTGTTCGACCACTTTAAGCGTGCTTGCACCAATTGATCCAGTAGCACCAAGAATCGTTAACTTTTGCATGTTGTAAGACCGTTAGAAAGCTCAGGAGCGACGACGCCGCTCCTGATAAATTAGAATACGTAGTAAAGAAGAGCAAAAACTGGGAATGCTGCGGTTAGGCTGTCGATACGATCTAGCACACCACCGTGCCCTGGGATAATGTTACTGCTGTCTTTAATGCCTGAGACACGTTTGAACATACTTTCAACCAGATCACCAAGCACTGAAACAACGACAGTAACCAGCGTAATCAGCACCATATGGACAGGGCTAGTGAACTGGATATCGAACCAATCAGCAAATGCCCACGCTACGATTAATGCCGTGATAATGCCACCAATTAACCCTTCAATGGTTTTATTGGGGCTTACATGAGGAGCCATCTTACGTTTGCCTAAGCTTTTGCCTGCAAAGTAGGCGCCGCTATCTGCAGCCCATACCAAGAAACAAACGTACAACACAAGCTTTGCGCCGTGGTATGGATCTACAGTGATGTCATACGCTCTGAGAATAATCACACTCCAAAGGAATGGGATTAATGTCAGAAAACCAAATACATGACGTAAAACAAAATTACTTTGCCAAGATTTCGTCGTTTTGGGGTAAGTAATCGCCATTAAGCTAGCAATAATCCACCAAACAAAACCAATACCCAAGACGACATAATGAGGTGTCGTTAAGTGATTGAGGCTATATGCATCAGGCGAGATGTATAGAAAACTAAGTCCGGTAATAATGATTGCCGGCACAAGGGCAGCAATGCGAGAGTTGCTTCCTGTAAACTGAGTCCACTCCCAAAAACCTAATAGCGTTATTGCAGTTAAAGCGGCAATAAAGCCCATTAGCGGTAATTTAAAAATGCCTAAAATAACCAGGGGAGCTAAAATTAGTGCTGTTATTATTCTCTGTTTCAAACTAACTAGTCCTTATTGAGCTGCCATCAATGCCTTTATTTGTTCACCTGTACAGCCAAAACGACGTTCTCGGTTGATAAACCAAGTCACAGCTTCTACCAAACTGTCTTCATCGAATTCTGGCCAGTACTCTGGTGTAAAGTACATTTCTGCATAAGCCATTTGCCACAACATAAAGTTGCTGATGCGGCACTCTCCACTGGTGCGAATTAAAAGATCCACTTCCGGTAGGTCTGCCATGGTCAAATGCTCAGTGATTAGCTGCTCATTGATATCCTCTACACGAATTTCACCGTTACGTGCTTTTAGCGCTAACGTTTTAGCAGCTTCTGTGATGTCCCATTTACCGCCATAGTTGGCTGCAATGTTGATCACCATACCCGTGTTATCTGCCGTTAGGTTTTCTGCTTCTACAATTTTCTTTTGTAGACGCTCACTAAATCGACTGGTATCACCGATCACGCGCAACCGTAAGTTATTTTTGTGTAGTTTTTTTACTTCACTAGACAGGACCGTGATAAACAGTTCCATCAAAAGACCCACTTCTTCCTCCGGACGACGCCAGTTTTCACTACTAAAAGCAAACAGCGTCATGGCTCTAATGCCTAGTTTTGAAGCAGCAGCCACGGTCTTACGAACGGCACTAACGCCTTTTTTATGACCAAATACGCGAGGTTTTCCTTTGGACTTAGCCCAACGGCCATTACCGTCCATAATGATGGCAATATGCTTAGGAAGGGAATCAGAGAAGGCTTGAGAATTTTGCATAGGGAGTTAATTGAGTTCCATCAGTTGGATAGACTAACATAAAAAAACGCTGAGCTGTGAGCACAGCGTTTTCCAACAGTGATGTGTGTGGGAGTATTAAACTTCCATCAACTCTTTTTCTTTTGCAGCAAGAACTTCATCGATCTTCTTAACTGCAACGTCAGTTAGCTTTTGAATTTCGTCTTGTGCTTTACGGTCTTCATCTTCAGAGATTTCTTTATCTTTTAGAAGCGCTTTAAGATCGTTGTTTGCGTCACGACGGATGTTACGAACAGCAACACGACCACCTTCAGCTTCACCACGGACGATCTTAACTAGGTCTTTACGACGTTCTTCCGTTAGCGGTGGAAGTGGAACGCGGATGATAGTGCCAGCTGACATAGGGTTTAGACCAAGGTCAGACGTCATGATCGCTTTTTCTACTTTCGGCGTCAGCTCTTTATCAAAAACCGTGATTGCAAGTGTGCGTGCATCTTCAGCAATAACGTTTGCTACTTGGTTTAGAGGTGTTGCTGCACCGTAGTATTCTACAGAAATACCAGATAGTAGGCTTGGGTGTGCACGACCTGTACGAATTTTAGAAAGGTTGTTCTTAAGCGCTTCAACGCTTTTATCCATGCGCTCTTGCGCGTCTTTTTTGATTTCGTTAATCACAGTTTCACCTTAAAAATGTCATCTTTCCTGAAGAAAGCCTAAAACGGTTGAGCAAAGCAAGCACCACCCTAACGCTTTGGAGTGGCACCTTAAGCCAAGCTTATTCGTTGATGAGCGTGCCTTCTGCTTCGCCCATAACCACGCGACGTAGTGCGCCTGGCTTGTTCATATTAAATACGCGGATTGGCATTTTGTGGTCACGAGCTAGCGTAAACGCCGCCAAGTCCATAACTTTCAGCTCTTTATCCAGAACTTCCGCATAAGATAGCTTATCATACAGCTCTGCGTCTGGGTTTGCTACAGGGTCAGCAGTAAATACACCATCAACTTTCGTCGCTTTTAGTACGACATCCGCTTCAATTTCGATACCACGTAAACAAGCAGCAGAATCCGTTGTAAAGAACGGGTTACCAGTACCAGCAGAGAAGATGACAACTCGGCCTTGGCGAAGCTCACGGATCGCATCAGCCCAATTATAGTCGTCACATACGCCTTTTAGAGGGATTGCAGACATAACGCGCGCATTTACGTATGCACGGTGAAGAGCATCACGCATCGCTAGGCCATTCATTACTGTAGCAAGCATACCCATGTGGTCACCAACTACGCGGTTCATACCAGCTTCAGCTAGGCCTGCACCACGGAACAAGTTACCGCCACCGATAACTACACCAACCTGAACACCCAGTTCAACCAGTTCTTTAACTTCTTGTGCCATACGATCAAGGACCGCAGGATCAATACCAAAACCGTCTTCACCTTGAAGAGCTTCACCACTCAGTTTTAATAGAATACGTTGATACGCTGGTTTAGGGTTCGTAGTCATGGAGTTTACCTTCCAAAGAGAGTTGTTGATTAACAGTCATGAATAGACACAACTTCAGTTATGGCTATTCATCACGGCTAATCGTTCACTGCTCATAAAAAGACCGCAGCCTTGGCTACGGTCTAATCTTTATACAGTCTCTAAGGATTAACCTTTTTGAGCTGCTGCAACTTCTTCAGCGAAGCTCATTTCTTCTTTCTTCTCGATACCTTCACCTACTTCTAGGCGAACGAACGTAGAAACTGAAGCACCTTTTTCTTTCAGCATTTCGCCTACAGTTTTCTTAGGCTCCATGATGAAAGCTTGACCTGTTAGAGAGATCTCGCCAGTGAATTTCTTCATGCGGCCAACAACCATCTTCTCAGCGATTTCAGCAGGCTTGCCTTCGTTCATTGCGATTTCAACTTGAACCGCTTTCTCTTTTTCTACTACGTCAGCTGGTACGTCTTCTGGGTTAACGAACTCAGGCTTAGAAGCAGCAACGTGCATTGCAACGTGCTTAAGAGTTTCTGCGTCGCCTTCACCAGCAACAACAACACCGATTTTCTCACCGTGACGGTAAGAAGCGATTGCAGTGCCTTGAACGTATTCTACGCGACGGATAGTGATGTTTTCACCGATTTTAGCTACTAGAGCTACACGTGCGTCTTCGAATTGTGCTTGTAGTTCTTCAACAGAAGCTTTTGAAGCTAGAGCTGCAGCTGCAACTTCTTCTGCGAATGCAGTGAAGTTACCGTCTTTAGCAACGAAGTCAGTTTGGCAGTTAACTTCAAGAAGAACAGCAACGCCGTTTTCTTCTTTGATGATGATTGCGCCTTCAGCTGCAACGTTACCAGCTTTCTTAGCTGCTTTCGCTGCGCCAGATTTACGCATGTTTTCAATTGCTAGTTCGATGTCAGCGTTTGCTTCTACAAGCGCTTTCTTACATTCCATCATGCCAGCGCCAGTACGCTCGCGAAGTTCTTTAACTAGAGCAGCAGTTACAGTTGCCATTCTGTCTTCCTCGTTTGATTCGAAATAAGGTAAAAAACAGGGGCCTAACATTGTCGGCCCCCATTGCTAACTATAACTTAGTTTATGCTACACAAAGGTTTCACATAGACCAAGTGTGACACAGAGCCGCTATTATTCAGCTTCTACGAAACCGTCTTTTTCAGCAACTGCAGCTACGTCTTTGTTACGACCTTCAGATACTGCTGAAGCAGCAGCGTTCAGGTATAGCTGTACAGCGCGGATCGCGTCGTCGTTACCTGGGATTACGTAGTCAACGCCGTCTGGGTTAGAGTTAGTATCTACCACAGCGTATACTGGAATACCTAGGTTGTTAGCTTCTTTAATTGCAATGTGTTCGTGATCAGCGTCGATTACGAATAGAGCGTCTGGTAGGCCGCCCATGTCTTTGATACCACCAAGAGATTTCTCTAGCTTCTCCATTTCGCGAGTACGCATTAGAGCTTCTTTCTTAGTTAGTTTGTCAAAAGTACCGTCTTGAGATTGAGTCTCTAGTTCTTTTAGACGCTTGATAGACTGACGAACTGTTTTGTAGTTTGTAAGCATACCGCCTAACCAGCGGTTGTTTACGTAAAACTGGTTGCTTGCGATTGCAGCTTCTTTAACAGCTTCAGATGCAGCGCGCTTAGTACCTACGAATAGAACCTTACCTTTCTTCTCGCCAACTTTAGCTAGTTCAGCTAGAGCGTCGTTGAACATTGGTACAGTTTTTTCTAGGTTGATGATATGAACTTTGTTACGAGCGCCAAAGATGAATGGCTTCATTTTTGGGTTCCAGTAACGAGTCTGGTGACCGAAGTGAACACCAGCTTTTAGCATATCGCGCATTGATACAGTTGCCATTTTAAAATCCTCTATGGGGTTAGGCCTCCACATTCCCCATAACTCCGACCAAGCTTCTGCTCAGCACCCCGGAATATGTGACGGAATGTGTGTGATTTAAAGATAAAAGGTTATTCGGATGAAGCTTGCTTCGCCGCTTAACTTTGCTAAACGAAGAGAACAGTCCTCTATTCCGGCGCGCTTTATACCATATTTTAGCTCACTGTGGCTAGTAAAAATTATTTCTTCACCGAGCCACTTTCTCCTATTTATAAGCAAAACTTTAAACATATGATCGAATTAAGAATGATGCATATTCCTATCTAACTTGGGTTAACGCCCCGATGTCTGATAGAATGCAGCCATTCGCACGTTTACGTGCTTAGGAATAAGTAGAGAAAGCCAATGTCAATCAAGATTAAAACTGCTGAAGAAATAGAACGCATGCGCATTGCGGGCAAGCTAGCCGCAGAGATTCTAGAAATGATCGAACCACACATCAAAGTTGGTGTGACGACAGAAGAGTTAAACAAAATCTGTCATGAGTACGCTCTAGAAAAAGGCGCATACTCTGCTCCGCTTGATTACCATGGTTTCCCTAAGTCGATCTGTACTTCAATCAACCATATCGTATGCCACGGTATTCCAGCGGAAAAAGACGAAATCGGTAGCAACGGCCAAATGAAGCCGGCGGTACTAAAAGATGGTGACATCTTAAACGTTGATATTACCGTAATCGTTCCAAATGATGAGAATGCCGATCTGAGCGTGCGTCCTCAGGGTTACCATGGTGACACTTCTAAGATGTTCCTAGTCGGTGATGTTTCGCCTGCAAACAAACGTCTGTGCATGGTAGCTCAAGAAGCACTGTATGTTGGTATGCGCACCGTTAAGCCAGGTTCAACGGTTGGTGACATCGGTACAGCTATCGAGAAGTACATCAAAGAGAACAACAAGAACAATCCTCGCAACAAGTTTTCTATTGTGAAAGACTTCTGTGGTCACGGTATCGGCGATGAGTTCCATGAAGAACCACAAGTGGTTCATTACAAGAACAAAGACCGCCGCGTATTAAAAGAAGGCATGTGCTTTACTATTGAGCCGATGATTAACGCAGGTAAATTTGGTTGCTCTGTTGATGCACAAGATGACTGGACTGTTTACACGGGCGACGGCAAGAACTCTGCGCAATGGGAACATACCATTGTAGTAACAAAAGAAGGTTGTGAAGTACTGACGCTTCGTAGCGACGATACGATTCCTCGCCTAATGAAAAACGCGTAAAGCTGACGACCACTCGTTGTTTACTATATCCCTGCTTCGGCGGGGATATTTTTTATCTGCCGCAAATTTGTTAGATTGTTATTAGATTAGCTTGCACGGATGGCAAATATGACACTTCAGTCCCCTCTTACCTTTTCCGATGAACAAATCAATATCGGTGAACTCAAACAAGAATTAGAGAAGTTTAGCTCTAATCAAAACCAAGAGTTTCTCAATCATCATCCGGTAACAAGCTTGGTTTTAGCCAGAGCTGAATATATGGATCTGCTTCTCAATCGTTTGTGGCAACATTTTGGCTTCAAGGATATTTACAACATTTCTCTGGTTGCCGTTGGTGGCTACGGACGCGGCGAGCTGCATCCGCTCTCCGATATCGATATTTTGATTCTGTCGAACAATAAACTGCCAACCGCGTTAGAAGCAAAAATCAGCGAGTTCATTACGCTGTTGTGGGATTTAAAACTCGAGGTCGGACACGCTGTTCGCACCGTTACTGAATGTGCTGAAATTGGTAAAGCCGATCTAACGGTCGCGACAAACCTGCAAGAAGCGCGACTGCTGTGTGGAAGCGAGGACACCTTTCAGGCACTGAAGAAAGTCGTGTTATCAGACTCCTTCTGGCCAAGTGAGACGTTTTACCGCGCTAAAATTCAAGAGCAGCGCGAACGCCATGCACGTTACCACGACACGACCTACAACTTAGAACCGGACATTAAATCAACCCCTGGCGGGCTGCGCGATATTCATACATTGAGCTGGGTCGCTCGACGTCACTTTGGTGCTACTTCATTGTTGGAAATGAGCCGATACGGATTTTTAACTGACGCAGAATACCGAGAATTGGTTGAATGTCAGGACTTCCTTTGGCGAGTACGTTTCGCTCTGCACATGGAGCTTCGCCGCTATGACAACCGCTTGACCTTTGCTCATCAAGCACAAGTTGCGGAAAATCTAGGCTACGTCGGAGAAGGCAACCGAGGCGTAGAAATGATGATGAAAGAGTTCTACCGCACGCTTCGTCGTGTGGCAGAGCTCAATAAAATGCTACTCAAACTCTTTGACCAAGCGATCATTAATGGTGGGGCGACAGAAAGTGCCGAGATTCTCGATACGGACTTTCAACGTCGCGGTTCTTTAATTGAAGCGCGGAAACCCGCATTGTTCCAAGCTCGCCCAGAAACTATTCTGGATATGTTCTTACATATTGCTAACGACTCAACTATTGAAGGGGTGAGCCCACCAACGCTGCGTCAACTGCGCACCGCTCGGCGTCGGCTCAACAAGTTTTTGCACACCATTCCTGCTGCGCGTGAAAAGTTCATGGCGTTATGTCGTCACCCTAATGCTCTTCACAAAGCATTCAGCCTCATGCACCGATTAGGGGTTATGGCGGCCTATTTACCGCAATGGAGTCAGATTGTTGGTCAAATGCAGTTTGACTTATTCCATGCCTACACCGTTGATGAACACAGTATTCGCTTACTTAAACACATCAACACTTTTAGTGACCCAGAAAATCATGCGAAGCACCCTATTTGCTGTGACGTCTACCCTCGGATGCAAAAGAAAGAGCTGCTGATTATTGCCGCTATTTTCCACGATATCGGGAAAGGTCGTGGCGGCGATCACTCGATTATCGGTGAAGGAGAAGCGTACGACTTCTGCATTGAGCATGGTTTATCGAAGCCCGAAGCGAAACTTGTCGCTTGGTTGGTAAGACATCATCTATTAATGTCTGTCACCGCACAGCGCCGAGATATTTATGATCCTGATGTCATTACCGAGTTTGCCAAAAAAGTCAGAGACGAAGAATCTCTCGATTATCTTGTATGCCTGACAGTTGCAGATATTTGTGCAACCAACCCAGAACTTTGGAATGCTTGGAAACGAACTTTACTTGCGGAGCTGTATTACTCCACACAACGTGCTTTACGTAGAGGCCTAGAGAACCCTGTCGATGTGCGTGAGCGAATTCGCCACAATCAACAAATGGCCTCCGCAATGCTGCGCAAAGAGGGGTTTGCCTCGCGCGAAATTGAAGTATTGTGGCAACGCTTCAAAGCTGACTACTTCCTTCGTCATACCCATACGCAAATCGCGTGGCACTGCGAACACTTACTTCGCATGGAAGATCCGACTAAGCCTTTGGTGTTGATCAGTAAAAAAGCCACTCGTGGCGGCACTGAGGTGTTTGTATATACGAAAGACCAGCCTGCTTTATTTGCGACAGTCGTGGCGGAGTTAGATAGGCGTAATTTTAATGTACACGACGCGCAAATCATGACCAGCAAAGATGGGCACGTGATTGATACCTTTATGGTACTCGATCAACATGGCGAAGCGATCGATGAGTCTCGTCACGCCGCGGTGATTAAACACCTCACTCATGTACTGGAGGCAGGCCGACCAACCAAAATTAAAACGCGCCGTACTCCGAACAAACTTCAGCACTTTAACGTGAAAACCAAAGTCGACTTCTTACCAACCAAAGGTAAAAAACACACTTTAATGGAGTTTGTCGCGCTAGACACACCAGGGCTGTTGGCCAAAGTAGGCCGTACGTTTGCTGATTTAAATATCAACCTTCATGGTGCAAAAATCACCACCATTGGTGAGCGAGCAGAAGACTTGTTTATTTTAACCAGTGATGCAGGGGGAAGATTAAGTGAAGAACAACAGGATGAGCTAAGAGAGAGATTGATCGAAAAGTTATCTGATGAGGTCGCAGCTTAGATCAAACCTGCCAATCTTTTCGGTTCAGGGCGAGAGCGATCTTGCCCACAAGTTAAGCATTTTGGCTAAATATCAGCTATCTAGCTCATACATAGGCTGCTACAGTTATATCAATATCAATTCGATGTAATAGAGGTAGCCTATGTATCCCCACCTCACTGGTTTGGGTATTCACGACCCTAAGCAGATTGAACGTTATTCCCTACGCCAAGAAGCACACAAAGACGTACTCAAGATCTATTTCCACAAGCAAAAAGGCGAACTGTTCGCTAAAAGCGTTAAATTCAAATACCCGCGCCAAATCAAAAATGTTCTTGTGGACAGTGGCAGTCACAAATATAAAGAAGTAACGGAAATCAACCGTAACCTCACATTAGTCATTGATGAACTGAATAAAATCACTAAGCCAACGAAACAACCTGAGGTTGATGTAAAAGAGAAAATTCTTTCAGACCTTCGTCATTTAGAAAAAGTCGTTTCGAGCAAGATCGCAGAGATCGAAGCGGATCTTGAAAAACTAAAGTAAAACGTTAAGTCTTAAATATTAAAAAGGGTTAGCATTGATGCTAACCCTTTTTATTTGTACTCAATCATTATCTAGATCTAACTGCGCCGATTATCGGTTCATCCCACTCAAATCGAGTAAACAATTGCTGCCAAGTTTCATCAAGATTGGCCGTCATGACAATCTCTTGATCGGTAAATGGATGGACAAACCGTAACTCTGAAGCATGCAGTAGCAAACGATGAGAATCAAACTCTGTGCGATACAGCTTGTTGTGCTTTCCATCCCCGTGCGTTGTATCACCCACGATCGGATGGCGTAGATGTGCCATATGACGACGAAGTTGGTGCTTACGCCCCGTTTTAGGTTTCATCTCAACTAAGCAATAACGCGTTGTAGGAAATTTACCCGTCGAATAGGGAACCTCCACTTTAGCCAACGGCTTATATTCCGTCACCGCTTCTTGCGCTTCTTTTTCTTGTGAAGCGAACTTATCAGCAATCTTGTCTAACTCCACTTTGAGTGCGTAATCCAAGACGCCCTCTTCCTCAATCCAACCGCGTACTATCGCGTGGTATGTCTTTTCCATTTTATGTTCAGCAAACATCGGCATGACTTGTGATGCGACTTCACTCGACAAAGCAAACACGAGCACACCAGATGTTGGACGATCCAGACGATGCAATGGGAACACATGCTGACCAATTTGGTCGCGCAAAGTTTGCATGACAAATTGAGTTTCGTGTTTATCTAACCAACTGCGATGCACTAACATGCCGGCAGGCTTGTTGACCGCTACAAAATATTCATCCTGATAAACGATCTCCAGCTCAACTGGTTCTGAAGATCGCGCTATTTTTTGTTCTAGCATTAGTTTACTTACACAGTTCGTCAATGGTTCGGATTGTAACAAGCAGCTCTGCGAACTGCGGTTCCTGCTTCCACGCTTCTGAAAAATAGGGCTCGAGAGAAAACCCTCTTGGCAATGGTTGGTTGTTTTCCACTAGCACGTGCATTCTGTCTATAAAGATCCACTGCAACCACTCATGAGGATGCAATGTATCAATCGCAAATGGCTCCACGCTTTGTAAGGCTTGCTCTGAAGGCCTAGTGTGTTGCCACAACTTATGTTCTTTAAGCTGCGTTTCAAGTTGGTGAAGTAAGTCGACCAATTGAGTATTTGTTACCATTAATTCTATCTCGAACCTTGAATTAGCCGAGAATGATACCATTTCTTGTGAAAAGAACGTTAGGACGTCGTATTTAATGGAAAACATTCAAACCCTCACTCAACTGTTGAACAACAGCCGCTGTGATTATCAAATCTTCGATCTTGGTCGTCGTATAAAAACCATCGCTAAGAAAGAGTTTGCCGATGTAGAAAAAGGTCAAGCACCGTACCCATTCCCAATGCAGCGTAAAGCACACCTTGCCATCGCTTATTGGAATGAACAAAAGCAACCTTGGATTTGGTTTCTAAAGTTTGAATTGGACGAGCGCGGTTTGTTAAAGCAAGCGGATATCGGCAATTTCATTAAATACGTAGTGGAAGCCATGGGAACACGCCTCAATGGTGATATCTCTGAAGAGCAACAGCAAAAGCTGTCTAATAACCCATATACGTTCAAACCTTCCGAAGACAAAATGGCCGTGTTTCATAGCCAGGTCCGCGCGAACCTCGATCTTCCTACCAGCCAATATTATGAGCACACTCAGCATTACTTTTCAGGTGGTTTAGGCTGGGATAATTGGCAAACCGTAGGTCTGCAAGGGATCACCGACATGGCCGCTCGTTTGGACAAAGAGCAAAACGGGGTAATGATACGCAAAGCGTTGAACCACCTACCAAATGAGCCACTTTATGCCCTATTAGGTGCGCTTGAGCATGTAGAGCTTCAAGAGCGTTTAGCAGAACGTATTGCGGAAAAGGCACAGCAAGAAATCGCAAGTAGCGAACCTGATCTCTTCCTACTTTCAGCACTTATCCGAGCCCTTGCTGGTGCACCAACAGAAGTCGCCTCTCCAGTATTAGATGCGATATTGCATAGCCCTCGTTTAAGCCATCAGGAGGTTTTGATTGGTGTGGCGGGTCGCGCTTGGCACTTACTCGCCAATGAAAAGGTAGCAGAACAGTTTTTGCTGCGTTTAGCTCAAACCGGTAATCAAGCCCTATTTAATCAGTTATTTGCCGATTTAGTGATGCTGCCAGAGTTAAGAATGGTGTTATTGCCTTTGCTGCATTCAAACCCATCAGAGGAACTAGCAAATGCGCTAGTAAGCTTACAACAAGCAACAAAAAGCTAAGAAAGGTTCAGGAATGATTGGTGATCTTTTAGCAATTTTAGGGCTCTGCTTTTTCTGTTACCTGTTTTGGCAACAGCGTCGCCAAGCCGAACTCGCAAAAGCGGCCATCACGCGTAAATGTGAGCAATTGGATCTCCAATTAATCAGCATCGCCTTTGGTGCCCATAAACTAAAAACGCCAGACGGAGTCTGGCGTTGGCATACGGTGTATCAATTTGAGTTTTCATCTCTTGGTGACGATTGCTACCAAGGAGAGTTAACCATGGTCGGTTTCAGGCCGCAGAACTTTCACCTACCACCGCATCGCTTGTAAATTCCATTTCAAAGTAAGGACCATATATATCCTTACTTTCTTTTGTTTTAACAAATCCCAGCTTTTTCAGTACCGCCATAGAAGCTTGATGATTGCTATTCACGTTAGCTTTCACCTTATTCAAGCCCAACTCACGGCACGCTTTGGGGAAAAATGCTTTTAGTGCTTCTGTTGCTAACCCTTTACCCCAATATGATTTATCAAAAATAAACCCTAATTCAGGTTCGGAATCGAGATTAGCAATAAACACGTGCCCCATATAGTCACGACTGGTGCTCTCTAGCACTGCCATACTATAAATGTTCTCATCATCCAGTATTTTCTCAAACATCTGTTTGGCAGACGCAACTGTATACGGACCATTCAATTCAGCACGGTTTTTCGCACAGCAATTCAGCATGACGAATTCTAGTTGCAACGACTCATTGTAGGGTAGAAGAAGCATTCTTCTGGTTACTATGGCCACATCTGTTCCTTGATTACAACAAACTTAATCTATCCGCAGATCACAAACTCGATGAGCTGAACATGCTCAATGATTGCGGGCATAACACCTTGTAGAGAAGCCGAAAGTTAAACCAACTGGTTGGAAAGGATATTGATCTGAGTTGTTTTTTATTAAGTGTTATTAGGAATTTATATATTTTGTGATATTGATATCCCCAAGTAACATCGAGATGCTTAATTCAATGAGAACACTGGATATCGTTTTTATATAAGAAAGACCCCGACACATAAGTATCGGGGTCATGGTCTTACTCGCAGCAGTCCGGCTACTAAAAGTGCTCCATGCATCATCCATAATAGTGGCTGATTCCGTCAGCTTATTCCTTACGTCGCCGTCCTAGCGGTGTCCTTATCATCCTGACTGCTAACATTCCTCGTTAGCACACGTCACTTGTTCCTTGAGCGGTGTCCCTTGCATCTTCCTGATGCTGTCCATAGCCTCAATCCTAGAGGGGTCCATTGTCTATCCTTAGTCATCAACATCCTATTGATGATCGTATCCTTACAATGTCCTACGCTCCATGCTTGATTAATCATCCTGACCAACCAAATCGTCATCATCCTGACCAACCAAATCGTCTTCCTGACGATAACCAAATCCTTGGTGCTTTCCTGTTCCATGTCTGCTTCCTGCTGACAACTCTCAATTTACGCCTTTTCCAAAAATAGACAATCTATCTAAGATAAATATTTGGCTCTCACATTGGTTAACAAGTTGTTAAATCATTATTTATCAGAAACTTAAGCTCTTCAGCTTCTCTTTTTCCGCTTACGAAATCGTTTTCTCTCACAACCTATGTAAGAGATCTCTCACACTACACTCTCCAAAATGCCATTCGCCAAATTAGCGCACTCAACGTATGATGATAGATATATCGTTGTTAAGGATTAAAAATGTTAACTCAAGACGTTACTAAAGAATTAGAAGCGGCAATGGAACAGTTGCAACAACAAGGAAAAGAGCCAACCGTAGCGTTAGTGAAAGCACGCTTGAAAACGCCAGTTCCAATGCCAGCATTAATCACCGCAATAAAAAGTTGGAAGAGTGCTCAACGCGTACCCAAGGTTGAAATCGCAGCACAACACCACACCGATAATGATCGTCTTGAAGCCCTAGAGCGCACCGTAAAAATGCTAGCCATTCGTATTGAAGAGTTAGAAGCGAAACTCAGTGAGAAATCATCATGAAGTTATGGGTAGATGCAGACGCGTGTCCGAAAGTTATTCGCGAAACCATTGTGCGTGCCGCCGAGCGTACGGGGATTGAATGTACGTTTGTCGCTAACCACGTTGTCCCTGTGCCGAAAAGAGACAACATCCACTCGCTGCAAGTCCCTGCGGGATTTGACATCGCAGACAACGAAATCGTCAAGCGTGTAGAAGCCAACGATTTGGTGATCACGTCAGATATTCCGCTTGCAGATGAGGTTATCTCTAAAGGCGCTCAAGCCCTCAGTTCACGTGGCGAGCTTTATACGAAAGACACCATCAAAGCACGTCTAAATATCCGCGACTTCATGGAAACCATGCGTTCAAGCGGAATTCAGACTGGTGGTCCCGCTGCGCTTTCCCAAACCGATCGACGCGAATTTGCAAACCATTTGGATCGTATTTTGGCGAAATTTAAGAAGTAACCCTCACTCTATTCAAATTGAGCCAGCAAATAAAAGCCTGGCTCATTCCTGAAAATTCATTCTCAGCATTGCACCCAAAGCGTGCTCTTACTCCCATTTGTTTTGTTCTGTTTATTTTTCATCTCGCTCGCCATAGCTTCAATATGCAACGTGGTTTATTTTGAACGACGTTTTTAATAAGTGTATAGAGAATAATGGGCTT
This sequence comes from Vibrio sp. 1457, assembly GCF_033340195.1. Taxonomy (NCBI): domain Bacteria; kingdom Pseudomonadati; phylum Pseudomonadota; class Gammaproteobacteria; order Vibrionales; family Vibrionaceae; genus Vibrio; species Vibrio sp. 1457. The sequence continues at coordinate 68,108 of NZ_JAWOWA010000008.1, forward strand.
TAACATCGTTTCCAGTGGAAGCTACCTGCCAACGAATCAATGGTCTGATCGAGAGATGGATCACTTCCTAAAATTAGCGCCAGGGACCTGCCGAAATAAATTCGACGTTGAATATCGTCATGTAGCCAATACAAAAGAGACCGCTATTTACATGGCGGTGCAGGCAATAGAGCAGTGTTTAGGAAACACACATACCTTAAGCTCCGTTGATCTCCTTATCTACGCTAGCGGCACACACCACCAGTCTCTACCCTACGACGCCTCAGCGGTTCTCGCCGCGTTAGACGCTCCAACATGGCTAGAAAGCTTTGATTTGAACAGCACTTGTTTATCCTTTCTCTCTGCGCTTGATCTTGCTCAGAGTCTATTCTTAGCAAAACGGTACCGTCGGATTCTTATTGTCACCAGCGAACTCGCCACTGGCATCACACTGAATCGAAATTTTACGCTCAAACCAGAAGTTGCAACGCTATTCGCAGACGGTGCCGCCGCATTTTTGCTCGAAGAACGCAACGATGATGGATTGCTCACCAGTCACTTTGAAACGCATCATACCGGGTATTCATTTTGTCAAATTAAGGGCGGAGGTAGTCATATCAATCCGCATACCTCCGAGCATCAAGCCTATTTAAAAAGTTGCCAGTTTGAGATGGAGGGCAAAGCACTCTTTAAACATGTGCGTAAAGCCTTACCAGCGTTTCTAAAAAAAGGGTTTGACGCCTCTCCGGTAACATTCAGCGATATTGATTATTTTCTTCCTCATCAAGCCAGCGCGCATGGATTAAAAAAACTGCCTTCACTCACCGGGCTACCAACAGAGAAAACCGTTAATCACTTTTCGACTTTGGGAAACCAAGTTGCCGCCTCACTCCCAATTAACTTACACTGGCTGCGTAATCAGCCAGAAGCCGCAGGAAAACATGTGTTATTAGCTGGCACCGCCGCAGGGTTGTCACTAGGGATGGGAGTGCTAAAACTATGAAGATATTGGTCACTGGTGGCAGCGGGATGTTGGGTAGCGCAATTCTGAGAATGTTTCACCAGCAGCATGAACTGCACTTTACAGCACGAAACACAGTCATCGCTAAACAACTCGCCGAGCAATTCGATGTTATCCCACATATAGTCGATTTAAGAGACCACTCAGCAGTTCATGCGGTATGCCAAGGTATGGATGCAATCATCCATTGTGCCGCTCTCTCAAGCCCATGGGGAAAGTGGCAGGCGTTTTATCAAGCCAATGTAGATGCCACCAAAAACCTCGTCAATGCGGCTAATACCTATCAAATCTCGCGTTTTATCCATATTTCCTCCACCAGCGTCTACTTTGACCATCAAGACCGTTGGAATATTCGAGAAACCGACGCCATAGCTTCATACTGGTGTAATGATTACGCACACACAAAATACCTATCGGAAATTGAAGCCGTAAAAGGCCAAAGCAAAGCGATCATTTTAAGACCGCGTGGCATTTTTGGACCCAATGATCGCGCGATTATCCCAAGAGTGCTTAAGGCGATAAAAAACAACACTCTGCTTCTACCATCGGGTAGAAATCCTGTGGTTGATCTGGCCTATGTCGACAACGTTGCCCATGCAGCGATGCTCGCTTGCACTCAGGCAGACCGACTTCAGCATGGTGATGTGTTCAACATTTCCAACAACGAACCAATGCCAATTGAGACTGTTCTGCAAGCTTTATGTGAGGGGTTAAACCTAAAAGTAACGTTACAATCATTACCATACGGTGTGGTATCACCATTGTTAAAGCTCAGTGAGCAAATACGAAGGCACTTACCACATCAGCCAGAACCAAGGCTCACCTCATACAGCGCAGGATTGTTTAACTATCATCAAACTCTGGATATCAGCAAGGCTAAACAAACACTGAATTACCAACCGCTTTTTTCAATTCAAGAAGGAATACAGCAGTATGCAAACTGGTCTAAAAATAAAAATCTTTGAGGCTGGACACTGCGTACACCCAGGCTTTATTGTCAAACCAGGTTCTGGTATCAAGCCTAGAGCATTTCCGGCAGCCGTTGCGTTAATTCATCACCCAACACAAGGCAACATCCTGTTTGACACGGGATATCACGAGCATTTTTTTAGCGCGACTCGCCCCTTCCCTGAACGTTTTTATGCTTGGACAACACCTTGTCGCTATAAAAAAGAACACGGAATTGTTGCGCAGTTAGCAAAAGAAAGTCTCAAACCTCATGATATTGAACACTTAGTGCTCTCCCACTTCCATGCTGATCACATTGCTGCCGTGTCTGAGTTTTCCCACTCTCAATTGCATTGCCAACAAAAAGGGGTAGATGCAATTACTAAAAGTGGTCGAATTGGAGGCGTAAGAAAAGGATACCTAAAAGCTCTACTTCCTCCACAGCTTGAACCTAACTTATTCATTCATAGTGATTTTTCTGTACCAATCAGCCAAATTCTTCCTCAGTGCCAAGGTGTTAATTTGCTCTGTAAAGACATGTTCGACGATGGATTTATTTATATGGTTAGCTTGCCAGGCCATGCAGCTGGCCAAGTGGGCTTGCTAGTTAAAAGAGACCAAAGTTGGCTGTTCTTACTCGCCGATGCATGCTGGTTAATCGAGAGCTTGAGTGAAAATATCGATCAACATTGGCTGGCGAACATGCTTTGCGATGATACAAAAGCCTATAAAAACACCCTCTCCGAGTTGAGAAGTTGCTACCAACAAACCCACCACTTTGTTCGCTTCGTGCCTTCACATTGTCAGGAAACTATCCAGCAGCTAATCAAAGAAGGATGGATGAAGTGAGAACGCTTATCTCAGAATTCTGGCGAACCCGCTACCGCCCCTTCGGCTCAAGGGAACAAGTCGAAACATGGCAGCAACAACACTTAACGCAACACTTGGATTGGGTATGCCGTCATTCACCGTATTACCGCTCACTTCAAGGTGCACCACTCAGTGATTTCCCTATCATGAATAAGCAAACCATGATGGAGAACCTCTCGGAGTTGAATACGAAAGGCTTAGATGCTGAACAGCTAATGCAACAAGCACTCGACGCAGAACAGTCACGCAACTTCGCCGCTTCGAAAGTTGGCGATGTTACTGTTGGGCTTTCTTCGGGCACATCAGGCATGCGCGGGTTGTTTCTTGCTGACAAACAGGAAACACAACTATGGGCTGGCAATATATTGGCTCGCCTGTTGCCCAACCTATGGCAAAAACACCGAATTGCTCTAGCCTTGCGCGCCAACAGCCCACTGTATAAATCCGTCGCGAAAGGGCCTGTAACATTTTTTTATGCCGATTTAACCAAACCTTACCAAGAATGGATAAAAGAGCTGGATGAGTTCCAACCCACGCTTTTGGTTGGTAGTGCGCAAGCTCTTCAGCTCTGCGCCCAGTTCAGCGGTCAATTTGGTCAACCCGCAATTCAACCACAGCGGATCATTTCTGGTGCAGAAGTCCTAACCGAGAGTGACCGTCACTTTATTTCTCAACGGTTCGACAGCGAACTCTATGAAGTCTATCAATGTACTGAAGGTTTTCTTGCATGTACGGATCAGCATGGACAAATGCGCTGGAATCAAGATGTTGTTTACATCGAAAAACATTGGCTGAATACCGAACGTACTCATTACAGCCCAATCATTACCGATTTTCGTCGTAAAACTCAGCCAATTATTCGTTATCAGCTCGACGATATTATTGAGAATAAACAGGATAATGGCGTATTTGAACCTCTTGGCGCAATTGCCGGACGATGTGGTGATCGCCTCACGCTAAACGCAAACCACGTCCCAGTGACGGTGTTACCAGATCTCATCTATCGCGCTATAACACTATCCGCCCAAAGTCGCGTGGATTACCGAATCACCCAAACAGGGTCACAAGCCATTCAAATTGAAGCGGATGTTCACCACCATCGGGTTATACATCAAGCCTTGATAAAGTTGTTTGACCAATTGCGGCTTGATCCTGTCAGATTTAGTTACCGCCCTGCGCCTATTTGGACGCCAATGAATAAACAACGACGTGTGGTGAACATATGCGGGTCTTAATCACCGGAGCCCGATCACCAGTTGCACTAGAGTGGGCAACCATGTGTATGCATCATGGACATGACGTAACTCTCACCGATTCGCTAAAAAAACCTCTAGGATCGTTTTTGCGAGGCATCGAGTCTTATATCCCCACCGCTTCGCCTCGATTTGCGTTTCCCACCTATCAACAGCAGATCCTAAAAATCATTACTCAGATGCGTATTGATATGGTGATACCCACTTGTGAAGAAGTGTATTACTTGGCTCATGTTGCCAAACAATGCCCAGAAGTAGATTTTTTTCTGCCCAATGTGGGACTACTCAATGCCCTGCACAACAAGTTGACCGTCTTTGAACAGCTTCAAAGTTTGCCAGAAATCACACTTCCAAAAACTCGTTTGGTCGCTGATAAAAGTGAGATTGAAATTAATAAGAGAACCGTTCTAAAGCCCGTTTACTCTCGGTTTGGCGGGCAAGTAATAAGAGATGTGACAACTCAGTCTATTTCTGCCGCCACGATATCGCCCCTTTACCCTTGGGTTCAGCAACAAAAAATCCATGGGACTCCGGTGTGTAACTATGCCATTTTTGAACATGGTGACCTTAAAGCACACCAAGCTTATGTGCCGAAATACTGTGTAAACGGCTCGGCCGCCAGTGCTTTTCAGCCGATCTCGTGCGAACGACTAGATACATTTATCGCCGCTTTTGGTAAACGTCATACTTATCATGGGCAAGTGTCGTTTGACTTCATCAAATCACAAGATGAACTCTACGTGATTGAATGTAACCCAAGAGCCACCAGTGGTTTGCACCTACTCTCGTCTAGATGCAGTCAACTGCTCCCTAATATGGCATTTACTGCCCCTTCCAAACAGCGACTGCATCATTTAGGGCCAATAACACTCATCGCTGAAGGTGGGTTATCCCTGTTCAAGGCTCGAACTTGGCAAGATTGGTGGTCTGGAGTGAATGTGATGCAACAGCATAACTTACCGGTCGGGAGCCAAATCCGGAGTATGTTTGAATTACTCCGGTTAGCTAGGCAGAACAAGACGAAGTGGAGCGACGCTTCTACCGTTGATATTGAGTGGAATGGAGAGGCATTGAACTCATGACACTTTCCTCTCAAGAATGGCATCAAACCTTTATCACTCTTATGCAGTCGAATCCCATTGATGAATGCACAGCAAGCTTTGGTTGCTACTATATCGATGATGTTGCCATTCCCTACTCCGTAACACCAAAAATACCAAACAACTGTTATGCAGTCTCCCCTATGACACTACTTAGTGGCTACGCCGAAGAAGAGCTTCACAAAGTCAAAAATGTGGCTGTTCGATGGGTATGTAAGTTACTTATTAATATGACTAAACCAATCTTATCATTGGCTGGATTGGATCAAGTCCAAACGCTCAACAATCAGTGCTTGTCCACCAATATGTATAGCGAACAATGGGCAGCCTTAAATCTCGATGAACTGCGTCGCGTCGCACTCGATCAATACCCCACCTTTCCCTTGGTGCTTCGATCCCTCAACCAGCGTCAGCATTCACACTTAATTCAGCGATTGAAGCAGCCAAAATGGCAAAGCTTGGTAACACGACAAGTGTATTTACTTGATGATTGGCAAGCGTTCAGCTTCAACCGAGATTTAACGAAAGACTTCAAACTGCTTAATGATAAAGATTGGCAGTTTAGGCCACTGACCACTGATGAAGAGTTTCAGCGTGCCAAAGAGTTATATGACATGCTTTACCTTGATAAATACAGTCTCAATAACATCCAGTTTTCAAGCCAATATTTAAAACAGGCGAGCCAGAACAAATTAGTACATTTAGTGGGACTGTTTTATCAAGAAGAGATGCTGGCTACGTTAGGCATTGTAGAAATTGATAATGATATGACTTGCCCAATTTTTGGCTACGATACCAATAAGCCACAACGCCTCGCATTGTATCGTCGAATATCGGCCTATACCATCCGCCATGCAATGATATACCAGCGTCGCTTTAATATGAGCTCAGGCGCTCCGGCTTTTAAACGCAACAGAAAAGCCCGGCCAGAAATTGAATTTAGCTATGTGTATATTGCGCACTTACCTTGGTATAAACGCATAATTTGGAAAAGCTTATGCTGGCTCACTCAGCACTTTTATCGCCCTTTGTTGATGCGTTTTCAGCTATAAATCGACATCTATAATCAGGTAAGCGCGTACACAGTCTCAATCGACAAAAAAGCCTGCGACGTTCGCAGGCTTTTTATAATGGAGCTGTGTGAGGAAACCGTTTTCTACGGTGTGTAGTATGTTGCTGCGCCAGGGCCTACTGGTAAACCAAATACGAATACCCATAGGTAGAACAGCACACTCCAACCTACAATGAAGCAGATTGAGTAAGGTAGCATGGTCGCGATCAGCGTACCGATACCTAAGTTCTTCATGTAACGAGTCGCTACGGCAAGAATCAAACCAAAGTAGCTCATCATTGGAGTAATGATGTTTGTCGTCGAGTCACCAATTCGGTAAGCAGCCTGAATCGTTTCCGGTGCATAACCAACAAGCATCAACATAGGAACAAAAATCGGAGCCGTTACTGCCCACTGTGCCGATGCCGAACCAATCATTAGGTTGATAAAGCCACACATCAGGATGAAGGCAAAGAACAACATTGGACCAGTTAAGCCAATTTCTTGCAGGAAGCTAGCGCCAGCAACCGCGAATACCTGACCGAAGTTAGTCCATTTAAAGAAAGCAACGAACTGAGCCGCAAAGAAAACTAATACAATGTACATGCCCATAGAAGACATAGATTTCGCCATTGCATCAATTACATCGCGATCCGTCTTCATCGTGCCAACAACTTTACCAAACACAAAGCCTGGAATAGCAAAGAACACAAAGATGAATGCCACGATACTTTTCAGGAATGGTGAACCTGCAATTGTACCTGCATCAGAACGTAGAATGCCGTCTTCTGGAACAACCGTCCAAGCAAGCAGCGCTGAAACAACCAGTACAGCAACACCTGCTAGTTTTAGGCCTTTCTTCTCAATGTCTGTTAAGCCACCCATTTTGTCATTCGACAAATCTTCTGAGGCTTCTTCTTCACTGTATTTGCCAAGCTTTGGCTCAACAATTTTTTCAGTAACAAACGCACCTGTGATTGCAATGAAGAATGTCGACACAAACATGAAGTACCAGTTAACTTCTGGACCAACAGTGTAAGTTGGGTCAATCATTTGCGCCGCCGTTTCAGTAATGCCTGACAACAGCGGGTCAACCGTACCAATAAGTAGGTTTGCTGAGTAACCACCAGATACACCAGCGAACGCCGCAGCAAGACCGGCAAGTGGATGACGACCTAAAGAATGGAACAGCATTGCAGCCAGTGGAATAAGTACCACATAGCCAAGCTCTGATGCCGTATTTGAAATGATACCCGCGAAAACGACCGTCACTGTTACCATGCGTTGAGATGCACCCATGACTAAGCCACGCATTGCTGCAGATAGCAAGCCTGAGTATTCAGCAATAGCAACACCCAACATCGCAACCAATACCGTACCCAAAGGTGCAAAGCCGACAAAGTTTTTCACTAGATTGGTAACGATTAGTTCAAGGCCATCAGCGTTAAGCAAGCTAACGACATGAATCATGCCATCCGCGGCACGACCTTTTGCACCCTCAGGACGAGGGTCAACTACGGAAACTTCGAAGTATCCTGCAATACCCGACATCACCAGAATGGCTAAACAGAAAATGGCAAATAGTGTGATCGGGTGGGGTAATAAGTTCCCCAAATATTCGACAGTATCCAAAAAGCGCGTAAACAGCGGCTTCTTAGGCGAGTTTTGTTTAATTGAATCAGATGAACTCATCTGTTCCCTCCTTGTTTTTATTCCTATGCAAATGTGACAAAAATGTCAAAAAGCGTGCGAAGGGTACTTGAGTAGAAGGTCAAATAAAAGCCCTAAATGTTACAAACTGTGACGAACAGAGGCATTTATAACCAACATTGAATAAAAATGTAGATATTTCATCCATGTAAAATAATTAACTCAACATTATCAATTAAACAAAACCATAAGTTAGATATATGCAGGTTGATTACTTTTGCACAGCTTTGAATCTCGGGTTCGTTTTACAAATGACATAAAGACGCCCTCTCCGTTTTACAATCTGACAATCCGGATGACGACTTTTTGCACTTTTTAATGATTTTACTACCTTCATGATTTATTCCTTTTCGCTCTTAAATTGACCAAAACGACGGTTGAAGTTCGCAATGCGACCTTCGGTTTGTACAACGCGCTGTTTACCGGTGTAGTACGGGTGAGAAGCTGACGACACATCTAACGTAAAGTAAGGGTAAGTTTTGCCATCTTTCCATTCGATGGTTCTCTCCGTTTTCAACGTAGAACCAACGACAAAGTACTTATCTACACTGGTGTCGTGGAACACCACAGGACGATATTCAGGGTGGATTCCTGGTTTCATAATACTTTTCCTTTCAATTAAATTGTTATGTTATAACATTTTAATTAATAATCATTATCAACAAGAAAAGCAAGAGAAATTTGTGATACTTTTCATCTCAATGAATTCTTAAAGATGTCCATCATGTATTCCATCGAACCCATCGGCGTCATTGAGACACCGTACAAAGAAAAGTTTGCAGTTCCGCGCCAACCACGCTTAGTACCAGAGGCTAAAGCACGCGTAAAACTGTTAGGTGCAGCAAATAGCCCTGAAGCAGTGCGTGGGCTAGAACAGTTCTCTCACGTTTGGTTGTTGTTTCTATTTGATCAGAACCTGGAAGCTGGTTGGAAACCAACTGTACGTCCGCCACGATTAGGCGGCAATGAACGAATTGGTGTCTTTGCCTCGCGCTCGACTTTCCGTCCAAACGGAATCGGAATGTCAGCCGTTGAAGTGAAAGGAGTCACTAAGCAAGGCGATCAAATCTATCTTGATTTAGGCAGTGTAGATCTCGTGGATGGGACACCGATTGTGGATATTAAGCCTTATATCCCCTATTCGGATTCTATTTCGGAAGCACAAGGCGGATACGCAGACCAAGAGCCAGAAAAGTCACAAGTCACCTTTTCTGCTCAAGCATTAGCAACGATAGAAAATCGATCCGATACTGACTATGTAAGATCAGTCATTGAACAAGTTCTGGCACAAGATCCTCGCCCTGCATATAAGAAAAACAAGCCGGACGACAAAGAATATGCGGTAAATTTGTTCGACTTGAACGTAAAGTTCACAGCAACAAGCAACTTAATAACGGTTACCGCTATTGAAAGCTTTTGACAAACGCAATTGGCTGATATTATAGACGGCTAACAAATTTCCCTTTAGGGAACTCCCATACTCCTGCTTATTCAAGCTTGAGTATCTAACTTAAATAAACGGATAAATTTAATGCGTACCAGTAATTATCTTCTTTCTACTCTGAAGGAGACTCCAAACGACGCAGAAGTAGTGAGCCACCAGCTCATGCTACGTGCAGGTATGATCCGTAAGCTGGCTTCAGGTTTATACACCTGGCTACCTACTGGTCTACGTGTACTGCGTAAAGTCGAAAACATCGTTCGTCAAGAAATCGACAATGCAGGCGCAGTCGAAACTTTGATGCCCGTTGTTCAGCCGTTTGAACTATGGGAAGAGACAGGCCGCAGCGAAAAGATGGGCCCTGAGCTACTTCGCTTTACTGACCGTCATGTTCGTCCGTTTGTACTTAGCCCAACCGCTGAAGAAGTGATCACTAGCCTTGTTCGCAATGAAGTGAGCTCTTACAAACAGCTTCCGCTAAACCTGTACCAAATCCAAACTAAATTTCGTGACGAACGACGCCCACGTTTTGGCGTAATGCGTTCACGTGAATTCTCAATGATGGATGCGTACAGCTTTGACATTGATAAAGACGGACTACAAAAGTCATACGACGCAATGCATGATGCTTACTGTAAAGCATTCGATCGCATGGGTCTGGATTACCGTCCTGTACTTGCAGATAGCGGTGCTATCGGTGGTAGCGGCTCTCAAGAGTTCCACGTACTGGCTGAAAGCGGCGAAGATATCATCGCATTTTCTAGCGAGTCAGATTACGCGGCAAACATTGAAAAAGCAGAAGCACTAGCTCCAGCCTCTGAGGCTGCGGCACCAACACAAGAAATGACGTTGGTTGATACGCCAAACGCGAAAACAATCGCTGAATTGGTTGAGCAGTTCGACCTACCAATTGAAAAAACAGTGAAAACACTGTTTGTGAAAGCATCTGACGAAGTTGATGCGCCAATCATCGCGCTTATTATTCGTGGTGATCATGAACTGAACGAAGTGAAAGCAGAAAACCTTCCTCAGGTTGCAGCTCCACTGGAAATGGCATCTGAAGAAGAAATTCGTGCGCTTATCGGTGCAGGCCCAGGTTCACTTGGCCCTGTTGGCCTTAAACTGCCGTTCATTGTTGACCGCAGCGTTGCGGTAATGAGCGACTTCGGTGCGGGCGCGAACATCGATGGCAAACACTACTTCGGTATTAACTGGGGTCGTGATGTAGAGCTTGGCCAAGTTGAAGACCTACGTAACGTTGTGGAAGGTGACCCAAGCCCATGTGGCAAGGGCATTATCCAGCTTAAGCGTGGTATCGAAGTTGGCCATATTTTCCAACTAGGTAACGCTTACTCCGCAGCGATGAACTGTGGTGTACTGGGTCCTGATGGTAAGAACGTCATCCTAGAAATGGGTTGTTACGGTATCGGTATCACTCGCGTAGTAGCGGCTGCTATTGAACAAAACCACGACAAATACGGCATCATCTGGCCAGATGCAATCGCACCATTCCAGGTAGCGATCGTTCCAATGAACATGCACAAGTCAGAAGAAGTGAAAGAAGCCGCTGAGAAATTGTACGCTGAGCTAACGGCAATGGGCATCGAAGTGCTATTTGACGACCGTAAAGAACGCCCAGGCGTAATGTTCTCTGACATGGAGCTTATTGGTGTACCGCATACAATTATTATCGGTGACCGCTCAATGAAAGAAGGCAACTTCGAATACAAGAACCGTGCTACTGGTGAGAAAACAGCAGTCGCAATGACTGACATTGTTGAGCACGTAAAAGCTCAACTAAAGTAAGCACTCGACGAGTTCGCATTTGAAGTAGTTTCAAATAGTTAAAAAGGGTTGGCTTCGGTCAGCCCTTTTTATTACAGCTCAACGCCCCCCCTCCACCTTTTTCGAACTATTCACTTTGTTAATCTTTGGTTCAGCTTCTTGCTATTAAACTGATTTCATCATCTAAAGGAGGTCAGTTATGGATTTAAAAAGTCTTCTAAACCAAGCACTCAAATCAGACTTACTTAAGCAAGGTGCAGATGCATTGGGCAAACAAACCAACAACATCAAATCCTCATCAAATTCAAGTAGCCTAAAAACGCTAGGAGCAGGTGCTGTAGGCGGAGGCCTCATCGGTATGCTGATGGGCTCAAAGAAAAGTAAAAAAATGACTAAAAAAGTAGGGTCAAGCGCATTAAAAGTCGGTGGCGCAGCTGCGCTTGGAGCCTTGGCCTACAAAGTGTATAACGACTGGCAAGCCAAGCAATCCGGTCAAGGTGTTCAAGAAACCTTTGATCCCGATGACAGTAAACACAGTGTCTTAATTTTAAAAGCAATGATTGGAGCTGCAAAAGCTGATGGTCACGTTGATGAAGAGGAAATGGCTCGCATTGAACAAGCTCTCGCGGATATGGGCGCAGATGAGCACGTTCGTCACCTCGTTCAGCAAGAGTTAAACAAACCGCTTGATCCTGCTGAAATTGCTAATCAGGCGACCTCTCCTCAACAAGCGTCAGAAATTTACCTAGCGTCTTTGATCGTCGCTGATGAACAAAACTTTATGGAAAAAGCGTATCTGCAAGAACTAGCAAAACAACTTCAACTTTCACCAGAAGTCACTCAGCAGTTAGAAGCACAAATGCAGTGATTAAATCTCGCTCAAGCAAACCTTCAACTTGAGCCAAAACAACTCTGTACTTTGAGTTTCAAATCCGCTGTGTGTATATTGAGATAAGTTATCATTTAGTGGAAAGAAAACATGCAAGTATACGGCTGTTGTGAACTGGTTCGTGAGCTTTATGCTCAGATTGGTAGTGGCGATCAAGCTTATATTCCCCAAGCAATTTCATGTGCAGTTAAAGCACTGAACGATGTTGCAGCGGATGAATCGCTACCAAAAGAAGTGCGTGAAAAAGCGGCATTTGCTGCGGCAAACCTACTGATTTCAGATTTTGAGGATAAGTAATGAATCTAGCGAACTTTGAATCCATGGACCCTGTCATGCTGATGAGCATTGTGAATATGAAGCTACGCGATGACTTCGGAGGTGATCTGGACAAACTGGTGGCTTTCTTCGATATCGAGCGCACAGCACTGGAGACAAAACTGGCTTCTGCTGGTTTTGACTTTCTTCCAGAAGCAGGACAATTCCGTTAATCCACACCATGCTTGGTGGATAACCGAAACGAGAATAACCAATATGAAAAAGGGCTTGATGAGTTACCATCAAGCCCTTTTCTTTTATTCGATAGACGTCTCGGTTAGCCAAATGAAGCCCAGATGACTGTCGCCACAAGAATTGGACATACAAACTTCACATACGCAGGCCATAACTTACCAAACCAACCTTGCGTAAACTCCGGGCAACCTTGCTCAAGCTCTTTGATTTTTGAGTTGCGATTCCATACCCAACCACCAAATAAGCAGAATAAGAGCGCAGCGGTTGGTTGTAGATACTGAGTAGCAACCGTCGCGACCATACCAAACAGAGCGCCAAAGTTATAAACAATCACCACACTGAACAAGGCAATGAGACCACCTAAAACCCAGCTCGTTGCGCTGCGCTTAGTATTGAAGCGCTCACTCACTAAAGCCACTGGACACTCTAACATTGAAATGGAGGACGTTAGCGCCGCAATCGTCAGTAATAAGAAGAACACAATAGAGAACAATTGACCAAGCAAACCTAAGCTATCAAACATCAATGGCAATACGGTAAATACCAACGTATCAGAGCTTAATAGAGAGCCATCTTCTGCATAGATCTGAACGCCCTTTTGCATTGCCACAAACATCGCTGGCATCACCACTAATCCTGCAATGAAAGCAACGGCAGTATCTACCATGGTCACGTTCATCGCCATCTTTGGTAGGTTTTCTTTCTTACTCAAGTAAGACCCGTAAATCAACATTGAGCAGCCACCGATCGTAAGCGAGAAGAAGCCCTGTCCCATTGCAGCAAGAATCAACTTGCGGTCCCATACCTTTTCAAAATCCGGCACTAGGTAATGTTTCAGACCTTCCATCGCACCGTTTTGCGTCATGATGTAAGCAAATAGCAGAGCAAACAGAACAAACAATGCTGGCATCAAACGTGTGGACCACTTCTCAATACCTTGTTTTACGCCACCTTGTACGATGAGAATCGTCAGTACATAAAAAGTAATGGTTCCGAACAAGTTACGTTCAACACTAAAGCCCTTTAGCCATTGAGTTGCAGCTTCTAACCCCATTAGATCTGTGATTGCACCCAGTAAAAAGCAGATCAACCAACCACCAACAATTGAATAAAACGCTAAGACAGCGCTTGGTACGCTTAAACCAATCCAACCCACAATGCCGCCGAGTTTTTTACCGGTAGGGTTATCTGTGATTGCACGCATACTGTCTACAGGGTTGGCTTGACCATGGCGACCAATCGCCATTTCAACCACCAGCATCGGAAATGCGACGATAAGAATCATCACCAAATAAACTAACAGGAAAGCACCGCCACCATTACTGGCTGCTTGAGTTGGGAAGCCCCAAATATTGCCAAGGCCAACTGCGGCACCTGCGGCAGCTAAGATGAACCCGAGACGAGAGCCAAAATGCTCGCGAGGCTGAGAAGAGGTTTGCTGTGTCATACTACTCACACAAAAATATCATTGAACTAGCTAACTAGTACACTATAGCAATATTCACTATTCAACAAGAGCACCTCGGTTAAATCCTCGACAGTTGAAACAATTTGTAGTCATTCAGCTTGTAAATTTTAACGTACATCTCATATTCATCGCTCAAAAGCCTCGCGACTGTTGTTCGTTTTACGTGGCTGAATTTTACCAATCCTTCTGCCGTGAAGTGAGCCGAAAAATAATGAGCTCTGGTGTAAGGGACGAACTGTTCCTCGTGATACTGTGTCGAAAAGCAGAATATTGTGCTTCGCTTTTTCCCCCTAATGTCTATTTATCAGCTAGTTATTACTCTGTTCTCATTTATACCCATGATTCAAGGAGAGGAAAATGAAGGTCACCCTACTTCACGGAGCGATGGTTGTAGCACTCAGCGCCAGCTACCAAGCTCAAGCCTATAACTGTCAAAGTTTACCCGACTGGGACAGCACTGCGACTTATACATCGGGCGCTTTAGTAAAAACGCAAGGAGCCGCTTATGAGGCTGCATATTGGACGCAAGGCAATGATCCCGTGACCAACTCAGGATCTTGGGAAGCATGGAAAGCGTTAGGGCAATGTGATGGTGGAAGCAACAATTTATCACCAACGGTGTCGTTCTCCTCTCCAATAAACAACGCACAAATTCCCGAAGGCAGTGCGATCACTTTGTTAGCCAACGCAACTGACGAAGATGGCCAAATCACACAAATTGAGTTTGTTGCAGGCAACCAAACCGTTGCTGTGGTAACTCAAGCACCATTCGAAGCTTCTTGGACAGCTATTGAAGGGATCTCGCAATTGACCGCAATTGCGACAGATAATGAGGGAGCTGTTAGCACCACGACGATTTCTATCCAAGTTCAACCACAAGTCGAATTACCGCCACCAAGCATTTCATTGACAAGCCCAGTAGGCACAGAAGTGCTTAATGTAGGCGATAACCTAACCGTAGCCGCTCAAGCTGACGATATTGATGGTGTGGTCACACAAGTTGAGTTCTTCGTAAACAATCAATCTGTCGCCATTGATACTAGCGCACCTTACGAATATCAATGGACCGCTAGTCCAGGTACATACTCGTTCAAAGCACAAGCGACTGATGATACAAACCTCGCAACGATGAGCCAAGAAGTAGCGCTGGTTATTAGTAATTCAGAAACCGGAACGGGCGGATGTGCAGATGCAGTACCTTATGTGGCAGGCACAAGTTATCAAGCTGGCGACCTGATTTCTCACTTCAACCAAAAATATCGTTGTGATGTTGCTGGTTGGTGCTCCTCGGATGCGACATGGGCTTACGAGCCTGGTGAAGGGCTATACTGGCAAGATGCTTGGAGTGGCCTAGGTGCTTGTTCGACACCACCGCAAGTTACCATTACGGCACCAACGGATGGACAAGTCGTGCTCGCTGGCAGCAATAACGAAATCACGGCAAACGCAAGCGATGCTGATGGCACAGTCACGCAAGTTGAGTTTTTTGCGAACAACACCAGCTTAGGGGTCACCACTCAAGCGCCATATTCCGTTACTTGGAACGCCACACTTATTGGCGCTAACCAGCTTAAAGCCGTCGCAACCGATAATGATAACAACACGTCAGAGTCCCTGGTTGGTGTGGAAGTCAGCGATAAAGATTTGGTCGTCTCTCTGACTTCACCAAGCAGCGGTCAAACCGTCGGATTAGGCAAAAGTCTCGCATTAAGCGCCGATGCAACGTCTTTAACTTCAGGCATTAAACACGTTGATTTCATGATCAACGGCTCTATTGTTGCAACCGATACCACAGCACCTTACACAGCCAACTGGACACCAACTGCACTTGGTAACTTTACAGTTAGCGCCCAAGCTGTGGATTTGTCAGGAAGCAATGCACTGTCTGACGCCGCAGCAATAACGGTGGTTGAGCAAGTAGAGAAACGCCATAAACTCATCGGTTACTGGCACAATTTTGTAAATGGTGCGGGCTGTCCAATTCGTCTAGCAGATATGGCAGATGCTTGGGATGTGATTGATATTGCCTTTGCTGAAAATGATCGCAACAGTGATGGCACTGTGCACTTTAATCTATATTCAGGCGATATTTACAGCGATTGTCCAGCACTCGATCCAACACAATTCAAGCAGGACATGGCAGCGCTTCAAGCTAAAGGTAAGAAGTTTGTTCTCTCTCTTGGCGGCGCAGAAGGCACGATTACGCTGAATACCGACCAAGATGAAGCCAACTTTGTCTCTAGCCTAACAGGTCTTATCGCTGAGTGGGGCTTTGATGGTCTAGATGTGGATTTAGAGAGTGGTTCTAACTTAGTTCATGGCTCGCAAATTCAAGCTCGCCTTGGTCGTGCTTTGCTTCAAATAGAGCAAAACATGGGTGGAGATATGTACCTAACCATGGCGCCTGAGCACCCTTATGTTCAAGGCGGCTATGTGGCTTACAGCGGTATTTGGGGAGCTTACATTCCTGTGATAAACGAGACACGCAGCACGCTCGACTTGCTTCACGTCCAGTTATATAACAACGGCGGTTTGCCAAACCCATACCTGCCAGGCAGTGCACCAGAAGGCTCTGTGGATATGATGGTAGCGCAATCTAAAATGCTTATCGAAGGTTTTGAGTTGGCCGACGGCACTCAATTTGCACCATTGCGCGATGATCAAGTCGCAATCGGTTTACCTTCAGGTCCTAGCTCGGCAAATTCAGGGCAGGCTCCAACACAGAATATTATCAACGCACTAGATTGTTTAACCAAAGGCACTTCATGTGGCACCGTTAAACCAGCGTACCATTACCCGAATTATGCAGGAGTAATGACATGGTCTATCAACTGGGATCAGCATGATGGCTTTAACTTCTCAAAACCTGTCGGCGATAAACTCACCGAGATGAATGCGCAATAAGCTATCAAAGAATAAGCGAGTAAAACGCAAAGAGAGCACAATAGTGCTCTCTTTCTTTATCTCATCGAGTTTTTGCTTTTTAATGAGTAATTAAATCGTAAATACTCGGTAATCTTTTAGCTCAGGGATTTTCTTCAACAGATCGTTTTCTTGCCCTGCCATGTCATCCAGCGAATCGCACAAGTCTTCTGCTTGTTGTTCTACCTCTTTCGAATGCTCGGCTAAACGCTCTTCTACTTTCGCGCTGAGTTCAGCCATACTCTCTGATAATGCAGTGAGGTTTATCCCTCCCTCTTCCTTCATTTTTTTCGATAAAGCATCCAACGAACTGGCTAAAAACTCTTTATTGAAGATCTCTTGTGCTTTTGCAAAGTCTTCAGTCCACCCTTGTGTCATAGACTCAAAACTCTCCGCAGGCAGGATGAAATCACCATCTTTGTAGTAACGTGATTCAACATCAGCGAAAAAGTCCTTTACTGCGACTTTTACATTATCAAACGCACCAGGTGCATCGAGGCTTTCCGCAACATCATCAATAATATCATTCGCAAGCGCTAAACCATCACTCGCCAATTGCTTTGCTTGTGGAATATACGCGTTCATTTTTTCGCGATAGTCTTCAATTGCCGCTTTTTGGTCGGCATTGAGTTCAATTAGCTCACCTTTGATGAAGAGGTTGTTATCCTCATCCACGACAGCTTTATCACCTGTCGTTTGGCGAATTTCCAAGCTTTGCCCATCCATACGGACTTCATTATTGATGTCCACACGACACTGCGCTGCATAACCAGTAGCACTGACCATCAGCAATGAGAGTGTAAAAAGCTTTTTCATGTCATTCTCTTTTATTTAACATTACTCGTGTTAAACATAACACTGAGTGATACATGAGATGTCAGCAAATCGTCACGACTTCGTAACAAGTTGTTTTATCTCCTATTTTCACGTCAACCTCATCACCCTCTTCTTTCCCGAACAACGCTCGACCCAGAGGAGATTTGGCTGTTAAGACAAAGACTTCCAGAGTCTGATATTGAACAGTCAAACCACCAGAGCAAGGGCCTACAAAGAAGTGCTTTTCGATCAAATTCTCATCTGCGAGAACAACGTAAGCACCAACACCAACAGGCGCATTCTTAAAGTTACGAGTCACTAAAGAACGATATTGACGCAACTCCTCTTCACTATCTTGAATTCGCATGGCTTGTCCATGAGCAAGATACGCGGCTTCAAGTGCCAATGTATCGTACTTGTGCTCGGGAACAGTTTCTTCATCTGTGGCGGCATCGATAGCTCGCTGAGCCGATGAATGGGCAACTTGAAGTTTTTCTTCCAGATGTTGGATGATAATTTGGACTAAGTCAGCTTTGTTCATACTTTTAGGACGCGCGTTTAGTATTCGGGGTGTGTTAATGTAGCCAAGTTTACCATCAAAGAAAGGTTTCCCTATTATGCAAAGTGACTCGCTGCATCAAACACTTCAATCTGTATTTGGTTTTGACTCATTACGCCAAGGTCAGCAACCCGTTATTGAAGCCGTTATGAATGGTTACTCTGCTGCGGCAATCTTTCCTACAGGCTCGGGGAAGTCACTCTGTTATCAACTACCTGCAACCATATTACCCAACCTTACGTTGGTGATCTCTCCGTTGTTGGCGTTAATGAAGGATCAACTGAGCTTTTTACAAAGTAAAGGAATCGCGGCCGCTTCTATCGATAGCAGTCAAAGTAGAGAAGAAGCACAACAGGTCATGGCTGGCGTGAAGAATGGACAAATCAAAATCTTGATGATTTCTGTTGAGCGACTAAAAAATGAGCGTTTTCGTGAATTCATTCGCCAAGTACCGATTTCTTTGATGGTCATTGATGAAGCGCACTGTATTTCCGAATGGGGGCATAACTTTCGTCCAGATTATCTCAAACTACCGCAATATCAACGTGAACTGAACATCCCACAGTCTTTACTTCTCACCGCAACGGCAACGCCTGCAGTTATTGAAGACATGCAAAAAAAGTTCGATATTTCCAGTGAACATATTACCGTTACAGGCTTCTACCGCTCTAATCTGGATATCTCGGTGATCCCGTGTGAGGAAACAAAGAAACAAGAACAGCTCAGTGAGATCATCGCCTCTTCACCTAAGCTTCCGACCATCGTATACGTGACGCAGCAGCAAACAGCAGAACGAGTAGCAAAGTCATTAATCCATATTGGCATTAACGCTCACGCATACCACGCTGGCATGAAAAGCGACGTTCGTGAACAAATCCAACAGCAGTTCATGGATGGCCAAATTGACTGTATTGTTGCAACGATTGCATTTGGTATGGGGGTCGATAAATCTGATATTCGACGCGTCATTCACTTCGACTTACCCAAATCAATCGAGAACTACGCACAAGAGATTGGACGTGCAGGCAGGGACGGGCAACGCTCGGAGTGCATTCTGCTAGGCAATACGTCCGGCCTAACGGTGTTGGAGAATTTTGTCTATGGTGACACACCAGAATTTACGTCAATTAACTATGTAGTCGAGCAAGCGAAAGAACATGCTCCACAATGGGAGGTAGTGCCACTGCGTTTGTCGCGTGAAAGTAATATCCGCCAATTGCCACTCAAAACCTTGTTGGTTTATTTGGAGCTACATAACGTCATTGAAGCAAAGTACAGTTACTTTGCGGAATATCGGTTTAAGTTTTTGCACGATCAGCAATTTATTGTGAATCAATTTCAAGGCGAGCGACGTCAATTTGTGGAGGCTATTTTTTCCTGCTCACAAAAAGCCAAAGTGTGGTGCCAAGTTGATCTAGAAGCGCTATGGATGAACTATCAATCGGAACGCAGCCGAGTTGTCGCAGCGCTCGACTATTTTCACCAGAACGGCTGGATAGAACTAGAGAGCAAACAACTGACGGACGTGTACTCAGTTATGCCAACCAAACAGAGCTCGGATGTTTTAATCCAACAACTGTATGAACTGTTCCAATCCAAAGAAAGCAAAGATATCGAAAGAATCCACACCATGCTGCACTTGTTCCAGTCCGAGCACTGTTTGAGCTCACAATTGGCGAACTACTTTGCGGATCACGATGCACCAAAGCAATGTGGTCACTGCTCCGTGTGTCGTGGTCACGTCGCCACATTCACAGCACCAGAACCTGAAGATATTGAACAATCTCAAGTATCGATATGGGCGCGGGAGTTTATTCAGCTTTCCCCATCGGCCATCAGTAATGATGCCGTTGCTCGCTTCTTGTGCGGAATCAGCACTCCTTTGATTAGCCAGCTAAAAGCCTCAAAGCTAGCAGGTTATGGTGCAATGGCAAATGTAAGTTTTGAGCAGGTATTAACGCAGGTAGAAAAGGTAAGGGCCTAAAAAAAGCTCAATTGACGCGCTTGGTCTTCGGGCTTGAGCATCACGTTCAAGCCTAAAAGGCGAATTTCCCGTCCATTTTGGCGTTTAAGAATATCTCTTAGCAAGATCTTGAAGTCCTCAAGCTCTAATTGCGGATGGATGTGCTCAATTGTTGTCAGTTGAAAGTCGGCAAATTTGACTTTAATACCTTGTTTAATAATCGACTTATCTGGGCTTGCACGCTCTAAACGTTTCTCGAGTTCAGGATAAAGTTTCTCCTCAATCACTTGCCAACATTCATCATAGGTTGCGATGTTCTGGCTGAATGTCCTTTCCACACCGACGGACTTTCTCTCGCGCTCAACAACGACTTCTCGATTATCAATTCCATGGCTTCGCTGCCATAAGGAGGCACCCTGACGACCAAACTGCCTCAACAACTCTCGATAGTCACTGTTTTTAATGTCCTCACATCGATAAAAACCGGCTTGGTGGAGCTTCTCAAGACTCACCTTCCCCACACCAGGAATGTTCTCTAGCGGAAGACTATCGATAACCTCTTGGACTTTCTCTGGCGGAATCACAAACTGACCGTTGGGCTTGTTCATGTCTGACGCGACCTTGGCAAGAAACTTTATCGGAGCAATGCCCGCCGATGCCGTCAACCCAAGTTCACTCCAGATATCGCGGCGAATTGACTCTGCGATCAACGTAGCGGAGCCACGGCAAGCTGTCGAGTCCGTGACATCGAGGTATGCTTCATCCAATGAGAGAGGTTCAATGATAGGCGTATAACGCTCAAAAATAGCACGAATCTGCTGAGAGACTTGCTTATATACATGCATTCTACCGGGCACAACCAACAAATGAGGACAGAGTTGCAGCGCGCGCGCCGTTGACATTGCACTGCGAACACCATATTTACGCGCATCATAATTACAGGTGCTAATCACTCCACGCTGCTTTTCATGTCCGCCAACAGCGAGTGCAATGCCACGGTAACTGGGGTTATCTCTCATCTCTACGGCAGCATAAAAACAATCCATATCGACATGAATAATTTTTCTAATTCGATCTGACATAGCCATCAAAGCACTGTTCAAAAAAACAGTATAAATCAAATCTACCTGAAGAGAAATGGGCGTGTTTAAGCGAACGTCAATCTCGAAGCATTACGTCCAATTGATCGACTAATTCGGCCCAATCTGCATCTTCTTCGATGGCTTGTTTTAGAAAGTTCGCCTGTGACATCGTCCAAAAGCTAGCTTCATGTAAAGGCGCAGAATCTCTTTTGTGTCGATGTTGATTAATAAAATCTTTCATTTCTTGAGGAGAGCTACCGAGGCCCAGTTGTTGAAATAGCTCAGCCATACCATGTTGATGCATTTCCATACTACTTTCTCCCTACGTTAGCTAAACATAATTATATAACTAAGACAGGAATAATGATGTGATGTTAACGGATGCGTGTCAAACATTTGAGTAGTTGTTCTACTTTTGGTTGACATGTGTTTTTTGATGGCGATAAGTTTAATTTTAGTTATCATTGATTTTAAACAATTAATTTTGGGGACTGCGCTTGAGTAATAAGATTCTGGTTGTTGAAGATAGTCGTGCATTTAAAAACTTTCTTTGCCAAACAATAAGCCAAGCTGGTTATGAGGTCATCGCAGCGGAAAGCTACGCGGAGGCAAAGAACTTGTTATCTTCAGCACAGGACCTCTTCTGTGCGGTTTTAGACTATTGTTTACCGGATGCTCAAGATGGCGAGATTATTGACCTCGTTTTGGAACATGGTCATCGTGTCATTGTTTTAACGGCTCGATTTCAAGAAGACACTCGCGAAAAGATGCTTGCAAAAGGTGTCCTCGACTATATTTTGAAAGACAGCATGGCGTCCGTTTCCTATCTATTACCACTCCTCAAGCGACTAACCAACAATCAACAACACAAATGTTTAGTCGTTGATGATTCACACACCGTAAGAAGACACATTGCCCAACTTTTGGAGCATCAATATATTCAGACGTTGGAAGCTGACAATGGGCAAAAAGCCCTAGAGCTTGTCGAGCAAAATCCAGATATCACTCTCGTTTTAACCGACCATGATATGCCCGTTAAAGATGGCATTACTATGGTGCGTGAATTACGTCGGAAGTGGGATAAAAATCAATTAGCCATTCTCGGCTTGTCGGGTAGTAACTCTAAGACCATGACGGCTAGGTTTCTAAAAGCAGGGGCCAATGACTTTTTATACAAGCCATTTAATCAAGAAGAATTTTTTTGCCGTATTCACCAACTGTTAGATATCAAAGACGCAACATCTGAACTGTTTAAAATGGCAAATCAAGATGCGCTAACGGGCTTATGGAACCGCCGCTTTCTGTTTGAGCAACCCCATGTAGAAAACGCTCAAAGAAACATCGCGATGCTTGATATCGATTTCTTTAAGCAAGTAAATGATACACACGGACATGAGGGCGGCGATGCAGTGTTAGTCATGATAGCGAATATTCTAAAAATCTATTTTCCAAATGATATTGTCGCTAGGCTTGGTGGCGAGGAGTTTTGTATTCAAGCCAGTGGCGACTATGACGGCTTTCTAACACGCTTAGAACAAATGAGACAGCGCATAGAAAAAACGCCAATAACTTATTTGGACAAAAACATTCTTGTGACCGCGAGTATTGGTGTAAGCAACATCGAGGGGGAGCTGGAACAACAAATAAAAGTGGCGGATGAGCGACTTTACATGGCCAAAGAGAACGGACGTAACCAAATCATTTCTTCGTCCTAATGACTATCAGTGTGGTCTTGCTCTGTAACATGAGAGAAAGAAACAACAAAACACGGTATTGGGCTCTTTCTCGGACATCTGAGCTTTGGTTAGCTGCCTAAAAATAAAGCTCAGCAGAACGCTGAGCTTTATCACTTTCTTAGTACGATTAACCAATACTAAGCAATTCTATCTTTTTCCCACGCCGCCAATTTCTCAGCACGCGCAGCCTCGCGCGCTTCACGTTTTTTACGCGCATCGCAGGGTTCTGGACAATTACACACTTTTTCGATGCCAACTGCCCCTAAGCCACCACAGCTACCTTTCACGACTTTCTTTTGGAAAATGTATCCGACAGCCATTGCAGTGATTACCGCGACAAACACAGCAAAGGTAATTAGAAATGTATTCATAAAAACATGCTCACTTCTGTTGTTATTTCTTCATGAATGGCTTGTATGCTTCCGAAGCCAACTCTTTAAAACCATCTTCCGTTTTCACAATCATGAAAACAGGAATATTATTTTCGTTCGCAATTGCCATGCCTTTGTCTTCACCTAGCACCATAAGACCAGTTGCAAGACCATCAGCAGTCATCGACGATTTATCTAATACCGTTACAGACACCACTTTATGATGAATTGGTTTGCCTGTTCGTGGATTAATAATATGAGAGTATCTCACACCATTACTCTCAAAGTAATTACGATAGTCACCACTTGTTGCAATTGCCATGTCGCCTGGTTCAATAATTTCTTGAATTGAACGTTCATCAACGGTCGGTTTTTCAATTGCGATACGCCAAGGCACACCTTCACGATTGACACCTTTGAGACGCATTTCACCGCCAACTTCGACCATAAAGTTCTGTACCCCTTCAGATTGAAGGTAGTCAGCAACCACGTCAACCCCCCAACCTTTCGCAATCGTCGATAGGTCGACGTACAAGTTAGGAAGGTCTTTGGACAGTGTATTACCATCAACAGATAGGTGGTGAATACCGGTATTTGCTTTGCGAGCAGCGAGTTCTTCATCGGTTGGAACTACATCTGGACGAGCTTCTGGACCAAACCCCCACAGGTTAACTAGAGGGCCGACCGTCACATCCAATGCACCTAAAGTAAGACCGTTAAGGCGAATTGCTTCTTTCACTACCGTTGCAGTTTGTGTCGAAACTGTAAATGGCTCGCTCGTTTGATGCTGATTAAAACGACTTAACTCTGAGTCGTCACGATAGGTCGACATTTGGTCATTAACCTCTTCCAATAAGCGATCAATTTCTGTCTGCATCGCTTTTGGCGTTGGAATACCATCTTGCTCGATATACTTGATGTTGTAAGAAGTCCCCATGGTAGGGCCACTTAAATGAATTTGATCGGCAGGCTGCTCACAGCCAGCCAAAATCAATAGAGAAGCAAATGCAACAAGCCACTTTTTCACTTGTTAACTCCCAATGTTGTTGAATTGATATGGGAAATAGGACCAATCCTTTCAATCCGATTACCTATATCAACTGTTGAGTATCAGTTTTATGTCTATAAAAAATAATGGCTAGCTCTTGGAGAGCTAGCCATAGATTCAATCACTTGGAGGAATTAACCACCGAAGTCATCTAGTAGGATGTTTTCATCCTCTACACCTAGATCTTTTAGCATGCCGATTACAGCAGCGTTCATCATAGGTGGACCACACATGTAGTATTCACAGTCTTCTGGCGCTTCGTGATCACGTAGGTAGTTCTCGTAAAGAACGTTGTGAATAAAGCCAGTGTAACCATCCCAGTTATCTTCTGGAAGTGGATCAGACAGTGCACAGTGCCATACGAAGTTGTCATTCTCAGCTTGTAGCATATCGAAATCTTCTACGTAGAACATTTCACGCTTAGAACGTGCGCCGTACCAGAAAGACATCTTACGCTTAGAGTGCAGACGCTTAAGTTGGTCGAAGATGTGTGAGCGCATTGGAGCCATACCAGCACCACCACCAACGAATACCATTTCTGCATCTGTATCTTTCGCAAAGAACTCACCAAATGGACCAGAAATAGTACACTTGTCGCCTTCTTTTAGAGACCAGATGTACGAAGACATGATGCCTGGTGGTACGTCTGGGTTGTTCGGCGGCGGAGTTGCGATACGAACGTTAAGCATGATGATACCGTGCTCTTCTGGGTAGTTAGCCATAGAGTATGCACGAATGGTCTCTTCATTAACTTTAGACTCGTAACGGAAAAGGTTGAACTTCTCCCAGTCTTCACGGTATTCCTCAGGAATATCGTAGTCTGCGTATTTCACGTGGTGAGCAGGAGCTTCAATCTGGATGTAACCACCAGCACGGAAAGGTACTGATTCGCCATCTGGAATTTGTAGCTTAAGCTCTTTGATGAATGTCGCTTTGTTATCGTTAGAGATAACAGTACATTCCCACTTCTTAACGCCGAAGATTTCTTCAGGAAGCTCGATATCCATGTCAGTTTTCATTGCAACCTGACACGCTAGACGCTCACCTTCACGCGCTTCACCTTTAGTAATATGGTCAAGCTCGGTTGGTAGGATGTCGCCACCACCTGATTTAACTTTTACGCGACACTGACCACATGAGCCACCGCCACCACAAGCAGAAGATACGAATACGCCAGCACCTGCTAGAGCACTCAGTAGCTTACCACCTGGTTGTGTAACGATCGCCAGAGAAGGGTCATCGTTCACAGAAATTGTAATGTCACCTGTTGGTACAAGCTTAGACTTAGCGAAAAGAATCACTAGTACTAGTGCAAGTACGATCAGAGTAAACATCACTACACCAAGAATAATGTCCATTGACTATTCCTTAATTGTTGCGGTTTACCCGACTTACAGTTGAACACCAGAGAAAGACATAAAGCCTAACGCCATAAGACCTACAGTGATAAATGTGATACCAAGACCACGTAGACCTGGAGGTACGTCAGAGTACTTCATCTTCTCACGGATACCTGCAAGAGCAACGATTGCTAGCATCCAGCCCACACCAGAGCCGAAACCGTAAACGATCGATTCAGCAAAGTTGTAGTCACGTTGTACCATGAAAGATACACCACCGAAGATTGCACAGTTTACTGTGATCAGCGGTAGGAAGATGCCTAGCGCGTTGTACAAAGGTGGGAAGAAACGGTCTAGGACCATCTCTAGAATCTGTACAAGTGCTGCAATTACACCGATAAAGGTGATGAAGTTTAGGAAGCTAAGGTCCACGCCCTCAACTAACGCGTTCTCTCTCAGAACTAGGTTGTATACTAGGTTGTTCACAGGAACAGCGATAGTCAGAACTACCACAACTGCAACACCTAGGCCGAAAGAGGTCTTAACCTTCTTAGATACGGCAAGGAAAGTACACATACCTAGGAAGAAAGACAGAGCCATGTTTTCGATGAAAATCGATTTAACTAACAGACTAATGTAATGTTCCATGACGTCCTTACTCCTTCGCTTCTACTTGTTCTGGTTTCAGAATACGGATTACCCAGATAAGGAAGCCGATTAGGAAGAATGCTGATGGTGCTAGTAGCATTAGGCCGTTAGGCTGGTACCAACCACCGTTGCTCACTAGAGGTAGAACTTCTAGACCAAATAGTTTGCCTGAGCCAAATAGCTCACGGAAGAAACCTACAGTGATAAGAACGAAGCCGTAACCTAGACCGTTACCAATACCGTCAATAAGAGATGGTACTGGCGCAGACTTCATTGCGAATGCTTCAGCACGACCCATTACGATACAGTTAGTGATAATCAGACCAACGAATACAGATAGCTGTTTAGAGATATCGTATAGGTAAGCTTTTAGCACTTGGTCTACCACGATTACTAACGATGCGATGATTGCCATCTGAACGATGATACGCACACTGTTAGGAATGTGGTTACGGATCAATGAAACAGAGAAGTTAGACAACGCAGTTACAAATGTTACCGCTAGTGTCATTACAAAAGCTGTTTCTAGTTTAGTTGTTACTGCAAGAGCAGAACATACACCAAGAACTTGTAGCGCGATTGGGTTGTTATCCAATACTGGCGCTAGAATGCTCTTTTTAACGTTTTGTGCACTAGACATTAGTTAAGTTCTCCGTCACGAACTTTTGCTAGGAAAGGACCAAAGCCCATATCACCTAACCAGAAGTCAAATGTGTGTTGAACACCATTACTAGTGAGCGTCGCTCCTGATAGGCCATCAACACCGTGCTCAGAACCTTGCGGTGCGCCGCCTTTCACGACCTTAATCGCTGGCTGGTGATCTTCATTGTACAATTTCTTGCCAATGAATTGATCGCGCCATGAAGGGTTCTCTACTTCACCACCAAGTCCAGGAGTTTCACCTTGCTCGTAGTAAGTAATAGCAGACACAGTGTTACCATCAGTTTCAACGGCTACAAAGGCATACATCATCGACCATAGTCCTTTACCGTGCATAGGCAGGATAACTTTTTGGACTTCATCTTGATCTTTTACAAGGTACACCACTGCTGTATTCGCGCGACGACGGATATCAGCTACGTCTTCTTCTGGTGTCAATGCGATTGAACGTTCTGCATCTTTTGATGCTTCACGTTGATCGTACGTAGATGCATTACCCTCAGTAAAGTTACCTGTTTCAAGGTCTACTAGACGAGGTTCGATGTACTCAGCAAATAGCTCTGGTACTTTCTTACCGTTTGCGTCAATGCCTGCAACTTCAACGATCTTTGATTGCTTATCTAGGACAGCGTTAGCTTTTTGCTTATCACGCAGACCTACTGCTGCTGTTGATACGATGATTGAACAAACAAGGCTCAACCCGATAACAACACCCAGCGTCTTTTTAATGCTGTCGTTATTACTTGCCATAGCGTGCTAGTCTCCGCTTGATGTTCTTCTCAATCACTACATGGTCGAACAGAGGTGCGAATAGGTTCGCGAATAGAATCGCCAGCATCATACCTTCTGGATACGCTGGGTTAACTACACGGATCATCACACACATTGCACCAATTAGGATGCCGTACCACCATTTACCTTTGCTAGTAAATGACGCTGATACTGGGTCCGTTGCCATGAAGAACATACCGAATGCAAAACCACCTAGAACTAGGTGCCAATGCCATGGCATATTAAACATTGGATTAGTGTCAGAACCGATCACGTTAAACAGAGTCGATACTGCGATCATACCGATCATTACACCCGCAATGATGCGCCATGAAGCTATTCGCATGTAAACGATCATCGCTGCACCGATCATTAGAGCTAGAGTCGATACTTCACCAATAGAGCCAGGGATGTTACCGATGAACGCGTCCATCCAAGTGATAGGAGCGCCAGTTACTGTGTTAACTAGAGCACCGTTACCACCTTGAGCCCATTGGCTAAGAGCAGTAGCACCAGAGAAGCCGTCAGCTGCAGTCCATACTACGTCACCCGAAATTTGCGCTGGGTAAGCGAAGAATAGAAATGCACGACCTGCAAGTGCAGGGTTAAGGAAGTTACGACCTGTACCACCGAAGATCTCTTTTGCTACAACAACACCAAATGTGATACCTAGCGCCGCTTGCCATAGAGGTAGCGTTGGTGGAACGATAAGTGCGAATAAGATAGAAGTTACAAAGAAACCTTCGTTAACTTCGTGCTTACGCACCATACAGAACAACACTTCCCAGAAACCACCAACAATAAATACTGTTGCGTAGATTGGCAGGAAGTAAGTCGCACCTAGTAGCATCTTACTGCCAACACCCGCTTCCGCACCGATAGTGCCGCCAAGCATTTCTGTTAGCCAGTAGTGCCAGTTACCTGCGATAACTGTCGCTAGTTGGTCACCAGCGTACATGTGGTTAAGTGCTGCAATAGCTTGGCCACCTGCGTTGTACATACCCCAGAACATTGCTGGGAACACCGCAAACCAAACCATGATCATGATACGTTTTAGGTCAACGCTATCACGAACGTGCGAGCTTTTATTTGTTACGATACCTGGCGTGTAAAAAACTGTTGCTACAGCTTCGTACAGGGCAAACCATTTTTCGTGTTTGCCACCAGGCTCAAAATGATGCTCGATGTCTTCAAGAAACTTTTTAAGAGCCATGAAAATTACCCTTCCTTCTCGATAGTATCTAGGCATTCACGAAGTAACGTACCGTACTCGTACTTACCTGGACATACAAAGGTACACAATGCTAGATCTTCTTCATCCAGTTCAAGCGCACCCAGTGCTTGAGCACTGTCTGTGTCGCCGGCACATAGATCACGAAGCAGCAAAGTAGGCTCCATATCTAGAGGCATTACGCGTTCGTAGTTGCCAATTGGAACCATTGAACGATCACTACCATTGGTCGTCGTTGTCATATTGAACAACTGACCTTTGAATACGTGACCAAGGAAAGAGCGAGTTACCGAGAACTTATTCTTACCAGGCATTGCCCAGCCAAATAGTTCTTTTTCACGGCCTTCACGTAATACAGAAACCTGTTGATGGTAACGGCCAAGGTATGCGTGTGGACCAGTTGCATGTGTACCTGTTAGTACTGAACCAGAGATCACACGAACTTCGCCAGGCATCAGCTCGTTATCTGTTAGGTCATCTAAGCTTGCACCCATTACGGTACGAACTAGACGAGGGTTATTCACAACTGGGCCAGCTAGAGACACAACACGATCTGTGCATAGCTCACCAGTTAGGAACAGCTTACCGAACGCGATAACGTCTTGGTAGTTGATGCTCCATGCCACATTCTCTGCATTTACTGGGTATAGGAAATGCATGTGGGTGCCAGCAAGACCTGCTGGGTGAGGGCCATCGAAGACGTGTTCTTCTACGTTAGACTGTGAAGAGCGTGGCAAGCTAGTGCCAGATTTACATACGTAAACCTTGCCTTCTGTCAGGGCTGAAAGAATGTCTAGACCAGCAATGAATGCTTCTTGTTGCTCATTAATGATCAACTCAGGCTTAGCTGCTAGTGGATTAGTATCCATTGCAGTTACGAAAATAGCCTTAGTAGAAGACTCGATTGCAGGAACCTTGCTAAACGGACGAGTACGTAAAGCGGTCCATAAGCCAGAGTCAACCAACTGAGTCTTGATCACTTCACGATCTAGACCTGAAAGTTGAGCGGCTTCGAACTTATCAAATGTCACCTGCTCTTCACCTGCCACTTCAATCACTACAGATTGAAGGACACGTTTAGCGCCACGGTTAACTTCGATCACTTTACCGGCTGCTGGTGCAGTAAATTTCACGCCTGGGTTCTTTTTATCTTCAAAAAGAACTTGCGCTTTTTTCACTTCATCACCAACGCGGACATGCATGGTAGGTCGCATGCCAACGTACTCTTCGCCAAGCAAGGCGACTTTTTTGATGGTCTTACCATCATTAATCACCTGGGATGGAGTTCCTGCGATAGGAAGATCCAAGCCCTTCTTTATTGTAATCATACGCACTTGCACTACTTTTATCGGGAAAAAGATTCTTTTGATTGCGTAACTTTTAGACACGACATCAGTGTCCGGTTTTGATGTTGTTTTAAACATCAAAATCGCAACATCCTATTAAAAATCTCGTCACAAGGAATACGCGAGATTTATCAGGTGCCGTAGTCTAGCATTTTTTAGGAACTTGATGCCATGATCAATCATTAGAATAGAGGGGTTATTTCGGTAGAATCAGGTCTAAAAGGTCAAAGAATAGTCATAACTTTGACCCATCGCACAAATGCCATATTCCATACATATCTTATGGAAAAGTGATATTCATCGCCTGAAATATTCTGCAATTTCCATTCATTTGTTGAAACACTGTTAACACATTTTTTAACCAGAATTTGTGCCACGTTAACGTCCCTAAAGAATGTAAAACGAAAAAAGATGGCCTTAAGCCACCTTTCTCTGCACCTTTATATCTTGCGTTTTTAGTGACCACCACCCATACACATCGGGCTATCAGGGGCGCCATCTTGTTCACGCTTCCACTCTTCATCAGTATATGTATGAATAGCTAATGCATGAATGTGGTTGTCCAGTTCATCTGCCAAAATTTGATGAACTTGACGATGGCGCCCAATCAAACGCTGTCCCGCGAACGAATCACTCACAACAATCACTTTGAAATGACTCTCTGAGCCTGGTGGCACATTATGCATGTAGCTCTCATTAATGACTTTGAGATAGCTGGGTTGCAGCTCACTGTGTAGTTTCTTCTCTATGATTTCTTGGATCATATTCGTTCCTCATTGATGCGAATTCCATAAGTATATACCTAAGTAAAGCAGACATGCATCACTCAAACGTCACTCTCATTATTGACGCACTTTGTAGACATATTGTCTCAAGGCGCTTGACTCCACGAACATGTCTAAAGAGCAGCCATCACTGAACTCGTAAAATTTGACAGCTTTTTGTATCTCGACACGTCATCATTTGCGACAATAACACTTAATTTCTAAATCAACTTACATTTAGCTATGAAAACCGAACTGAACCTTCACGAGCGAAGCTTAACACTTCATCGTTTCCCAAAACTTAGTAACGAAACGCTACAAGCGTGGGATGCCGGTGATGAGTATCTTATTAATCATGTTGAAGAGCTTGCTTTGCCAGACAATCAAAACATCCTCGTGATTAATGACAGCTTTGGTGCCCTCTCCTGCTGGTTTTCGGAAAAGCACCATGTAACGCTAATGAGTGATTCATTCATCTCACATAAAGGTGCACAGCAAAATCTCGAGCAAAACCAGTGCAATAAAGTAGCATTTGCCACCACGATGGACCTCGTTCCTGCCAATATTGATCTCGTCTTGCTGCAACTGCCCAAAAGTAACCGCCATCTAGTGTGGATACTAAGCCAATTAAGAAAGGCGCTACCGGCTTCCTGCCCCGTCATTGCAGTCAATAAAGCGAAAGACATTCATACTTCGACGCTAAAACTGTTTGAAAAATACTTAGGCGAAACAAAAACATCTTTGGCCTGGAAAAAGCACAGATTGGTGTTTTCTCAAGCAACAGTTGAGCCTCCGATTGAAGTAATGCCTTTCACGACTTGGCGCGTTGATGGCGAAGATATCGAACTCAAGAACATGCCAAATGTCTATTCAGGAGAAAGTTTAGATTTAGGTGCACGCTTTATGCTGCAGCACCTGCCTCAAGACCCTTCGATAGACAATGTCATCGACCTTGGCTGCGGCAATGGTGTTCTGTCTGTTAAATTTGGTCAGTTGAATCCAAATGCTCGGCTAACATGTGTTGATGAAAGTTTTATGGCGCTTGAATCAGCAAAACAGAACCTACGCGACAACCTTGGTGAAAATAGAGACATACAGTGCATAGCGAACAATTGCTTGGACGGTTTTAAACACAGCAGCAGCTCTATGGTTATGTGTAATCCACCGTTTCATCAACAACAGGCAATCACCGATCATATTGCTTGGCAAATGTTCTGCGATGCTAAACAAGTATTAAGTGAAAATGGCCGTTTACTGGTTATCGGAAATCGTCACCTCGGGTACGACGCAAAACTCAAACGTCTGTTTGGAGATAAAAATGTGAAACTTATCGCTTCCAACAATAAGTTTGTGATTTTACAGGCTACAAAAAATCCTGCTAAATTAAGCGCAAAATAAGCTTTAGCAAAATAGTTAAAAGGAATAATAAAATGAGAAAATTGGTACTTGCGGCTTCGGTTGCGTTGCTTGCTGCGTGTTCAGCCCCTCAACAACCTCAGCTGAACCTGATGCCAGAAAGCACATTGAGCACCAATCCAATTGTTCAAGGCAAGACTTACAGTTTGACCAGCAAAGATGTACGTGCAGCGCAGTACGTGGCGTTGGTGGATAACGGCCGTTCGAACATTCTTCCTCTTCATGCTAAACAGAATTTACGTATTGCGTTAGAAGAAGCATTAGAGAAGCAATTCTCATCTCAAGGTTTCCATGCGGATCTAAACAGCAACAACGCGATTGAATTGAGCGTTCAAGAAGCGTTGGTCAACGTGAAGCATTCGGTGATGGAAAATGAGATGGATGCTAAAGTTGTGCTGGAAATCACAGCAGAGACACCTGAGGGCAAGCTAGTCAAAACTTATACAGGTACAGCAAAGCGATCTGGCACATTGAGTGCTTCTGATGCCGATATTGAAGAGACATTGAATGATGTGGTGACATTGACGCTTAAAGAGATTGCCAATGACCCTGAGCTTCGTCAATACATGCAGGAGCGTTTCTAATGTTACGCAAAGCGATTCTGTCCTTAGCACTACTCAGCTGCAGCGTTTGGGCTGGACCAAAAGTAGCGTTTGAAACGACACTTGGTTCATTTACGGTTGAGTTAAACGAAGAGAAAGCACCTATCACTGTCGCTAATTTTCTAAAATATGTAGAAGATGGGAGCTACGAGGGTACTATTTTTCATCGTATTATCCCAGGCTTCATGGCACAAGGTGGCGGCTTTAACCAAGATATGCAGATGGTGAAAACATACGCGCCAATCAAAAACGAAGGAAATAATGGTCTAAACAATGACCGTGCTACCATCGCCATGGCACGAACCAATGCACCAAACTCTGCAACTCGTCAGTTTTTCGTCAACTTAGTCGACAATGACTTTCTCAACTATGGCGCTCGACCACCAGGTTATGCTGTATTTGGTGAGGTTACTGAGGGGTTCGACGTTATCCAGAAAATGGCTCAGCAGCCGACCACGACGGTAGGCCGAATGCGTGATGTACCAGAGACGCAAATCGTCATCACCAAAGCTACACTACTTAAATAGCCAAAACGATAAGCCCTTTGAATAATCGAAGGGCTTTCTCTTTCAACGGCTTCATTTTATTGGATTGATTTATGTCTTCATTACCTTCCATCACTTGGTTGGAAACGGTAAAAAGTTACCTCGATAAACGACTCATGTGGGTTTTCATGCTGGGCTGCTCTAGCGGCTTTCCGTGGGTTCTTATCGGTTCAAACATGTCAGGTTGGCTAAAAGATGCCGGCTTGACCCTCTCCGCAATTGGCTATTTTGGTAGCGTTTTTGCGGTCTATGCGATCAACTTTCTGTGGGCACCTCTGGTTGACCGCGTGAAGCTGCCAGTCCTCTTTAGACTGCTGGGGCAAAGACGTAGCTGGATTTTCTTTTGTCAAAGTATCGTACTCGTCGCTACCCTATTTATTGCCGGTGTTAATCCAGCGGAAAACTTGGTGTTTGCGTCACTACTCGCCTTGTGTATTGCAACGGCTTCAGCGACACAAGACATCGCAATTGATGCTTTTCGTATTGATACTTTCCCAAAGTCAGAAGAGTCTAAACTGCCTCAAGCTTCTGCAATGGCGGTCATTGGCTGGTGGACAGGTTATTCACTACCGGGTTATTTAGCGTTTGTTAATGCTGACAGTGTCGGTTGGAATGGTGTGTATTACGGGATGGCGGTGATAGTCGGCATTCTAATGGTCTTTACGATTTTAGTCGGTGAACCTAAGACTCAACGCGAACAACTTCAGTCTGCCGCTGAACAACGCCACAAAGAAGTGGTTGGTTCGAAAGTCGTAGCTTGGTTTACCGTGACTGTTGTGGAACCTTTCCTTGATTTCTTTAATCGCAATGGTGTCCGTGTCGCGATTACTCTGTTGCTGTTCGTTTTCCTATTTAAAATTGGCGAAGCGTTTTTGGGCAGGATGTCGATCGCGTTCTACAAAGATATTGGTTTTAGCAATGAACAAATTGGCTATTACTCCAAACTGATTGGTTGGGGAGCCACCATCTTCTTTACTTTTGTCGGAAGCATGTTCAACGTTAGGTTTGGTATTGTACGTGGATTAATGATCGGTGGTATTGCTATGTCTGCCAGTAACTTGATGTTTGCTTGGATTGCTTCGGTAGGCCCAAACGAGCACTTGTACTTAGCCACGATTATTGTCGATAACTTTACGACTGCTTTCTCAACTGTCGCTTTTGTTTCATTTTTGACGATTCTAACCGGACAAGCATTTTCGGCAACTCAGTATGCGTTGCTTGCTTCTCTAGGAAACTTCGGACGGACGACTCTTGCTTCTTTCAGTGGCGAGCTAGTGGATTATCTTAATGATTGGAGCACATTCTTCGTGCTTACCGCTGTCATGGTCGTGCCAAGCTTGATTATGTTGTACTCGCTACGACATTACTTTGATGCTCTATTGGAAAAAGCACGTCACAAGCATTAACGAAACATATAAAAAACCACCGAATTCGGTGGTTTTTGTTTTGCGAGATATAAGATAAGAGGTCTATGGGTATAACCCTTTACCAAACATATTAAATATACGTGCCACGCCTTGAGTAAAGATCATCGGCTCAGTCAATACGGTTAAACACAAGCAGTCTTCTCCGGCCTTAGTGTAAGGGCTGTGCTTCACTGATGCGTCTCTAATCATCAAATCGCCCTCTTCATATTGGCCATCCTCGTCACTAAATCCGCCATGCAGGATCAATGTAGACTCCAGGCCTTTGTGCGTATGTTGAGGAATTTGCACATCTTCCCCGATGTACATTAAGCTGACACGAGCGTCTTCCCCTAGGTCAATCTGAGCACTGAAAACCTTGCCTCCGTAACTTCTCCATGACCCTACGAGGTCAGAGAAACGCGCTAAGGTTTTAGGAAGAGCGAAGCTTTTTCCTGCCACATTAACAGCAGCAGAGTCGCGGATCACGATGTTATCAGTCGCTGGCTCCGCGTTGATGATGTCATTGAACATGTCGTCAAATTCAGAAACATACTCAGAAGGTATGTCACTTACGATGTTCGCTTGACTTGCTTCGACTTGGTTCACATAAGCTCGGCACTTGGTGCATGTTTCTAAATGGGTTGCGACCACAAGACCAGAAACTGCATCAATGCTTCCCGAAGCGTATGCTTCTAACAAGCTGTTATCTGGGTGTTTGTTCATAGTTGCTCCGTATGCATTGAATGCCTTAGCTTTTCTACTGCAAGCCTCAGCCTGGATTTTACGGTACCGAGGGGTATATCAAATAATTCCGCGACCTGTTGATGAGGTAACTCTTCAAGATATACCGCTTGTAAAACATCTCTCTGGTTTTTCGGTAATATATCTAAAAACTTAACCACCTGTTCTTTCAACATATCTTGTTCTGGTGAATAGTGATCAACAAGATCTGGTGGATAATACTCTGACGGCCAAATGTCATCAGAATGAATGTGTAATTCCTTACCTTTCTGTTTTCTCAGCAGATCAAAACAAAGGTTTCGGATTATGGTATATATCCAAGTCGATAACGCGCTCTTTTCACCATCATAGAGGTGCGCTTTCTGCCAAACTGTCGCCATGGTCTCTTGCACCATCTCCATAGCAACTTGCTCATTACCAACATGTTTGTAAGCGAATTGCTTCAGCTTGGGTGCGTAAAAACGGAATACAAAAGCGAACGCATCTTTGTCTCGATCCTTCACTTTATCCATGTAATCGTTCCAATCACTGCGCCCCAGTTTTTTCGGGCTATCACTCATCATAATCGGCCTTAATTTGTGGGAGGAGTCTCCTCCTCCCATTCGTCCTAATCGGTCACGTCATCGACCAACAAGTTGAAACCACCGTTGTTCCCATCATCAATGGCAACGACTTGGTACACAACACCGTTCATTACATTGACTGGTGCTGAGTCAACCGCAACAATACTTGGGTTACCAGCCACTGTTACCGTTACATAATAGGTACCTTCAGCGACATATAATCCTTGTACGCTATTTTTATACGCAAAATTAGCAATAGTTGGATCACTTCCATCTATTCCTGCACTCGTAGTGAGGTAAATATCCACCATTTCCGCTATAGGATTAGCCGCCGCGTGTGTCACATTCAATGTCGCGCTAGTCGCCACAGCGCGTCTCATATCTTCAACAACCAGAGCTTCGATATCAATCGCTGGGCTAACAACACCGACTGCATAAACACTGTAATCCATTCCACCTGCAACCATTAACCCGTCAACATCTATGATCGGATTGGTTGTTGTGCCATCCACGTAAACGTCAATATCGTAAGCGCCAGCAGCAAGATCCAAATAACCACGAATCTCTTTGAACGCTAAGTCGGCAAGAGGAGCGAAGGCCGCCCCGTTAACGTTAACATCGACGACTGGCGCTCCATCGACAAGGTGTCCGACTCTTACTTCAGCTTGGCTGCCCATATCTTCAATTATAGAAGAGCCAGAACCGTCCAACACCAAGAGTTTGACAGGTGACGTGCTATTCGAATCTCCTGTGCCGATAGCGGCAATCGTCAAGTTGGAGTTAGCCGCAAGAGATACTGTGCCCGAGTCAAAAGCAACGCTGTCTCCTACGGCAAGTCGAACTTGATACTCACCAGCTGGGATGTTCAATACGTCGGTAGAAGCTCTGTAAGCAAGGTTAGTTATTGGAGTCGCGCTAGCAAGAGCAGCACCTGGCTCAGTGACATAAAGATCAACAGCAGGAACGCCTGAAGCTGCATGAACAACTTGAACATCTAGACTATTGGCATCAGCCATTGAATCGGAGCTGCGAGTCACAACTAAAGGCTCAACTGGGTTTGGCGAACCATCGGCATCGCCAACAACGAACACGTTATAATTGAGGTCGGAATCAAGATCTAGTTCTGTTTTAGGTATTACGGTCGCGGTTTGATTACCTGGGAGCTGAACATCGACCTGAATCGAATTCATCCCCTCTCGCAATTTAACGTAGCCAGATCCCACACCATAATCAACATTCGTTAATGATGGTTTATCGTTGATCCACACATTTGCAAGCGGCGCATCAGAAGAAGCGTGCACTGCTTGTAAATTGGAATACTCGATAGTGTCACTGTCGGAGCCACACGCCGCCAGTCCTAATGTCGCAACAATAGTTAGCGCAGCTTTATTAAATCCTTTCATATCCTTGCCTCTTTGTTAGTCGGGGCTTCTATGGCTTCTGTCAGAAATTGCAACGCAGGAATACAGTCCTCTGCGCCGACTAGCTGTTCGAACAGATTGCAGTCTAGGGGTAGTAACTCAAGCCAACGCTGAGTAACCCAAGCAGAGTCATCGTAAAAACGATGCTGGTAGAGGCTTCCAAGTTGAGGAAACTCTTCATAAACATGGGATAACTGCTGGCTTAAAAAGAAGAAATCTGGTGAGTTGTCTAGATGTTGCCAATTGTCTAACCATTCAACCTCTGCATGACGTAAGCCATCCGCATCTGCACGGACGCGTTTGACAACAAAGCGTTGCTCACCAGCAACTGTAATACCAAGAAGGCCATCACTGAGTGTTTCAAAATCAACGATCCTGACCAAAGTTCCGATAGATGAAACGTTACCCACGTCTTTAGGGTCACCTTCACTTCCTACCAGGCAAACTCCAAAGCCCACATTTTGTAGGCTGCATTCCTTTACCATTCGCTTATATCGTGGCTCAAAAATGCGCAGATTCATTTTACCCTCAGGGAGTACAACTGAAGTGAGTGGGAATAACATGACTTCTTTCATTCAAACGTCCTCTTTGATTCACGGATACATACGAATCCCTTATCACTCCGATCACTAACGATTTATGTTGGTTAATCGACTGGCTTAAAAAGTCATAAAATCGCTTACGCAAACGATCCAAATCACACATTTATTGCAATCAAATGCAACAAACAAAAAGTTCCGTAAATAAAGATAATTTCGTGACACAACTCACCAAAAACGTTCAGTTTTGCACCCTTTATCACTTTCATTTGGGATTTTTATCGCTATTATTCCCGCCAATTGGAAAGCGCAGCATAGATTGCGTGTTCTGAATCATTACAAACATAGAGAGTCCCCTTATGCGTAAATCACTTTTAGCTCTTAGCCTTCTAGCGGCTACTTCAGCTCCAGTTATGGCGGCAGATTACTCTGACGGCGATATCCACAAAAACGATTACAAGTGGATGCAGTTCAACTACATGTACTCAATTGATGAAATGCCACGAGTTAAAGGCGCTGACGACAACGCTCACGATTACCTAGAAATGGAATTTGGCGGTCGCTCTGGTATTTTCGACCTATACGGTTACGTAGACGTATTTAACCTAGCGACTAAAGATAACCAAGATAAGTCAATTGAGAACGGCGCTCCTGACAAGATGTTCATGAAATTTGCACCACGTATGTCTCTAGATGCCGTAACTGGTAAAGACCTATCTTTCGGTCCAGTTCAAGAGCTATACATTGCATCTCTAATGGAATGGGGCGGTAACAACGGTGGTGTAAACAACCAGAAAATCGGTTTAGGTTCTGATGTAATGGTTCCTTGGTTAGGTAAAATCGGCCTAAACCTGTACAGCACTTACGATGGCAACAACAAAGGTTGGAACGGTTTCCAAATCTCGACTAACTGGTTCAAACCATTCTACTTCTTCGACAATGGTTCATTCATTTCTTACCAAGGTTACATTGATTACCAATTCGGTATGGATGATGATGCTGGTAACAAATTTGGTACTACCGCGTCAAACGGTGGTGCAATGTTCAACGGCATTTACTGGCACTCAGATCGCTTCGCGGTTGGTTACGGCCTGAAAGCATACAAAGAAGTATATGGCGTAAAAGACGGTCTACAAGTTGCTCCAGGTGTTGAGCTAGAATCGACTGGTGTAAGCCACTACCTAGCTGTAACTTACAAGTTCTAATTGAACCACTAAGTTTGCTCAAAAATGGCGCCTTTCGGCGCCATTTTTATTTGCTTTCCTTTTTTCCCTCATTATCCTTGCAGCAAACCTTTTTAATGAGAGCGTTTGGTGAATATCCTTATCCTCGGTCCAGGTGCGGTGGGCTCACTCTGGGCAACAAAATTTAAGCTTGCCGGGCACAATGTTTCATTGTGGGGAAGAAGTTCAGAGAGACAACAATCACTTCAGTTGGATGACACACCCGCAATCGTATTCAGTAATCAAGATATTTCCTCCGTAAATAAAGCAGATCTAATTTTGATCACGGTAAAAGCTTGGCAAATGGAAGACGCCATTCAGCCTTTACTGCCTCATACCAACGCAGACACGATTATCATGCTGATGCACAATGGTATGGGTACCGCCTCTGGCGTGGAGAAGGCTCTGCCAAACAATCCTATCGTGCTCGCCACAACGACGCACGGCGCATACAAACCAGATAACCAACACGTACTGCATACCGGTCACGGAACAACGCAAGTGGGTGGTTATAATGACAAAGGAATGCAGTGCGCTTTTCTGCAAGATGTTATGCATCATGCTCTTCCAGAGGCCATTTGGAATCCACACATCCAATCTGCGTTATGGACTAAGTTAGCAATTAACTGCGCGATTAACCCACTGACTGCGATTCAGCAGTGTAAGAATGGTGAACTTGCGAAGCCCGAGTTTAAGATACAACTCGAAAGCATCACTCAAGAACTGGTTGAAGTAATGAGTAAAGAAGGTATTGCTATCGAGTTTCGCTCTCTTTTCGATACGGTACTGCAAGTGGTGAACGCCACAGCTGAGAACTATTCTTCAATGAGACAAGACGTATTCCATCAGCGTCGAACGGAAATTGATTTTATAACCGGATACTTGTTAAAGGCTGCCGAGAAACATCGCATCAATACGCCTGAGAATTTAAAACTTTACCAACGTATCAAACAAATAGAACAAAGCTGGACAGAACAATGAGTAAGAAAATCTTAGTGCCAATCGCTCCGGGCACCGAAGAAATGGAAGCCGTCACCGTTATCGACATGATGGTTCGCGCGGGTTATGACGTTACGGTAGCGAGTGCTGCTTTTGATGGCTCATTGACGATGAAAGCTTCTCGCGGAGTCACACTAACAGCCGATTGTAAACTGGTCGATATCGCTGATAATGAGTTTGACGCCATAGCGCTTTCTGGTGGTGTTGGTGGTGCAGAAATTTTTCGTGATAGCACGGTGATGATAGAAATCCTTAAGCAGCACATCTACGAGGGAAAATTGGTCGCTGCTATCTGCGCAGCACCAGCGTTGGTATTGCAACACCATGATCTTTTCCCACAATCACTGATGACCTGTCACCCGAGCTTTCAGTCACATATCCCGGAAGAGAAGTGGCGCAGCAAACGCGTGACCTTTGATATCAACCACAACCTGATCACTAGTCAAGGTCCGGGTACAGCTTTAGAGTTCGCGATGGAAGTAATCATTCAACTCTCAGGTAAAAAACACGCATGGTCAGTTGCTGAACCAATGATCCCTCTGCCTACTCTGCACTACCACAAGCTTGGTGAAGAATAATGTTTGACGTAAATGCTGTACGTGAGCAATTTCCCGCTCTAAATCAATCCGTCAACGATACGCCCTTAGTTTATCTAGATAGCGCAGCGACAACGCAAAAACCGCAATGTGTGATTGATGTCATCAGTCATTACTACAGTGCGCAAAATGCCAATGTTCACCGTGGCAGCCACAGTTTAACGGCTAATGCCACCAGCCAATTTGAAGCGGCACGAGAACGAGTGGCAAGCTTTATTGGTGCAAACAGCTCTAAAGAGATCATTTGGACACGGGGCGCAACCGAAGCACTGAACTTAATTGCTCAAACCTACGCCCGTAGCACGTTACAACCAGGTGATGAGATCTTGATTAGCGAGATGGAGCACCACGCCAACATCGTGCCCTGGCAAATCGTGGCAGAACAAACGGGTGCTAAAGTCATTAAAGTTCCGATGACATCAGATTGCCAGTTCGACATCAGTGCATTTGAGGCGCTTCTGTCTGACCGCTGTAAAATTGTTGCTTGCGCACAAATAACCAACGTAACAGGCACACGCCAACCTATCGAAAAAATCACTGAACTGGCGCACAACGTTGGCGCGGTTGTTGTAGTTGATGGCGCGCAAGGCATCGTACATGAGCAACTTGATTTATCGACATCAGATATCGATTTCTACGTTTTCTCAGGTCACAAACTTTATGCACCAGCAGGCATTGGGGTTTTATACGGCAAGCTTGAACTTTTGGAAGCCATGCCACCATGGCACGGCGGCGGTAAAATGGTTGAACGCGTTTCTTTCGAAAAAACGACGTTTTCTGCACTTCCTGGAAAATTTGAAGCGGGCACACCAAACGTTGCGGGCGCGATTGCTCTAGCGAAAGCCATTGAGTGGTACCAAGGTTTTGACCATCACGAAGTAGAGACTCATCTCCATGCGCTTCAGGATAAGGCCTACCAAGCACTAAGCGCTTTGGATGACATTCATATTCTAGGCTATCAACCGAATGCCTCTGTACTGACGTTCGTCATGGACGGCGTTCATCACCAAGATATTGCGACGCTGCTCGATCAACAAGGCATTGCGATACGAGCAGGACACCACTGCGCTCACCCATTGATGGATGCGCTAAATGTGAAAGGCACGGTACGCGTCTCTTTTGGTATTTATAACACGACGAACGATGTGGAAAGACTCATCGCCGCCGTAGAAAAAGCCGTCGACATGCTATAACGCCAACGGTTTGATTTGGAGTAACCAACAAGGTTACTCCATCTGCCTATCCAGAGTCGCCACGCAATTTCTGCCATTTCTTTTCGCAGCATAAAGCGCTTTATCTGCATGCGCATACAAACGTTTGGTGGTTTCATTTCTGCCTATTTCCACCACGCCTACACTCACCGTGACCGGAATTTCAATCTTTTCAAATTCGAACTGACAATTTTGAATGTGGGAACGTACTTCCTCTCCTACCTCTTTCGCCGCCGACAGAGAAGTTTCTGGCAAAATAATCGCAAACTCCTCCCCTCCGACTCTTGCAAAAATTTCGTCTTTGACGAGTAAGTGAGAAACCAAATCAGCTAACGTCTCTAAGACATAATCCCCCGCATCATGACCACGTTTATCATTGATGACTTTAAAAAAATCCAAATCAAATAATAACAACGCGGAGTGATAATCCGGAGCTTGGGATTTAATAACTTCTTCTGTGAGCTTTTCGAAAAAGACACGTCGGTTGTAGATGTTGGTAAGAGCATCAATTTGGCTTTGATGGCGAAGAAGGGTTTCAACTCGGTGGCGATTGGAGATGTTGCGTGTAAGAATAAGGACAACGCGACGACCTCGGTATTTTATAGCGAGTGGGCAGATCTTGCCTTCGTAGTATAGGTCGCCTCTTGGCCCACTGTTAGCATCTATTCCCTGAATGCTGTCGGCGCACATCTTGTACACGATCGTCACAATACTGTCTTGTTTCAGTGATCGACTGATCTGCTCGATAAACCAGTCGGCTTTATCTTTTTCAAGTACGCCGTGAAGTGTCTTACCTATCAAATTGCTTCCATCGTGATAGGCTTTTTTATCTGTTCCTCCAAAAACATCAATATAGATACCATCTTCACTCAGAATAAAAGTGGGGTCTGGCATTCCGGATAACACGTCTTGCGCATGTTCCAAGGTGAATTGCATATAGGGAGGTTCCTAGCATTTGTATCTAAGTAACCCAATCGCTTCCAAGTGTGTTTCCACATTGGGGAATAGGAGCGAGTGGGGCATATGTCTATTATCTAATATAGACAAATTTTAAATACAATTGAGTTTATAAAAACCAAGTGGGCAATATAATGAACCAGGATCAATAGAATGGTTAATTAACGCTAAAATAGTCGACCATTTGCATATTTTTTATCCATTTGCAAAAAATATCTCAACTCAGATACAAAAAACGCCAAACAGCTAGGCTATTCGGCGTTTTTTAAGAATTGGGAAAATGACTCGTTACACGGCGGTTTGCTTAATCTGCTCTACAATAGCTTTCAAGCCATTACCACGTGACGGGCTTAAATGGGAGACAAGCCCCAGTTGTTCAAAATAAGCATCAATATCAAATGCTTGAATTTGATCGGCCGTTTTACCGTCATAAGCTGCCATCACCAAGGCAATCAATCCACGGACGATACGCGCATCGGAGTCCGCACAAAAATGCCAAACGCCATCTTGCTCTTTGCTCACTAACCACACCAAGCTTTCACAACCCGAAACGGTAACTTGTTCTGATTTCAGCTCTTCTG
Source organism: Vibrio sp. 1457 (assembly GCF_033340195.1). Taxonomy (NCBI): domain Bacteria; kingdom Pseudomonadati; phylum Pseudomonadota; class Gammaproteobacteria; order Vibrionales; family Vibrionaceae; genus Vibrio; species Vibrio sp. 1457. The sequence goes on from NZ_JAWOWA010000008.1 coordinate 112,190, forward strand.
GCATTTGTGGCAGCTTTTTACCCCACTGAATAACCTGACGGTAACGATCTTCCCAGCCTTTAAATTGCTGCATAGTCGCTACAATGTCTTCGCTGGTGATATCTGTACCAAATGGAGAAACGGGAAAATCTGTCATGATGCGCTCTTCTTCTAGTTTACTGCTTATATTTTGAAATCAACTTCTCAACGATTCGCGATACCGCGACAAAGCCAAACGTTGCAGTTACGACAGTCGCCGCACCAAAACCGCTAGCGCAATCCATACGTTTTGGGCCTTCCGCTGTCGACTTCACACCACACACTGAACCGTCTGCTTGAGGATACTTCAGCTGCTCGGTTGAAAACACGCAATCAATACCAAACTTACGAGCCGGATTCTTAGGGAAGTTATGATGACAACGCAAGGTGTCTTTGATTTTCTTCGCAAGAGGATCTTGGATCGTTTTCGTTAAATCAGCGACCATGATCTGCGTTGGGTCAACCTGACCACCAGCGCCCCCCGTGGTGATCACTTTGATCTTGTTGCTGCGGCAATACGCCAACAAAGACGCCTTCGCTTTTACGCTGTCAATCGCATCTAGCACGTAATCAAACTCTTTGCTTAAGTACTCATGTTGATTGTCTGGCGTGATGAAATCATCAATCAGATTGACTTTACACTCTGGGTTGATCAATTTGACACGCTCGGCCATCACTTCAATTTTGCTTTGGCCAACGGTGCCCGTCATCGCATGAATTTGGCGGTTAATATTCGTGACACAAACATCATCCATATCAATCAGAGTCAACTCACCGATCCCAGTACGGGCCAGCGCTTCGACCGCCCATGAACCCACGCCACCAATACCAATAACACAAACGTGTGCAGCGCGAAGAATGTCCACTTCACTGTTGCCATAAAGACGACGAGTGCCGCCAAAGCGTTGATTGTAGCTGTCAGATGCTGGGGTATCGAGTTCACGCATATTGAAGTCCAGATGATCGATAGAAAAACAAAGAGTGCGATTTATACGCACTCTTTGATGAAATGTCTAGATAAGAGGCGGTTCCTCTTTCTTGGGTCGCTATTGTAGCTTTTCTGGCGGCAAAGCCCAAGGCGCTTGAGTTGGTGAGTTTTCCAGCCCAAGTTTCCAAACTCGACCAAAATGCTTGTAGTGCCCTGCTTCCGTTCCTGCTCTCGCACCAATGCCATGATACAGATCCAAATGGTTCTGTTTTACCGCACCACCAGTGTCTAAAACGATCAGCATTCGCAGTTGATGAGCACCGCTCCACGTACCATCCGCATTCAGCAATGGTACTTCCGCCAAGATTGGTGTGCCCATTGGTAAGATAGAACGGTCACCCGCGACCGCGGCCATTGGTAACAAAGGAATACCAGCCGATCCCGTTACTGGCGCTTCCGCTTTTGGCGCAAAGAAGACGTAAGAAGGGTTTTGCTCCAACAACTCGCGTACTGTTGCGTCGTCGTTGTCCATTACCCACTCTTTAATCGCTTTGAGAGACATTTTTTCACGCGGCACTTCACCACGTTCAATCAAAATGCGGCCAATACTAACGTAAGCTTTATTATTTTTCCCTGCGTACGCGAAGTACTCCAACGTATCATCATCTTCAAAATGCACATAGCCACTGCCCTGCACTTCCATCATAAACGGGTCAATACGGTTAGGCGCATAACCTAGCACTAAACCTTGGCCATCTAATGCCCCGTTGTAGATCTCCGCACGAGTCGGACAATCTGATGAGCAGTTTGGCTTGCCATAAACTGGGTACTTAAAAATGTCGTTTGGTGTATGACGCAGCTCCATCACGGGAGAAAAGTATCCGGTAAACAGCACATTACCTTTTTTATCACCACCACCCAATTGCGCGGCTTGAATGCCAAACGCACTCAACGCACTGGTATCTCCGCTCTGTTGCGCCCACTCACTTAATCGTTGATATAGCGGTTGGTATATCTTCGCCATGGATGGTGACTTTATCACCACTTGCTCAGCTTGCTTGTTAAATTCAGTAAAATCGCGTGGTTTGTTAGACTCAACCACATCCACTTGATTGAGGATCTGAGGAAACTCACCATCAAGATATTGCTGAGCACGATCATTTTGTTGAGCACAGCCAAAGAGTAGGCTCAAAGAGATAATAGGAAGGAGTTTTTTTAACACGTGTCTTTTCCGTAAAAGAGAATAGCAAAAGGATGGCAAACAAATGCATACGGTGCAATTGAAAAGCAACGACAAAATGTTTCAACGCTAAGCCAATCCGTTTACTCGTTGTGAATTCATTCAGTTAATACAACATGATAGCAGCGGAAGAATTACGGAATTGTCCGGATTATGTTTGAAAGTAAGATTTACTGATTGAGAGATGAAATTGTGATCATCCATGTGACTCACAGACGCAAGAGATCTCTGCTTAACAGACAAAGATAAAAACGACTATCTTACCGCAATCCTTGCACGCCCCTCTAAACGGAATACAGGTAGATAATGTGCATTGGCATCCAGCTTCATTTCTGCATGCTGCTTACCCACAAAATTGAAGTGCCGCTCATTTGAACCCACTCGATACGAAAACGAATCCCCATCGAATTCAAAACTGGTCGCCACTGTAGAACCATTTACGGTAACACCGCGCTCACTCAACACAAATTCTTCACGAGCATAAGGCGCAACATCTTGCTCAACCCAGCGACCATAAATTGTCGATTTGGGAATGGGCGGATTAATGGTTCGAGTAATCAAATCACTATACAGCATGCACACGACAACGGTTCCAACTATCGCTATAAGCATGAGAGAACGCTCTAGCCACTTACGAAGCATTGATTTAGATGACGTTTTTGACAGATTTGAAGCAGTGATCGCAGCATTCTTATTAACAGCAGAAGACATGAGGTTCACGTATTGAGGAAAGACGCCACCATTGTAACCTTCCCTCTTAACGGGACCAAGAACCTACCTCAATATGTTTGTGCTTTATTCCAAAATTTCACCTTGCCACCAAGTGAATAAAAAGGCATTATTTTAACATAATTAAACAAAGGAATGGCTGTAGTGAAAATTCGTAGTACTGCTCTCGTAAAAGGATTCCGTCAATCAACACCTTATGTCAATGCTCACCGCGGAAAAACCATGGTGATCATGCTGGGCGGAGAAGCCGTCGCACACAAAAATTTTGGCAATATTATTAATGATATCGCACTCATGCACAGCCTCGGAATCAAAGTAGTGGTGGTGTATGGTGCACGTCCTCAAATTAATCAGCTGCTAGAAAAACAAGACCTCACTACGCCTTACCACAAAAATATCCGCATTACGGATGAATCAGCTTTATCTGTTGTTATGCAAGCTGCCGGACAACTTCAGCTTGCGATTACTGCGCGCCTATCAATGAGCCTCAACAACACTCCGATGGCAGGTACCCAGCTCAATGTTGTTAGCGGAAACTACATCATTGCTCAACCACTCGGCGTTGATGATGGTGTGGACTATTGCCATAGTGGACGCATTCGCCGCATTGACACCGATGCTATCAACCGCACTCTTGATCAAGGTTCAATTGTTCTGCTAGGTCCCATTGCTAGCTCTGTGACTGGCGAGTGCTTCAATTTATTATCGGAAGAAGTCGCCACCCAACTAGCGATAAAGCTGGGTGCGGATAAGCTGATTGGTTTTTGCTCCGAACAAGGTGTCATTGATGACAACGGCAATGCTGTCGCCGAGTTACTACCAATTGAGGCGGAGCATGTCATCAAAACGCTTTCTGAAAATACGTATCCTGACCTAGATTGCAACACTGGGACACTGCGCTTTCTTAAAGGCTCTATTGCCGCTTGCCGTGCCGGAGTACCTCGTAGCCACTTGATCAGTTATAAAGTAGATGGCGCCTTAATTCAGGAGTTGTTCTCTTTCGATGGCATCGGAACCCAAGTTGTTATGGCGAGTGCTGAACAAGTGAGGCAAGCTAATATTGACGATATTGGCGGTATCTTAGACCTCATTCGTCCTTTAGAAGAACAAGGTGTACTCGTTAGGCGCTCTCGAGAGCAGCTAGAGCAAGAGATTGGAAAATTTACCATCATCGAAAAAGACGGCTTGATTATTGGCTGTGCTGCCCTTTATCCATACCCAGAAGAGCGCAAAGCTGAGATGGCTTGCGTAGCGATTCACCCTGACTATCGTGATGGAAACCGAGGTTTGTTACTGCTCAACTACATGAAACATCGTTCTAAATCCGAAACCATTGATCAGATTTTTGTCCTCACGACACATAGTTTGCATTGGTTTAGAGAGCAAGGTTTTTACGAAGTCAGTGTCGACTATTTGCCTGGAGCCAAACAAGGGTTATATAACTTCCAGCGTAAGTCAAAAATCTTAGCGTTAGATTTATAGCTTAACCTTAAATCAGGGAGCGAAACTTAACGTTCCGCTATACCAAAACCTCAAGGTGCGGGATTCAGCTCATTAACGCTCAACCCTGCACATCGAGCTTGTTTAGGAACGAGTTTGTTTAGGAGTAAGGCCACACATAAACCCTACTCCGGACTAGCGGGTCATCATGTAAACCCAACTTAGAAATGCGCAAACCATTGCTTGATTTTTGTTCCAATTTTATCTTTTAAATATACATTTGGTTGGCTATACTCTGCTCGCTAGTGATTGGTTTTTAACCAATACGAATGGATCTAGGTGATGTAATGTAGCCTTCACCCTAAAATACTGGGCAATTGAAAAACTAGTTAGCTCCGTATTGCACACCAAGGACAGTTGTTAATCTGACTTTAAATAAGCCGAGACGAGCACTGTTATGAGAACAATCATTTGTAATTCGCTTCAAAGCTTCTGGGATATGGCTGACAATCAGTTTTTAGAAGGCCTAGACGTCCACTGTGTTTTCCCCGTAAATGACGCTATCCGAGATTTTATTCTTGCTTATCAACAGCAATACAAAATACGCAGCGTGTCTTTTACCAACGCGTTTGCAAAACATGCATAAAAGAAGACCGAGCCATAAGCTCGGTCTTCTTGTTTTAGTTAGTAAGCCGCTGTACTAACCCACTCGCACGAGTGGTTTTCACCTTAATGCCTCGCTTCAGAACATTAAGTTCGGCGTAAAGAGCTAAACGCTTTTTCGCGCGGGTAATGCCTGTGTAAATCAACTCACGGGTTAATATCGTGCTAAAGTCTGGTGGCAAAATCATCAGGGTGTAATCAAATTCACTGCCTTGCGATTTATGGATGGTCATAGCGTAAGCCGTTTCATGTTCAGGTACTCGGCTTGGCAAGACCGATTTCACACTGCCGTCAGGTAACTCGAAAAAGACTTTCAAACGCGGTTCTTCTTCACTGTCATCTCGCATGCAAATACCAATATCACCGTTATACAAACCTAAACCGTGATCATTACGCGTAACCATGACGGGTCTGCCGTGATACCAAATTTCATCCTGAACTTGAATGAACTTGCGCGCCGCGAGCGCTTTCTCGATGCGTTGGTTTAGCCCAGCCACACCGAAGTCACCTTCACGGATCGCGCACAGCAATCGGCATTGGTTGAAGGTATCTAACACTGCTTTGGCTTTGTGCGTTAGCGACTCTAGCTCTCCGGTTTTAGGATCGGTTTCCTGTTGTCCAATGCGTTTGAGGTAACGACCGTATTCCTGCACCAACGTCTGCATCATTTGGTTGTAATGTTGACTACTTAGCGCGAAATGTTCGATGTCAGAAAAGTCACGCGCCCAGACGTTATCTACGCTCGCAGCAGAACCTGAGTTAACCGCTTTTGCCAACTGACCAATGCCTGAGCGAGCGTCAAATCGGTAGCTCTTTTGCAGCATACATAAACTATCGGCAATGCTAGATGCACTGTTACCCGTATGGGCTAAAGTATCGAAACCCGTCAGTTTTGCGATGGCTGACGCCTGCTCTTTGCCATAACCCAATGCATGGAACGAACAGATATCACCCAACACAGCCCCAGCTTCAACTGAGGCAAGTTGATCTTTATCACCTAACAAAATCAGCCGCGCATGTTTCGGTAAGGCATCGACCACTTTGTACATCATTGGTAAATCGACCATCGACGCTTCGTCGATAACTAAAATATCCAAATGCAGTGGATTTTGCTTGTTGTGACGAAATTCTGCACTATTAGGAATCGCGCCCAGCAACCGATGTAAAGTGCTCGATTCAGTCGGAATTTTGGCTTTTAGCTCCGGAGAAACTGGCAGTTCTTGCACCGCTTTACCAATGGACTCGGTTAATCGCGCCGCCGCTTTCCCCGTCGGGGCCACCAGCTTGATGGTTAGATTTTTCTCTTGCGTCGCCTGTTCAATCAAAGCAGCAAGCAATTTGGTTACTGTCGTCGTTTTACCCGTACCAGGGCCACCAGAAATCACAGCAAATCGACGAGTTAACGCAACCGCCGCCGCGACTTTTTGCCAGTTCACACAAGCTGAGAGTGGCACGAGTTCATCCAGTGTTTGCAAATCTTGAACCTTGCGCGCATTGCTAAGCACGGAATCAATCGCGTGCCAATCCAACGATTCGCTTGCGACCACATCAAGGTGATCACACACCAATTGTTGACGCAACACTTGGTTGCTGCTTCCCGCTTCTACTGCTTTGCCCAACGCGTTAAACAGAAAATGGTATTGGCGTGCGAACAGATGGTTGAGCAACTCCGATAATCGCGCAAACTCTTGTGGTTGCAAGTTAACTGCGGCGCCCAGCTGATTGAGCTTTTCCGCCAGTGTCACTTCATAATGCCAATAGCGATGCAGATACAGACGCTCACCATCGAACATTAAAGGCAAGGCTTCTCCTTGCGCGCCGACCACGCTGGAATTTTGTAATACTTGAATCCAGTCTATGCCTTGCAACTGTGTGTTAAGCGCCAATGCCGACTCACCAAACAGCCCTAGCTTACTGGCTAAATCCGTAGTTTGCCCTTGTGCATCGCACAGAGACAGACAGATATGTCCTTTACCAAGCTCACTACTGACAACACCAGCGATAAACGCCAGTGCTTGGCTGTCCGACTGTTCATCATGCGTTTGAGAATCAATAAAACAGGCGAATTGGTAGTCGAGCTGACGAATAGCACCTTTGTGCGCCAAGCGTTCCAACACTACCAATAGGCTATCTTGGTCAGAATGAAGATTGTGATTTGTCGTCATTAAAGTAGCTCCATCTGCCCGGCTTGAGTTGAGCGCGTTTCGAGTGCTTGACCATCAATCAAACGATCCATCTCTTGTAAGAACTCGAAAGTTGGTTTCGCGGCAAAAATGCCGTGGTCACTCTGCCCATCCATGCCGCGCAAGAACAAGTAATACACGCCACCGAAGTGCTGCTCATATTGATAATTCGCCAATCGGCTGCGTAGGAAACGATGCAGTGCTAACGCATAAATCTGGTACTGCAAATCGTAGCGGTGATCCGCCATCGCCGATTTCAGAGCCTCACCATGGTATCTCGTCACATCGTCGCCAAGATGATTCGATTTCCAGTCAAGCACGTAGTATTTACCTTGATGTTCAAACACCAAGTCGATAAAACCTTTGAGCATGCCTTGCACGGTTTGGAAACCTAAATCCCCCGCTTTCGCCGACAACGGATCGTGACGTTGAATGACTCGGTTTAACGCCGGTGCAGACAAAACTTCAATCGGCAGCAAAAACTCCATCTCCACCAAACGTTGCGACGGTGCTTTTTGATTCAGCAGCAAAGACTTACCATCCAACGGCGTTGCGAGTACGGTATCAATCAATTGCTGTAAAATGGGCAACCACTCTTCATCGAGCTGTTCGCTTTCCATCAAGCCAAGGATGATTTGTGTATTCTCTTCCGTCGTGGCTGGCTGAGTAAATTCAATTTCCTCAAACAGGCTGTGCAGGAACGTACCCGGACGCGCACCACGAGGGAAGGTAAAAATCGAACGCTCTGGCTCCACCAAATCCGCTTCGTCTTGTTCTTCAGATGAGTCGATATCAAAACCTGTAATCTCAATCGTGGCATCATGCTCGGCGTGATGAGAGCCTTGCTTGACCAAGCCAGAATAACTGGTGATGCGCCAGTTTCTGTCGATAGGGTTTTGCAGTTCTTTCGCACTAAGATCGTGTATTTCTTCTTGTGGCGCTACGTACTTATCTTCGAGTTGCTGCGGCGGATCGGCCACAACGACACAATCAAGCTCGTCTTGTTGCTTTGTTAAACCTTGGTGCAAATCGTTAATGCCACCTTCTTGACCATTTTGAATCAAATAGCCAATCGCACTGCGGTGTACACCAGTTGGCTCTTTGGTCGAACGGCCATTGCGCAACGGTGAGGCACCGATAAAACACGCATAAACAGCACGCGTTAGTGCCACGTATATCAAGCGTAAGTCTTCCGCCAAACGCTCTTTGTCCGCTTGCTTCATGGACGCATCGTTGCCAGTGATATCCAGTACCGTGCGGTCATTGGCTGCATCGTAATATTTGGCTTCACTGGCTTCTCGATAGCTGAACACAAACGGCAGAAATACGAGGTCATACTCCAAGCCTTTTGATTTGTGAATAGTTACGATCTGCACTAAGTTACGTTCCGATTCTAAACGTTGGATTTGGTCATCACTGCCACCCAAACCGTTTTCCGCATCACTGATAGACTGAGCGAGCCAACGCAGCAGACCGTGGTCGCTATCCAGTTCATTACTGGCTTGTTGAAGCAGTTCACCGATGTGCATTAAATCGGTAAGCACTCGCTCACCATTCTCACCTTGTGAACTCGCACCTTCTTCTAGTAATCGCTCGGCAATATGGCGTTTGCTGATCACCGCGCGTAACATCGGCAGCACACCACGCTGAACCCAAAGTTTGCGATATTCTTTGAATTCGTTTACGACATTTTCCCACACTACTTCATCGTTATTAAGCGCATCCAAACTTGCTGCATCGAGGGCAAATAGCTCAGAGGCAAGACTTGCACGCAGCGCACGATCATTTTCTGGAGTCAGCACCGCTTGCAGCAAACGCTGTAAATCCTGCGCCACTGAACTGGTAAACACACTGTCTCGGTTAGACAGGTACACGCTGGCAATGCCTTGATCAGCCAACGCTTGTTTGATCATGCGACCTTCGCTACCTGTTCGAACCAACACCGCAATATCGCCCGCTTGAACCGCTTTCTGTTTTTCGCCATTCACCAGACACGCTTGCCCCTGTTGAGCCTGCGTCAAAATAGTTTGGATTTGGCTTGCGGTCGCCTCTGCCATTCGAGTCAAATACTCGCCTTTTGGTAGCGGTTTATCGTCCGCTTCTTGCAACCAATAAGTCAGCGCCGGTTGCTTTTGGCCACCCATAGTCCAAATGCGTTTTTCGGCATTGGGACTGTACCTAACGGGTAAGAACGGAATATCCGAATCATAGATAAATGGACTGTCTGGCAAAGCAAATACTTGGTTTACCGCCTGCACCATATCTGCGCTAGAACGCCAGTTGGTTCCTAACGTGTAGTGGGCACTTACTTGGTTACGCGCTTTGATATAAGTGAAAATGTCTGCGCCACGAAAGCCATAAATCGCCTGCTTGGGGTCCCCGATCATAAACAAACCACATTCCGGGTTGTTCAGATAAATACGGCTGAAAATACTGTATTGAAGCGGGTCGGTATCTTGGAATTCGTCAATCATTGCGACGGGATACAAAGTACGAATACGCGCCGCTAAAAGCTCGCTTTCGTCCGTATCGATAGAAGCAGAAAGTTGCGTCAGCAAATCATCGAAAGAGAGCCACTGTTTTTGATTTTTCGCGTTAGCCAGCATCACTCGACAATGTTCAATTGCATGAGCAAGCAGTGGCGCTTTTAAGCTGATTGGGTTGGCAAGAAATGTTTCAATGACTTCAAATACTGCATGCTGCGGCGCACTGCCTTTCGGTGTTTTTTCCAACAAGACGTTTTGCGCGAATTTCTCCAGCTTGTCTGGATAATCGTAACCTGTAGTTTCCGTTGCCGCCCAAGCGTTTACCGCCTCCAACCACGTCGGCAGAGACTTTTTGGTATAGCTACGTTTGTTAATATCTGAATCTGAAATTAGCGTTAAGAAGTCATCTTGGCTTTCTCGCCACTGTGCTTTTAATCCATCAATTTTTTTCAGATTTTCAGTATGAAGATCAGCCAAACTGCCTTTCATTGCTGGAACAGAAAGGCTTAACGGCGCACCGGTTAAGTAATTGCTGATGTCAGACAACAACGCAGATGGAGAGCCCCATAGCTGGCGGATTTCTCCCGCCAAAGTAAATGGCAATGGGTAGAAATTGCGGCGCCAGTAATCGGCTACAACTTGCGCTTTTAGGTGGCTTTCATCGGTCACAAACTCGTTATTAAATCGGCTGCCAGATTCAAACGCATTTTGCGTTAGCATACGTTGGCAAAAACCGTGAATGGTGTAGACCGCCGCCTCGTCCATCTGACGCTCTGCCTGCAATAAAATTTCTGCGGCTTGCTTGTGATCGTCAAACTCATTAAGCAAAGGTTGGATCACCGGATCGGAACTCTGTCCACGCGCAAACGCGATTCGCGCATCATGGATTCTTGCCCTGATACGATCGCGTAATTCCGCAGTTGCCGCTTCGGTAAAGGTTACGACCAGAATTTGGTCGACCGTAAGCGGTACGCGATGTCGAGTTTCCGCGCTGCCATGACCAAGCAAAAGACGCAGATATAAACCTGCAATAGTGAAGGTTTTACCTGTACCTGCTGATGCCTCGATTAACCTCGCACCATGCAGAGGAAACGTCATCGGTTCTAGTGGCGTTGGTTGAGGCTGCTCTGTACGGTCTAACGTATGTAGAGGGCACTCTACACCTGACATTTGATCCATAACGCTGAATCTCTCCGGATTATTTACTAGGACGTATCACCTAATAAATGTGATCTATAGTTAAAAATTCTATTAATATGTTTAACAAGTTGGATAATTTAGAGCTTTGTGAGATCTTTCTCACGGTTATCCATAAGACGTACCGTTAGTATGCGCCCCACGAGATAAGCCAAACCCTTTTGGCGGCACAACTCAAATGAATTAAACAAAAGTATCATGGTCCCTCTGACCTTGTGGCCGTACAGCGAACGCCCTACAAAAAATAATGATTTTCTGGCGGCCACCCTACTCTTCCTTCTCTTTATCCAACTGTCTTTATTACGCTTTTACGTCATCAGCGTCTTGAACCGCTAAGCGCGCACCTTGCAGAACTAATGCTGTCAGCAAACGAACTTCTGAGGCCAACTCATCATTCCAAGCAGGCCAAATTCGAGAGATGTACGCATTACTGCCTTCGCCCGGGCTCATGAAGCCATCATTGAATGCGTCAGCCATTTTCTTCAAAGATTTCTCTTCGTCATCTACCCACTGACCGCGGCTAAAGCCCGCTTCAACACAAGCCAACGCCGTTTTCGGGAAATAAGGCAAAGGCTTAGTCATGCCTTCGAAGAACAAGCGAACCAATTCAGTCAGTAGCTGTTTGGCATACTGCACATCGGCAATTTCTGGGTAGATCAAATGCAGCGCGCCTTCTTTACGATCGTAACCAATGATGTGAGTTTTCTTAGCATGACCCGACGCCGACATGGCAAGGTGATCGATCCACGCTGCAAGGTAATCCTGCGATCGAATCTTACCGCTTCGATAGCGAATCAAACCGGATTGGTAGCATTGAGTTAGCCAACCTGTTAGGCGAACGTTTTTCTCTTCGCCTTCATTTCGCTCAAACAAGGAATCAAACGTCAGGTCGATTTCCAAATCGTCTTGAGGCGCACCAGATAAAAACGCCAGTTTATCCACCAGCTCTTCCGCCTGAACTCGGTTGGTTTCAAATTCGATATCACCAAACGCCCCCACCGGCAGTTTGCCTTGCGCGCGCTGTTGACTCATAAAGTGTTTAAGCACCTCTGTTTTTTTCTCTGGCTGCATCAATGTCGCTTCAAGCAAGGTTTCTAACAGCTCATCACGCATTTGATAGCTTTCCAAACCACCTAAAACAAAGGGTTCGTCGTCTTCCATCACCGGTAGTGGCGGTTCAAAGGTTACTTTTAAACGACGATTGAAAAAATACTGCACAGGTAAGCGCCAGAAACGTTGCAACTCGACTAAGTCGAGCTCAAGTGGGAACGTCGCTCCTAACAGATAGTCGTCTAATGCCCGATTAAAATCACGACGAACATAGCCTTGCGATTGACTACTTTGAGTCAATGCCGCTGGAATCCACTCTTTCGCGTAGCTGGCGTGCATGCCTTGGAACGCACTTGGGCTAAACGGCACCATGGCGTGGGTATTCACCAACGCATTTAATAAGTTGTCGCCAGACTCATCAACGGGCAACGCTTCATCACCACTTAAACAATAGTTTTGGTGGCAGTATTCCATCAGCTCAGAAACCAGAACCGAAGGCACTCGCTCGGTATTGTCTTGGATTGAACGGCCAACATAACTGATGTAGAGCGTTTGTTGTGCAGACAACATCGCTTCGAGGAATAGGTAACGGTCATCATCTCGGCGCGAACGGTCGCCCGGTTTGGTTCTTCCTGTCATCAAGTCAAAGCCTTCTGGCGGCATGGAGCGTGGGTACACGCCGTCATTCATCCCCAGTAGACAAACGGTTCTAAACGGAATAGAGCGCATCGGCATCAGGGTACAAAAGTTCACTTGACCAGCAAGGAAGCGCTGGCTGACTCGTGTGCCAGATAATTTGTTTTGAAGGTATTGGCTGATGATCGACGGCGATAACGCATCATCAAATGCGGCATCAGCTAATTGCTCTTTGAGTTGGCTGAGCGTATCGCGAATGGACTTGAGCGCCATTTCGCCTTCTAACTCAACTGAGAAGAAGTCATCCAGCAGTGAAACCAAAGTCTCTCGCCAACCATCGATAGTTTGAACATGAGAAAGTTTGCTTCGATAAGTGCTAATTTGTTGGATAAAGTGTGCCAACTTGCCCGCCAGCTCTGCGCCCATGCCTTGCACTTCGTTGTACGGAGACAAACTGCCTTGCTCGGTTTCAAACAAACCTGCGGATTCTGGCATCGCGTAGCCAAGCAACATGCGTTGAATACCAAATTGCCATGTGTTTTGACGGGTTTCCGGCAGTTCAAATTCGCGTCCGGTATTGGCATCCAATCCCCAGCGAATCCCCGATTCCTCAACCCATTGTTTGGCTTGTAAAAAATCATCTTCGCTGAGTTCAAAACGCTTTAATATCGCCGGAGTTTCCAGAAGTTCGAGTAGTTCTGATGCCAAACAGCGCGTATTGGGTAAGTTCACCAACTGCATAAATGCGGCCAGAATTGGGCTCTCTTGATCGGCGGTTCGGTCAGAAATCGAATATGGAATAAAACGCTCACCCGGCGCGTTACCAAAGACCGCCTGAATCGCAGGGCTGTAAGCGTTGATGTCCGCGACCATCACGATAATATCGCGCGGTTTTAACGTTGGGTCAGCATCGAACATCGCCAATAGTTGATCATGCAGCACTTCTACTTCGCGCATCGGGCTGTGACAAGCGTGTAGGCTCAGTGATTTATCACCCAAGCTAACCACTTGTTTGTGATGACTGTTTTCAATCTGTTGGTCATCTTGATGTTCTTCAAGATTGAGAATATCCGCTTGCAATTGATGGAGCAGACTGTCGCGCTCAACATCAACAAAGGCTTCGATTTCATGAGATTCCAGCTGAGACAACAGATACATATTGTCGCGCCCGAGTTTACCCATGGACGCCAACAGACTGTTTCCGACCACATCGGTGTGCAGCTCATCGATCACATTATCTTCCAATGAACCTTTCAGTTGCTCAGTTTCACCTTGCACTTCCGAGTGATCGTCCTGCCACACAACGTGCTGACGATGTTTCGCCGCCAAACGAGCCAGATATTTGCGATCTCGAACTTCACCCCAATAATAACGACAAGGGTTAGTGAACATCAGATGCACGTCGATGTGTTCACCAATTGCTTTTAGCGCATCCATATAGCGAGGCGGCAACGAAGAAATGCCAAAAACAAACAAACGCTTGGGTAAATGGTCAAAATTGCAGCTAAAACTCTCTAACGTGTCGATAAAGTGCTCATAAAGGTTGGCACGGTGATAAGGAGACTGCCCTAATGACACAGTGTGATCATACAACGCTTGCCATAAGATCGGCTGCCACGGATGCTCATCTTCCAGCTCTGGCACACTCTGCCCAGCTTCCCAACTTGCGATCCATTCCGGACGATACACCAAGTAACCATCGAAAATATCGGCAATTTTCTCAGCCAGCTGATACAGCTTAGAGTGGTCAATGTCATCTTTGAGGTACTGCGCTAACGGCGAAAACACCTCTTGGTTGAGAAACCCCGGCAGCAGATGCATCAACTTCCACGTCATCGCTTCTTTGTTAAACGCACTGCGTTTTGGCACGTCTGGCAACACCTGCGTAAACATTTCCCAAATGAAAGTAGCAGGGAGCGGAAAATCAATGTTCGCGGCAACACCAAACTCTTTGGCCAATTCCATTTTTAGCCACTGGGACATGCCCGGACTTTGAACCAGAATTTGTTCTTTTTCGAACGGGTTTTCCAGCGGACTGATTCGAATCAGTTCGACAAGGAGTGATTTAAGAACGTCAACTTGGTTGGAGTGATAAACAGTAAACAAATTGGGAATACCGAGCGCCGATTGAAACTGTTAGCTAGCTTAGCACAGCCCTATTTAAACCCGCAGTGATCTCGCGTTCGGAAAAAACAAAAGGTTATATATCACTCAAATAGAGTATGAATCTTCTGAATTTTCACATGTCAATCAAGTCTGACACTTCCATACAAAATGTGACATTCGTCGCAACTATTCCATAATAAAAAACACTGTTTTATACTCTTGCTACCTATAATTTATAAATATATAAAAAGTATGTTTCGCAAACTGTCTTCCAACAGCGCTTGGCTGATTGCTTTTTTTGCTTGCTTTACAGTGTACCTGTCGATCGCTTGTTATCCTTTTGTGTTGTCTAACAATCAGAATGAACCACTAACCTTGTTGCAAGGTTACTATTTGGTTTCGACTCAATATGGCTGGCTGGGCTTGATCGCTCTTCCATTTATGTTGTTGAGTTTATTGCTCTCTTTTCTACCGACTCGAGCATTCAAAGGCATCGTGATCGCTATCGCGATCTGTCTATTGATTATGTTTAAAGTCGATATCCTCGTTTTTCAGCAATACAAACTTCACATCAACGCTCTATTAATCCGTATGTTTTTCGAAGGTGGTGATGATGTCTTCGATATTTCGTGGATGAGTTGGCTAATCTTCATCAGTGAAATTGCCGTTCTGGTGATCGGGCTCGCTTGTACCGTTTGGGTAAGTAATCAACTGGCACAAAGCCGAGCTAAGTTCGTTTTGATCAGCGTCTGGTTTGCTGTATTGCTTAGCACGCAGATGATTCATGCGTACAAAAACGCACTTTACGACGATGAAGTCAGTCAGTTTTCGAATAACTGGCCACTTTACTACCCGCTGACGGCTCGTAAATTTATTTACAAACACGACCTAGTGGATGAGAACATTGCATCGAAGAACCGCGTAGAGTTAACCAACATTGAACGTAGCTCACTCAACTACCCGCTTGCGCCGATTCAAGTGCAAAGCAAAGAGAAACAGCCCAATGTTTTGTTTATCTTGGTTGACGCGTGGCGCTACAGTGATGCGACGCCGGAAGTCATGCCAAATGTCAGCAAGTTCGCCGAAAAAACGGTGAATTTCACACAACATATGAGCGGCGGCAACTCAACTCAAGCGGGTATTTTCAGCCTGTTTTACAGCTTGCCAGCGACCTACTGGGAAAGCTTTTACGCAAGTCAACGCTCTCCTGTGTTTATGGATACGCTGCAAGCAGAAGGCTACCGCATGGGCATTTTTGGCTCAGCACCGCTCACCAGCCCGCCACTTTCTCGCACGGTATTCAAAAAAGTGTCGGACTTGACCCTGAAACAAACTGGAGAAACAGCTGTCGAGCGCGATCAGCAGATAACAGACAAGTTCATCGAGTTCCAAAAGCAGGACAGCGACAAGCCGTACTTTGGTTTTCTGTTCTACGATGCCGCCCACGGCACGGTGTTTCCTGAACCTGAATTTGCGAAATTCAAACCATACTGGGAACGCGTTGACCACATTTTGCTCAACAACGATTTTGACGCTTCGCTTTACCACAATCGATACAAGAACTCGTTGTACTACATCGACAGCTTGATTGGTGATGTGCTGAAAAATGTCGACTTAGACAACACCATTGTGGTGATTTCATCAGATCATGGTGAAGAGTTTAACGACCATAAGATGAACTATTGGGGCCACACGGGTAACTACAGTGACGTTCAAGTACATGTGCCTCTTTACGTGTACATGCCAAATCGTCAGCCAGAGCAAGTTGATTACCGCACGACCCATTTTGACGTCGTGCCAACCATGATGAATACGCTGTTTGACGTTCAAGGCACAACGAGTTCATACAGCGTTGGTCATAACTTGTTTGATAGCTCTGCCTCTCGCGATTGGTATATTGCAGGCAGCTACTACAACTATGCATTGGTCGGCAAAGAACTGATGCTTGTGGTCAACCCTGGCGGGCACTCTCAGCAACTGAATCGCCAGTTAAAAGTCGAGAAAGAACAGAAAATTCCTGTCGATATCATTCGTCATTCTCTGGATGAGATGTCGCGATTTTACAAAAAAGGCTAGTGTCCAACATCGACGCCGATTGAAATAAAAAAGCCTCTTGGTTGTAAGACCAAGAGGCTTTTTCCTATCTGCTATTTAAGCGTGATGAGCGTGCATCAAGCGTGGCTGAATCAACAAGTTGTTGATGTATTGTAAGGCCACATAAGAGACAACAAATGTTGCCACAATCAACTCAAGACTAGCTAAGCCTCGCACTTGTTGAACATAGTGCGCAGCCAATCCTTGCAACTCCATCCAATTCGCCATTTTAAACAGCGCCGTCGCACCGATCACCATCGGGAAAGTGAACGCCGCATAGCCTGGGCTAAATGGCAGTCTAAGCAATTTAAAGAATGCGAGGTAAATGATGGCTGTCATCAATACCGCGATACCAAATAGCATAGCGATGATCACTGGTGATGGTGTCGCAGTGACCGTTAAGTACCCTGCCAATGATAGACTTGCTGGTGCCGCCATAATTGCCATTGTTGGTTTCGCTGCATCCGGAATTTCATGGGTAAACATGAAACGGTAAATCATCATCGGCAACATGATCGCGTACGCCACCATACCAAACATCAATGCACCTTGTGCCACTGGTGCTAACATCGGGTTGCCAGAGAAAGACACATCCGCAACGATGATACCCACAGGCGGTACAAACCAACTAGGAACCATGTGGTGCAATTCAAAATCTTTGGCGCGATGGTAAACAAAGCTCACCAAGAATACGATGTGCAAAACCACCGCAATCAGCCAAAGCGCATCGCCAGCTAATGGGTAAAAATGACCGAGAGAGTTCGATACCACCATAGTGCCCATCGCAAATGTCGGAACCACGCTGCCCACAACCGGATGAGCAAGATCTTGTCTCAATAGATGATTATGTAGCAAAAACTTGGTTGCCAATATAGCCAACAATATGCTCGCGATACCCGCACTAATCCACTGTCCGTAGCCATGTAATTCGGCGAAGTTCTCCCAACTCCAGCCCAAGCTTGCAATACCAAGAGCCAAACCCGCCATTGGAGTTGGTGCTCCCATTACTTTTGCTTTTGTTCTTTGAATCATGATGACCTCAACCAGACTCACTCTTGATGGGACGTATAATACGCTTGCACTTCGTTCCGATATATCTAATTATTTAAAACAAACGTTCAGAATTACTTAACGGTGGGGTATGGCAAGTCACATTTCTCTTAAACAACTGAAAGTGTTTACGACGATCACGCAGCACAAAACGCTCACAGCGGCTTCTGATAGTCTCTTTTTATCGAAAGCCGCAGTGAGCATGGCACTCTCAGAATTAGAAAAGCAGATCGGCCATCACTTATTTGATCGTGTTAATAACCGACTGATTTTGAACCAAGAAGGTCAAAAACTACTGCCACTGGCGGATGAATTACTCAACCGAGCCAAGGACATCGAGAGCATTTTCGATGGTGACCAAGCGCTATCGGGCCAACTTCGCATTGGTGCCAGCGACACCATTGGCAACCAAGTCGCGCCCTATTTGCTTAGCGAATTTCGTCAGCAAACGAACCATCGTTCTCAAAGTCTGTTCATTTCTAACTCCGCACAAATCTGCGACATGCTGACCGATTACGAGTTAGACATAGCCCTCATTGAAGGCAAAACACTTCACCCTGAATTGCAGTCTACCCAGTTTAGCGAAGATGAAATGTGCGTGATTTGCGCGCCCAATTCCCCAGCCGCGCACGAAGGGCCAGTAAACTTAACCGAGCTAGAAAACAGTGAATGGATATTGCGAGAGGCAGGATCTGGTTCACGCGAATTTTTTATGCGCGTTGTCGCGCCGCGCTTGGAACATTGGCATGAAGCTTTTCAGCTCAATACCACCGAAGCGTTGATCAACTCAGTATCGGCAGGGTTAGGCTTGGGCTGTTTGTCACGTTTGTCTGCAGAACCTGCTATTCGTGACGGCCGCGTAAAACTGCTCGACATGCCTTTAGATATGAAACGTCGCTTCTGGTTACTGGTTCATAAAGAGAAATATCAAAGCCCATTGCTCAGAACGTTTATCGAATTTTGCCAAGATTGGGAGCGACCAACAAACCTTCCTTTGGCGGACAAATCCGCAAAGTGAAACCAAGATAGTTTAAATGCTAGTCAGTTAGTTGTACGTGTCTCTCATTCTGAGGCTTGTCGCTAGACTTGATTGGTCAAAAACTGTATAAAAAGCCAGTATCAATACACCAAATTAGGGGACCAACCATGGCTGTAATCGTCAAGTACGTGGTAGAACGCAATGGAGAAGAGAAAATGACTTTTACCTCTAAAGCGGAAGCTGACGCATACGACAAAATGCTGGATATGGCAGACGAGTTATTCTCACTGCTGGGTAAAAGTGAACTTCTAGAAGACGAAGGTAAGCAAGAAGATCTTGCAATGTTCCTTGCGCAAAACAAAGAAGAAGTGCTTTACGCTCTTGGTGCAAAACGTAAACCTGCACCAAAAAAAGCAAAGAAGCTTGAAGCTGTTGAAGAAGATAGCGAGCAAGAAGACGCTGCATAAGCCTCTTATTTGTTTAGAAAAAACGTCGCATTATGCGGCGTTTTTTTATTCCTTCCGTTTATCTCCATATATCTCTGAGAATATAAAGAACCGATTTAATATCCCAAATTGCTCTAAATTTCATGTTGCGGATTAGTGTGACTTAGATCTAGTCTAAATGGGTCCGGTGATGGGGCGCCACCGGAATCGAAAGATTCGAACCGCTGTTAAAGCTAATGACTCCTACAGAAACGAAAACAGGTCAGCCCTGTTGGAAGTGCTTTCGCTTATGTTGTGAAAGCAAGAGTTCTGTAGTGAGCAATTCAACTCTTCTCCAACCCCGCTCCTGTTTTCTCAAAAATTAAAAAGATATCCAAAATAGTTGTTAACTCAACAAGGCGACAAACGCATGAACCTCCTGAACATAGTTTTCTATTTGATGGAGCGAATAAGAGCAGTCAACGCCGTTGAGACTGACAAATAGGCTGGATATCGTACACTGGGAAAACATTATGCAATATTCACACGAAATCCAATCAATGTGCCCGATTCAACGCGGCGAGCTTCATGCATCTGCACCGATCCCTGTTGAAGGCGCAATGATCAATCCAAAAGACGTTATCGCGATTTCTGGTCTTAGCCACGGAGTTGGCGCTTGTGCTCCTCAACAAGGCGCAGCAAAACTGACCCTTAACGTCAAAAACGGCATCATCGAAGAAGCTTTGATCGAAACGATCGGCTGTTCAGGCATGACTCAATCAGCAGCGATGGCCGCAGAAATCCTAACAGGCAAAACCATTCTTGAAGCACTGAATACCGACTTGGTATGTGATGCTATTAACGTCGCGATGCGCGAAATCTTCCTTCAATTTGTTTACGGTCGTACGCAATCTGCTTTCTCTGAAGGCGGCTTAGAAATTGGTGCGGCATTGGAAGATCTTGGTCAAACTCAACGCAGCCAAGTGGGTACTAGCTACTCAACCAAAGCAAAAGGCGTGCGTTACATGGAGTTGGCTGAAGGCTATGTAACAAAACTCGCGCTAGACGAAAACAAAGAAGTGATTGGTTACCAATATCTCAACCTCGGCAAGATGATGAAAGCCATCAACGAAGGCGTATCTGCTGCAGAAGCCGCAGACAAAGCGACGGGGACTTACGGTCGTTTTGACGAAGCCGTAACTACCATCAACCCACGCCAACAATAATTGCCACCAAGAGGAAAGAGATTATGAACACTCCAATTACTGAATCTGTACGTCGCACATTAGACGAAATGCAACTTTCTTCTCTGGAAGAGGCTTACCAATACTGTATGGATCGTGGTATCGACCCTAAAGCACTAGTGATGGACACTCAACCTATCGCGTTTGAAAGCGCTGCCGATGCCTACACGCTAGGCACTGCTTTGGCGATTTTCCGCGTAGCAAAAACAGCTGAAGAAGCTGCAAACATCATCGGTGAAGGCCTTCAAGCCTGCACAAAACCAGGCAGCGTCGCAGAACAACGCCGAGTGGGTATCGGTCACGGTGCATTGGCGGCTCGTCTATTGAATGAAGAAAGTGGCTGTTTCGCTTTCCTTGCGGGCCATGAGTCATTCGCAGCGGCAGAAGGCGCTATCAAAATCGCATTGAACGTGAACAAGTCACGAAAAAATCCGTTGAAAGTTATCCTAAATGGCTTGGGTAAAGACGCCGCTTACCTAATCTCACGCATCAATGGTTTCACTTACGTACGCACTCAGTACAACTACCAAACTGGTGAGTTAGTGGAAGTAGAACGTCGCCGTTTCTCCCAAGGTCCACGTGGTGAGATCCTTTGCTACGGTGCAGACGATGTGCGTGAAGGCGTGGCTATCATGCATAAAGAACAAGTGGATGTGAGCATCACTGGTAACTCAACCAACCCGACTCGCTTCCAACACCCTGTAGCAGGCATCTACAAAGCAGAACGTAACCGTGAAGGCATGCCTTACTTCTCTGTGGCATCAGGTGGTGGTACTGGTCGTACTCTACACCCAGACAACGTGGCGGCAGGTCCTGCCTCTTACGGCATGACAGATACCTTGGGTCGCATGCACGCCGATGCGCAATTCGCGGGTAGCTCTTCAGTACCAGCACACGTAGCGATGATGGGCTTCATCGGTATGGGCAACAATCCAATGGTAGGGGCAACGGTTGCACTTGCAGTAGAGGTCGGTGAGCTAAGCCTCTAAGTCGATTTATCGCTTTACTATCCAAAGTCAGTAAATCCAACAAACCCAGTGTAGGGGGAGTGACTTCGGTCCTCCCCTTATTTTTTTGCGATGCTCCCTTCTCCCACTTCACTGTGTCTCTGCCCAAAATCGGCCTGATAAGGCTTTTGCGACACATTTCTCATCAGACAAACATATCTCTAAACAGACAAAAGGTATCCATCTACGGACTTTCTCCATTTCCCCTCTTTAAACTCCCCAACACTCTCTTTATGATGACCGACAACTTAATTATTTCTTGTCAGTGAACAGACGAGACACAAGACTCAACACATGGAGATCAACTATGGCTTTCTTCTCTCTAGCCTTTGGTACGGCAACTAAAAACCGCGACGGCAAAATCATCGAAGCGTTTTTCCCAAACCCAGTTCTTAACCCAAGCGAAGCGCTTGTTAACGCACTAGCAGCAGTAGCAGGTTATGAGCAAGGCAACCAAGCTATCGAGATCTCTGCAGCACAAAGCGCAGAACTGGCAGCAGCATTTGAAGCAAACGGCGATGCGGCAAACGCTTCTTTCGCAGCAAAAGCAGCAGAATCAGCACAACCACTTGTACTGGTTATCCTTGCAACTGACGAGCAGCCACAAAGCGTTGCTGAAGGTTTCCTAAAACTTCAACTTATCTCTAATCGCCTAGTTCAACCACACGGTACGGTACTAGACGGTATCTTCGGTCTACTACACAACATCGCATGGACTAATGAAGGTCCAATCGACCTACCTGAACTAGCAGAGCGTCAAATCGAAGCTCGCCTAGCGGGTCGTGCACTAAGCGTAGATTGCGTAGACAAGTTCCCTAAAATGGTGGACTACGTGGTACCAACTGGCGTTCGTATCGCTGACACTTCTCGCGTACGTCTTGGCGCACACGTTGGCGAAGGCACAACGGTAATGCACGAAGGCTTCATCAACTTCAACGCGGGTACAACAGGCGTGAGCATGGTTGAAGGTCGTATCTCTGCTGGCGTAGTGGTTGGTAACGGCTCTGACATCGGCGGCGGCGCATCTATCATGGGTACGCTATCTGGCGGCGGTAAAGTTGTGGTTTCTATCGGTGAAAACTCTCTACTAGGCGCGAACGCAGGTCTTGGCTTCCCAATGGGTGACCGTTGTACTATCGAATCAGGTCTGTACGTAACTGCTGGTTCTAAAGTGCGCATGCTAGATTCTGCAGGCCAAGAAGTAGAAGTTGTGAAAGCCCGCGATCTTGCTGGTGTTTCTGACCTACTGTTCCGTCGTAACTCTGTAACAGGTCAAATCGAGTGTCTTGCAAACAAGAGCGCGGTTGAACTGAACAGCGAACTGCATAAAAACAACTAATTCATTCGTGAATTAGCCCTACGAAAAATCCCCCAGCAGGAAACTGTTGGGGGATTTTTTAGCTTACAGCAAAATGCGTGATTACTGATTTAAAAAGCTGACCGCTTTATCTGGGAAATCAGTAAACAAACCATCCACTTTTACTTGGTTGTAGTACACATCCATCATGCCTTCAAAGCTGTCAGTGTACGCTGGAATGCGTCCTGGATCGGCGCGGAACGTGTATGGATGCACTTGCAAGCCAGCGTCTTTTGCAGCCTTCATCAACGGCTTGATGATGATATTGTCTTTGGTTGACTTATCATCCACCAGCATCGGCTTCCAAGGTCCAATTCCTTCCGCGTAACTCGCTACTTTCTTCATTCCGTCGGCTTCGAACATCCAGTCATAACTGTATGGTGTTGCCTTGTCGCCTTTGTACACCATAGTTTCGTTCCAGTCCGTGTAAGCCATAAGCTGAACGAGCTTTAAGTCCATGTCCATTGCAGGCATGAGTTCACTGTTGATGCGTTGAAGTTCATTCGCATCAAAACACTGAAGGTAGACTTTGTCGTCTTGAGAGCCGTAACCGTACTGCTTCAAGACTTTAAGTACTGCTTTAGAAATGTCCTTACCTTCATGACGATGGAACCAAGGCGCTTTAATTTCTGGGTAAATACCGATGTCATAACCCAGCGTTTTGTTTAAGCCTTGGATCAGCTCAATCTCTTCAGCAAACGTCGGCACGGTGAAGTCAGATTTCCACATAGGGAATCGGGTTGGATAGCCCGCTACTTTGTTGCCTTTCTCATCGATGTTGAACCCTTCGGTAACTCGCAAGGATTTGATTTCCGCCAGAGTGAAATCAATCGCGTAATAACGACCATCTTTACGTGCACGATCAGGAAAACGCTCCGCAACATCCGTTACGCGATCGAGATAATGGTCATGCAACACGACCAACTGGTCGTCTTTCGTCATTACCACATCTTGCTCTATGTAGTCAGGTTTCATTGCGTAAGCAAGTGCTTTGGCTTCTAGCGTGTGCTCAGGCAAGTAGCCCGATGCGCCACGGTGCGCAATGACAAGCGGCTTCGCAATCGCACCAGCAGAGAGGCTAAGTGCTAAAAAAGTAAGACATACTGACTTTGTTTTCATTGTTATTTCCTTGATAAAGCGAAGAGGCAGTATTCCACTGCCTCTTTAAATAAATATTACGCTAGCGCTTCCTTCTCGCGCTCTTTTTGCTCGTGGTGCGCACGTTCACCTAAGAAGGCGTACATCAAACACACGATAGAAGTAATACAAGAACCCACTAAGATGATAAAGCCACCATCCCAGCCAAAGTGGTCTACGGTGTAGCCCAAAATCGCGTTTGCGGCAACTGCCCCACCCAGGTATCCAAACAAACCAGTAAGACCAGCGGCAGTACCTGCGGCTTTCTTCGGAGCGAGTTCAAGTGCGTACAAACCGATCAGCATAACCGGACCATAGATTAGGAAGCCTATTGCAATAAGCGCCATCATATCTACTGTTGGGTTGCCCGCAGGGTTAAACCAATAAACCATCACTGCAACTGTCACTAGCACCATAAATAAGATACCAGCAGGTGCACGACGACCTTTGAACAATTTGTCAGAGATCCAACCACACAATAGTGTTCCTGGAATGCCAGCCCATTCGTATAAGAAATAAGCCCATGACGATTTATCTACCGAGAAATCCTTCGCTTCTTTTAGGTAAACAGGTGCCCAGTCCAGTACGCCGTAACGAATTAGATAAACAAATGCGTTTGCAATTGCAATCGACCAAAGAAGTTTGTTGTTGAAGACGTATTTGAAGAAGATTTCCTTCGCTGTCATTTCTTGTTCATGGGACTTGTCATAGTCATCTGGGTAATCGTCTTTGTATTCTTCAATAGGAGGCAGACCACAAGACTGAGGGGTATCGCGAACCGTCATCCAAACAAACACAGCAACCAACGTGGCGAAAAATGCAGGAACATAAAATGCAGTGCGCCAATCATCGTTAAATGCCCACAGGCCAAGAATAAATAGTGGACCAATCAAGCCGCCACCCACGTTGTGCGCCACGTTCCAAACCGAAACGATCTCACCACGCTCTTTACGTGACCACCAGTGCACCATGGTTCGGCCACAAGCAGGCCACCCCATCCCTTGGAACCAACCGTTCAAGAAAAGCAAAATGAACATCGCAGTGACGCTACCAGTCGCCCATGGCATAAAGCCAAAGCAAAACATCACTAATGCAGACATCAATAGGCCGCCACTAAGGAAATAGCGAGGGTTAGAGCGGTCTGAAACGCTGCCCATTAGAAACTTAGAGAGACCATATGCAATGGAAACAGCTGCCAAGGCGACACCTAAGTCTCCGCGGCTAAAGCCTTGCTCGATAAGATAAGGCATCGCCAAACTGAAGTTTTTACGAACTAGATAGTAACCGGCGTAGCCAACAAAGATACCGATAAAGAGTTGCCAACGGAGGCGAGAGTAGGTGCTATCGATGCTGCCTGGGGACAGACGATCAATGTGCGCCTTAGGTTTGAATATTCCAAACATAGGAACCTCATTATTTTGTATGCGATGGTAAAAACACAAAAGGAGCGAACGAAACAAAATAAATCTTCGTTCGAAGGTTCATGAATTGTATGGAGTTAGGATTTTATTTCTGTGACAAATGTTGCACATGGATTAAATATAAGTAAATACAGTAAATTATATGAGCATTAATTAGATCATCGTTCAACTTTACTCAAGATTCGTTAATATTAAACTGATGTTCAAACCTCTCACTTGAGCATTCCAATTCGAAACCTTTGAAACAAAGGCTCGAATTAGAACATAAACTAACCGTAAAAAGGGCGATTTACGCCTGCCCTACTCGCTCCGAACCAACTAATAACTAAAAAGCTGAATAACGATCACGTTTAGCATCAAACGAAATAAAAAAAACAATTTTTATTTGAATACAAGCCGAAGCAATGATTCACAAACACAAGACATTAACAGCGTTTATTCTCTTCTCAACTCATCCTATTGGTATCAATGGGATGACGATTTTTTCTAAAAGTCCAAACATGACAGCGTATTTTTTTATATCACTGCTAGCCCTTGATACATTTGACATTCCCCTACTCCTTTAGGGTTAACTGCTGCACAAGTTCTGTGTAATAAATCTCCAAGCACGTAGCAGCTTCACAAAACTCCTCTTACCAGTTGTGCATTCTTTTTCACATCGCTAATTTGAGCGCTCTCAACACTGGCCTCGTGACAAATAAATTATTTTCGTTGTGTTCTTTTCCGGTTAAAAGATGCGCCATTTAACAAAAACGAAGACTTTGATTAACAAATTTATGCTCAAACGCTCACTTTTAACGCTCGTTTGTTTTCGTAAACGTTTATATATGCACAATAGTATCGTGCTAGACAGGCAAAAATGATCAAAGGACTTTTAACATGACAACGAACAAACACCCCTCTCTGCTTGGAGAATGTTTGGCTGAGTTTATCGGTACAGGACTACTTATTTTCTTCGGCGTAGGCTGTGTTGCAGCCTTAGTTCTAACAGGCGCATCATTTGGACAATGGGAAATCAGTATTGTATGGGGCTTCGGTGTCGCCATCGCTATTTACTGTACGGCTGGCGTCTCTGGTGCACACATCAACCCTGCCGTTACCATCGCACTTGCTATGTTCCATGGTTTTGATAAGGCGAAAGTGGTGCCATACATTATCGCTCAAATGCTTGGGGCATTCTGTTCTGCTGCATTGGTATACAGCTTATACAGCAACCTTTTCACCGACTACGAAATCGCTCATAACTTCGTTCGCAGCAGCCAAGATGCACTAGCAACTGCTGGTATCTTCTCAACCTATCCGCATGCCTCCCTCTCTTTCTTTGGTGCTTTTGCTGTGGAATTCGTTATCACTGCTGTGCTGATGTTTGCGATTCTGGCTCTGGGCGATGAAAATAACGGCGCGGCACGTGGCGCAATGAACCCTCTATTGATCGGTATTTTGATTGCCGTCATCGGTGGTTCACTTGGCCCACTAACAGGCTTTGCGATGAACCCTGCTCGTGACTTTGGACCAAAGCTGTTCGCTTACTTCGCTGGTTGGGATTACGCTCTGACAGGTGCTAAAGACATTCCTTACTTTATCGTGCCTTTACTTGCTCCGATTGCAGGTGCGTGTTTTGGTGGTTGGTTGTATCCAAAAGCGATTGCCGCTTACCTTCCACAACAAGGTCACGGTTGCACGATTCCAAACCAATGTGAGACGGAAGAAGAAACAGAAGAAGCTAGAGCTTAAAACTGACGTAACTCGAACATTTACTAAAATATAAATAACGAAACAAAAGGATTCTTACCATGACTGAGCAAAAATACATTGTTGCCCTAGACCAAGGTACAACAAGCTCTCGCGCAGTGATTCTTGATCATGATGCGAACATCGTAAGCGTCGCGCAACGCGAATTTACTCAGATTTATCCAGAAGCTGGTTGGGTTGAACATGATCCAATGGAGATCTGGGCAACACAAAGCTCTACCTTAGTAGAAGCTCTAGCTAAGTCTGGCATCCGTAGCGACCAATTAGCGGCTATCGGTATTACTAACCAGCGTGAAACGACTATCGTCTGGAACAAAGAAACAGGTAAACCCGTTTACAATGCGATTGTATGGCAATGTCGCCGTACTGCTGATATCTGTGAAGATTTAAAAGCACGCGGTCTCGAAAACTATGTACGTGACAACACTGGTTTGGTGCTTGACCCTTACTTCTCCGGTACCAAAGTTAAATGGATTCTGGACAATGTTGAAGGCGCACGAGAAGACGCAGAAGCAGGTAAGCTGTTGTTTGGTACTGTCGATACTTGGTTAGTTTGGAAGATGACTCAAGGTCGCGTTCACGTAACCGACTACACTAACGCATCGCGTACCATGCTGTTTAACATCAACGATCTATGTTGGGATCAAAAAATGTTAGATGAGCTTGGCATCCCAGCATCTATGATGCCAGAAGTGAAGCGCTCATCGGAAATTTACGGTAAAACCAACATCGGTGGTAAAGGCGGTACTCGTATTCCTATTTCTGGAATCGCAGGTGACCAACAAGCGGCGCTTTACGGCCAAATGTGTGTTGAAGCGGGTCAAGCGAAAAACACTTACGGTACGGGTTGTTTCTTGCTAATGAATACTGGCCAAGAAAAAGTCACTTCGACACATGGCCTTCTAACTACTTTGGCTTGTGGTCCTGCAGGCGAACCAGCTTATGCACTTGAAGGCGCCGTATTCATGGGTGGAGCTTCTATCCAATGGCTACGCGATGAATTGAAAATCCTAAACGGTGCAGAAGACTCTGAATACTTCGCGACAAAAGTGGATACATCAAACGGCGTTTATGTCGTGCCTGCATTTACTGGTTTAGGCGCTCCATACTGGGATGCCTACGCACGTGGCACGATTGTCGGCCTTACTCGCGGTGTGAATTCAAACCATATCATCCGTGCAACATTGGAAGGCATCGCTTATCAAACTCGTGACGTACTGGATGCGATGCAAGCTGACTCAGGCATTAAGCTTGCGAACCTTCGCGTCGATGGTGGTGCAGTAGCGAACAACTTCCTAATGCAATTCCAATCCGATGTATTGAACACAGAAGTACACCGCCCTCAAGTAACTGAGGTTACCGCTCTTGGTGCAGCCTACCTTGCCGGCCTTGCAGTTGGTTACTGGGATAGCATTGATGAGTTGCAGAATAAAGCGGTACTTGATCGCACCTTTGAGCCACACGATGATGAAGAAAAACGCAATCGTCGTTACAAGGGCTGGAAACGTGCAGTGAAATGTGCACAAACCTGGTCTGAACTTCACGACGAAGAAGATTAATCTCATCTCCATAAGAAAAAAAGAGCGCCATTTGTGCGCTCTTTTTGCGCTTTATCCCCGATTCCTGAACTCGCTTACTTCTCACAACGAGCAAATTCGAGCACAATAGAGCTTCGAATTTGAAGCATTGGCCGTTACCAATGCACAAGGGAGTGGTAAGTGAAGCAAATACCTCGACACCAGCAGATTGTTGAGCTGGTGAAAAAACAAGGCTATGTCAGCACGGATGAGTTAGTAGAAAGATTCAATGTCAGCCCACAAACCATCCGACGCGATCTCAATGAACTCGCCGATGACAACAAAATTCGTCGTTATCACGGTGGAGCCACTATTCCTCTCAGTTCTGAAAACACATCTTACAACACGCGTAAAGCGCTCAACTTCAATGAAAAAGATGTCATTGCAGACGAGGTAGTCAAACACATTCCAGATGGTGCCACACTATTCATCGATATCGGCACCACACCAGAAGCAGTTGCGCGAGCGCTCAATAAAAACCATAAACAGTTGCGTGTTGTCACCAACAACATCAATGTTGCGACCATTCTTTTCCCTAACCCTGAAATCAAAGTCATCTTAGCGGGTGGAGAAGTCCGCAGCAGAGACGGCGGTATTGTTGGCGAGGCTACCCTCGATTTCGTTAAACAGTTCCGTCTCGACTTTGGTATTCTCGGCATTAGCGGTATCGACTTCGATGGCTCGCTATTAGACTTTGATTACCACGAAGTCCGGGTCAAACAAGCGATCATTGACAATAGCCGTAGTGTATTTCTTGCCGTAGACCACACCAAGTTCGGGCGCAATGCTATGGTGAAACTAGGCAATATTGCACAGCTCAACATGATCTTTACCAATAAGCAGCCACCAGAAGAAATCTTGTCAATTTTGAAGGAAGCTTCTATCCCACTTGAAGTGGTTGAAGCTAACGAATCAAACTCCGAAAACGAGTAACGTCAATCGTATAACTCCCCCTCAAATGACCTCTGTCTTAATTAGACAGAGGTTTTTTTTGTGTCTAAATCACACAAAACGCTCACAAACGAAAATAATAGATGATCACAAACGAAACCTGAGCTAGGATTACATTATGTTCTAAAATGCTCGTTCGCTCACCAAGAGGTCAAATTTATGAGTATACAAAATAATGCTTCCACTACTAGCTCATCCACTACCTTAGACTTGATCGTAATCGGTGGCGGCATTAACGGAGCTGGTATTGCAGCAGACGCAGCTGGCCGAGGTTTGAGTGTTGGCTTATATGAAGCACATGACTTCGCATCTGCGACTTCTTCAGCAAGTTCTAAACTGATACACGGCGGTTTACGCTACCTTGAACACTACGAGTTTCGTTTAGTTTCGGAAGCGCTCGCAGAGCGTGAGGTTATTCTTCGTAAAGCACCACACGTCGCATTACCAATGCGTTTCCGTTTACCGCATCGCCCATTCCTACGCCCAGCTTGGATGATTCGTTGTGGCCTTTTCCTTTACGATAACTTGGGTAAACGTACGACGCTGCAAGGCAGTAAAACCGTCAACCTTGCGAAATCTGGCTTGCTAAAACCAGAGATGAAAACGGGTTTCGAATACTCTGACTGTTGGGTTGATGATGCACGTTTAGTATTACTGAACGTTCTTGCGGCTCGCGAAAACCATGCTGAAGTGCGTAACTACTGCCGCGTGGAAAAAGCACACCGTGAAGGTGGTATCTGGCATGTTACTATTCACGATGTGATGACAGACCAACGTTTCGAACGTAAAGCGAAAGCGTTAGTCAATGCTGCGGGGCCTTGGGTAAAACAGTTCTTTGATGATGGATTAGAGCAAGCCTCTCCTCGTAACATTCGCTTAATCAAAGGCTCGCACATCGTTGTTCCTCGTATCCACAACGAACCGCAAGCCTACATTCTTCAAAACAAAGACAATCGCATCGTATTTATGATTCCTTACTTAGATAAGTTCTCAATCATTGGTACAACAGATGTGGAATACAAAGGTGACCCACGTGAAGTGTCGATCTCAGATGACGAAGTCGATTACCTCATTGATATCGTAAACCAACACTTTGTCCACCAGTTGACTCGCGAAGATGTAGTTTGGACATACAGCGGTGTTCGTCCTTTATGTGACGATGAATCTGACTCTCCGCAAGCAATCACACGAGACTACACGCTAGAGCTCGATGCGGAATACGACCATGCACCTCTGCTTTCTGTTTTTGGTGGTAAGTTAACGACCTACCGTAAGTTAGGTGAAGCAGCAATGAAGAAACTTGCTCCGTTCCTACCTGAAATGGGTAAAGACTGGACGGCCAACCAAACCCTTCCTGGTGGTAACTTCAGCTGTAGTCGTGAACAATTAGCGAAACAAATTCATGCTAAATACACTTGGGCGCCAGAAGCATTGATTCTTCGTTATGTCACTCAGTTTGGTACCCAAACGTGGAACTTAATGGAAGGTACAACAAGTGAAGCTGACTTAGGACAAACGTTCTCGACACAAGCCGGTGGTGTTTACCAACGTGAGATCGATTACTTAATGAACCATGAAATGGCAATGACCGATGAAGACATTTTATGGCGCCGTACTAAGCTTGGTCTTTACATGAACGAGGAAGAAAAACAGGCCTTAACGGACTATTTAAAGAAAAAGCTACAACAGAAAGTGGTTAATCTTTCTCAAGTTGGCTAACAGCTCCCCTCCCTCCCCCCACAATAAAGCCTGCTTAGTTGCAGGCTTTTTGTTTTGTTGTTTAAGCACAACACCTTGGTGCGCTCCACTCGATTGCAAATAAGAACAACTATTCATAGACATTTGGCATTAAATACAATCATACTCATTTGAAAAATAATGCATCAATGACTTCAGAGTACCGTACTCAGAGCATTGCCTCTGTATGGCAATGCAATTCTCGCGAAAGAAGTATCTTGAGGTTATTTTGGTATCGGCTCAAACAAGGAAAAGAAAATGGGTTTTATGATTGAACATTGGGACTTCTCAACCCCAGAAGCAACTCAACAATCCACCACGGCAGAGCAAATTCAAGCTAAGCATTGGTACCATTGCGAACGGCTGCATCCTGATATTCGTGGTTGGCTGGAGCAAAACCAAGTACCTCGAGCTACGGTTGATCATCTATTAGCCGACGAAAGTCGACCATCTTTCCATCCTTTGGATGACGAGAACTTCATGTTGATTTTACGAGGCGTCAATATGAACGGCAATGCATCACCAGAAGATATGCTTAGTATTCGAATTCTCTACTTTCAAGGCGCACTCATTTCAACTCGTAAAATTCCATCACGCGCGATCATGGAGATTCGCCAAGCATTAGCGGAACACAAAGGCCCAAAAAGTCTTGCCAGTTTACTTCATCAGATCATTGAAGGATTAAACAGTAAAATAGACATTTACCTTGATACGATTGAAGAAACACTAAACCAGTTCGACGTGAATGATGAGTCGACGTACAAACATATGGCGACTCAAAAAGCACTGATTTCTATCAAGCGTTTTATTCGCCCTCAGCAGTACGCTATCCGTGATCTTGTGGAGTCAGAATCAGAATTGATTGCTTTGAGACCTCATCAATATCGCTTCGCACACAATAAT
Source organism: Vibrio sp. 1457 (assembly GCF_033340195.1). Classification (NCBI taxonomy): domain Bacteria; kingdom Pseudomonadati; phylum Pseudomonadota; class Gammaproteobacteria; order Vibrionales; family Vibrionaceae; genus Vibrio; species Vibrio sp. 1457. The sequence goes on from NZ_JAWOWA010000008.1 coordinate 144,500, forward strand.
ATTACGCGCATAAATGAAACACTTGAGTTTTATCTTGGAGAAGTGGCGCTTTTCCAAGAAGAGATCAAACATCATCGTGATGAGAAAACCAATAAAAACAGTTACCTGTTTACTTTGGTAGCAACGATTTTTCTACCAACCAGCTTCTTAACAGGTTTACTCGGTATCAATGTTGGTGGAATGCCAGGCGTGGAATCCACCATGGCATTCACCTGGTTCTGCATCGCCTTAATTGTCATTTTTGGTCTAGAGTGGTGGCTATTTAAACGCTTGGGGCTCACGAATAAAGCGGACGACGAAGACGAATAAACACTAAACCTATAAAGAACAAAAACCAAAAGAGGAGCACGCGGCTCCTCTTTTCTCTACTCACATTAGAATCTTATCCGGGGTGACCATCCACACGAGGGGTCACAAGCATCACACCAAAGCGCCACACAAATAGCCCAAACGCAACAATCCATAATCCGCCGCTGATATCAATCCACAGTATCATGTTCGCTGGATCAAAGATCACGGCGAAACTGCGAACCAAAGCTGCCGCGGTAATTGCTGCAAACGCAAGGCTCATGTTTGGCCCTTTGTAGATCATGCGACCAGTATGTCCCATCGTCACCCGTGTAATCATCGCTAAAATCAAACCGCCTAACGCACCTATCGCAAACAGGTGAATGAGGTTATGGCTGGCAAATGCATCTCCCCAGACGCCTCGCAAAATTAAGCTTAGTGGTAAACACAAATACGCAGCATGCAGCGACCACACTAAAGGCTCGCTCAGGGTTAACCAAGGTTTCCAGCGAACAAAACGCACCAACTGAGCAACACCTGCAAATAGCATCAAAGGACTACCTAGTTCTGCAAACGTCACAGGGAAAAAGCTCAGCACAAATAGCATTACCAATGGCAAGTTCGCGAACCACTCTAACCAAGCCAATGGTTGCGCTTTTTCGAAATTAAATCGACGCGCAGTAAAAAATGGAATCACACGTCCGCCCATCACTGACAACAGCAAGGTAAACCACCACAGCATTGCTTGCCACACCGCTGAAGAGCTAAAGGGCGGCATACCTTTTATCGTTGCGTAGCTTGCAAAGTTCGCAAAGATGGCTAAAAGAAACAGTGGAACGAAAAACAAATTACGCCAACCTTTGGCTCGATACACACGAATGCCCACCTCATAGGCGACAAACAGTAAAAATACCGCTTCGATACTGCTGGTTAACCATAACGGTGCTGGTGTCCAAAGCAATATGCGGGGCACTAACCACAAGCCAAATAAAGCCAGAAGCATGTAATGCTTGGTACCATTAATGCCAGTCCAGTTTTGTACCGCGGTCAGTACAAAGCCAACTACAATGGCCATCGAAAAACCGAACAACATTTCATGTACGTGCCACCACAATGCAGGCACGGCTAATGCGTTTGGCTGTCCGCCTTGGAACATCCACACCCACAACGCAATCGCAACAATGGCGTAAATCGACCCAAACAGAAAAAACGGCCGAAAGCCTAATCGCAGCCATGCGGGGATTTTTTCTTCTACTTTTTTATCGGTGATATTCAGCATTATCTTGCCCTCAAGCGTCTCTCGATGCTGGTTAACTCAACTACATATTGATGCTACCATAAACATGTATAAAAAATACATGTTTATAATTAAGATTATACTTAAGAGGTAAAGTTGTGCTTCAGATGCGGGTTAGGTATAAACGGTGAGAGACACAACCATCAGTTAAGGGATGCAACGACAATGTACATATTTGGCTATGGCAGTTTGATTAATTCTGCGTCGCGTAAGTTAACCGGACAAACGGGAGAAGCCATTCCCGTCATAGCACATGGGTTGGTTCGCTACTGGGGGAAGATTGACGACAGCTACAGCCTCTCTCCATTAGTGGTGAACCAAGGCGATGGACAGGTTAATGGCGTTTTACTCGAAGTAAATGAAGAAGCGCTCGCAGAATTCGACCGCCGTGAGCGAGGTTATCATCGTATTCAACTTCAGCCAGATCAAATCGAAACAGATGCGAGTTTTAACCAAGAACATGACATTTGGGTTTACGTAAAAGACGAGCCACTACCACCATGCGAAAAGAGCCCAATCATGCAAAGTTATGTTGATACCGTACTGGCAGGTTGCTTGGAAGTTTCCCACGCGTTTGCAGAGCATTTTGTGCGTCACACCATTGGCTGGCAACACGCGAAAGAAAATGACCGCCACCAACCCAAATATGGCAACCTTGCAGGCGTACAAGATCACCATTATGAGTTGATTGATAATCTAATAAAAAAAGGAGCCTAACGGCTCCTTTTTAGTATCTATGTTTTGCTTACGCGAGCTTAAAACTTGTAATCAACACCAACGTACAGGCTGTCAAAATCAAAATCTTCGCTGCCACCGTTTTCGGCATCAATACTTACCGAAGAAGCACGGTAGCCACCAGATACAACCAAACCTGAAGCGAACTCATAACCAGCCTCAACACCGTAGTTAAAGCCTACATCACGACCATCATCGGTAACAGTGCTAGATGATTTCACTTCATAAGAAACACTCATTACACCAAGGCCAGCAATCGCACCAACATAGAAGCCTGTACCTGCAAATTGGTATTTAGGCTTCGCATTGAAATTGAACGCAGAAGCATCAACACTAAATTTAACCGGCCACCCCATGTAAGAAAATGTTTCTTCAAAGTCGCCAAAGTATATGTACTCACCTTCAAAAGCTAGTTTGAAGTTTTCTGAATATTGAAGCTCTTTACCTACAGCAAGGCTAAGACCTGTCGCAGAAAGATCTTTTGACAAGCTTTTAACTTTAAGATCTGAATTTACCAAATCAGCACCAACATACCAGTTACCTTTTGCTTGAACTGATGCTGAAGCAACCACTGCACCTAAAGCCAATAATGGCAATACTTTTTTCATTATAATTTCCTAATTTTTCATACTGTTAGACAGCTTTTAAAAGCGCGGAGATTATAAATAGAGTTGAATACTTTCCTATTGATTTGTTTATAAAATGAGACACAAAACATAAACATGAACAATAAAACGTTTGCTTGATTAAACTCTAAACAGCTCGAGTCCTATTAAGTACTAGAGTTACCACAAGTAGCAAGTTTCCAAACCAGTCGCGTTTTTCAGTATTTTTACAGCAATATAATCCTTACGTTTACGGCTTTATTTATTACTCAATAGAGTCTATTTCATGAAAACAATTTGGCTTGATATGATGATTTAAAGTGTTTAGGACTGTCTTACTAAAGGTTTGTGCATATCTAAGTAGCTGTTTAAAATAGTCAGATTATTGAGCTCACACTTGGGCAGTGCCAACGGGAAATTTACATGGCAAAGCTAAAAGATATCGCCATTGAAGCAGGCGTCTCACTTGCAACCGTATCGCGGGTTTTGAACAACGACCCAACGTTGAGCGTTAAAGAAGAAACCAAATACCGCATTTTGGAAATTGCAGAAAAACTGGAGTACCGCACCAGTAGCTCGAAGAAAGGCATCAAAGAAGTTAAGCAAAAACATCACTTTTTAGCCTTATATAACTACAAACAAGAAACAGAGGTGAATGACCCTTACTACTTATCAATTCGTCATGGGATTGAAACGCAATGCGACAAATTAGGTATTACGCTAACCAATTGCTATAACAGTGAAATTGATGTTGAAACGAAAAAGATAACAGGTGTCCTTTTAGTCGGAAATGTCGACCAAAAGGTAGTAGATAAATTACCTAAACGTCTAGCCGATAGCATCTGCTACATAAACTTTTCAGATCCTACCTGCCCTTATGATTGCGTTGATGTCGACCTTATTCGAATCAGTAGGCAAGTAGTTGATTTCTTTGTACAACGAGGCTACCGCCGCATCGGTTATATTGGCGGTCAAGACAAGCACGACGCAGCTGACACTCGTGAAAATGTGTTTTTGGACTATGGCTATCTAAAAGGCGTGGTCGCAGAACAAGATATACACTATTGTGCCTGCTCTAGTTTGTCCGGTTATAACTTAGCGAAAGAGATGCTAGCCAAAGGTGACTTCCCGAAAGCAGTATTCATTGATTCAGACTCCATCGCGATTGGCATAGTACGTGCAATCCATGAATTTGGCTTAAAGATACCAGAGGATATTACGTTGATTAGTATGAATGATATTCCTACTGCTCGCTTTACCTTTCCGCCGTTGTCTACAATTCGTATTCACTCTGAGTTGATGGGAACTCAGGGAGTGAACTTACTGGTGGAAAAATACCGAGATGGACGCTTACAACCTCTTCATGTATACGTGCAAACAGAGCTTAAACTACGTGGTACAACTCAATGATACCTTTTCCATTAATCTCTTTTATGAGTTAAATCTGGAACATCCCCCCCAACCAAAGACATTCATTTTGCACAATCAGTACTGTTTCGGTATAACGCCGATAACTCAGCAGGTAGTAAGAAGTTCAACAACAAATAACTCTAAGCACCATGAGTGCCCCAAATGTTTATCATTTAGAGGTGATGGTCGAAGAAACCAACTCGCGTAGCCAAATGCCTTTGTCTTCATTGTTTCGGCTGGAATGCCACAGCATGGCAATATCAAAATCCGCAACGGCGATCGGCGGCTTAACAGTAATGAGATCGTCCGAAAAGCCCTCCGCCAACGCCATTTTTTCTGGCACGATGGCAATGAGATCGCGCTTTTTCAATAGATGCCGAATAGTGAGAAAGTTGCGCGACGCCACGGTGACTTTGCGGCTCAAGCCATGTTCTGCGAGCTTTTGGTCTACTTGTGTCTTTAAGCTCCCATCGGGACTTACCAGAGCTTGCTCGATGTTCGCGAACGCTTCCAGAGACAGCTGTGTTTCCCCTTTCAACACCTGTTTATCACACATGCACACGTGTTTTTCGGTGTACAAGTACAAGCTCTCAAAGTTGTCATCCAACACCGGCATGCTGCCAATAATGACATCGAGCTTTTCGTGCTCAGTTAATGCCACGTAGTTGCTACGATTGACGTTAATAAAACTGATCTGCGCCTCTGGGGCGCGCTGGCGTATTTCGTCATAAAGCCGAGGAGCAAAGATAAACTCGGCATAATCCGTTAACCCGATGCGACATACACCCGCGTAATTTTCAGGTTGGAAGGCAGACTTAGTGAGCAAGTCTTTGGCGATAGAATCCAACAAGTGATGCACAGTTGGCGCGATGTGGTGAGCGTGCTCGGTGGGCTCCATCTTGTGCCCTTTTCGCTCAAAAAGCGGGTCGTCAAACAACAACCTTAAACGAGACAAACTATGACTCATCGCCGACTGGCTAACGTAACTTTTCTCTGCCGCGACGCTAACGCTTCGATAGCGATACAAGTAGGAAAACGTCACCAATAAGTTCAAGTCAATGTTGCGCCACTGAATGTCCTCTTTCACTCCAACATCCTCATCCCATTTCATTCATAGATGAAATTAAAATCATCAATTTGAGTCATTTTAGAGCATTCGATAAATTAGCAACAATGCTTTTTAGATAAACAGGCTCGACATGTTCACCATATTCAAAACTTTTTTCTGGCTGGGTTGGTTCAGCTTCGGCGGCCCGGCGGCTCATATTGGTTATTTTCGCCAAACCTTTGTTGAGAAACTGAAATGGCTTGATGACAGCGAGTACGCGCAAATTGTCGCGCTCAGTCAGTTTTTGCCGGGACCGGGCTCAAGCCAAGTTGGCTTTGCTTTAGGCTATAAACGTGGCGGTTTAGATGGCGCATGCGCAGCATTTGTCGGATTCACGCTTCCTTCAGTGGTCATCATGTTGGCGCTGGCGATGGTGAGCAGCCAAATCACCGACACCGCAGTGTTCCAAAACATCGTTCACGGCCTAAAACTGCTCGCAGTCGTCGTCGTGGCGGATGCGACTTGGGGCATGTACAAAAACTTCTGCCAAAGTAAACTGACCGCGGGTTTGTGCGTCGCGACTGCGATTGCGTTGCTGGTGGCACCAAGCATCATGACGCAAATGTTCGTGTTGATCGCAGCAGGTTTTGTCGGAATGCGATATCTGAAGAAAGACTCCGCGCCATCAGCCGAGTCGTTTAAACCGTCTATCGCGCCATTAGCTCTATTTGCGATGCTTTTACTCGGCTTACCGTTAGTGGCTCATACGTTACCTTTGCTTGGGCTGTTTAGTGATTTTTTCCAAGCTGGTAGCTTAGTGTTTGGTGGCGGTCATGTGGTTCTGCCGCTTCTGCAAAACATTGTTGGCGACCAGCTCAGCCAAGATGCATTTTTAACAGGCTACGCCGCTGCACAAGCTGTACCGGGGCCAATGTTCACCTTTGCTACTTTTATCGGTTATGAGCTTTCGGATACGCCAATTTTAGGCGCTCTGATCGCAACGCTTGGCGTATTCCTCCCTGGGTTTCTTTTACTACTTGGCGTTCTTAAGAACTGGCAAGCACTGGCAGGCAAACCGCTGGTCTCCGGCGCCATCAACGGTGTAAATGCCTCGGTAGTAGGGTTACTACTCGCGGCACTTTACCAGCCAGTATTTAGCAGCGCAGTTGTTGCTCCCATCGACATGGCGTTAGTGATTGCGGGTTTCTATCTACACAAAAAGCTCAACCTTTCGGTACTATGGATGATCGTGTTTTTTGTGGCAGCAGGCCTTGTCACGGGCATGATGTAGCCTGCTGATACGCCAACTATTGAATCTAGATAAACCACGGGCACTCAAATACGAGTGCCCTTGCTTAGATTAGATTAGATAGTGAAAACGGAACAGACCCCGATAAAAAGAGCATCACAAATTATGACTTAACTTCTCTCGGTTAAGCCATTGTTCATTCTTACCAACTTAACTGCATCATGACGAGAATGGACATCGAGTTTTTTGTACAACTTGTATATATGGCTTTTCACTGTACTTTCAGATAAAAAAAGTCTTGAAGCAATTTGTTGATTTGAAATGCCGTACACAAGTAGCTCTAGAATCTGTTTTTCTCTGCATGTTAACTCATCATGCTGCTGTTCTTCGGACAAATTTGCATGCCGATAATTGAGGACTAACTTCTCTAGGTACATTCTTGGTAGCCACAACCCACCTTTCAGTACGTATTCCGCGCCATCACATATATGTGTCACTGATGCACTTCGGAGCAAAATTCCTTTTAACAACTTCCAATGCAGTAAGTCCGTTTGTACTTTTTCACAAGGGACGTTGTGAAGCATAAAGGACCACCCAAATAGATCAAAATCTGGTAACTTTCCTTGTACTTCAAGCTGACGCATAAAATCGTAATCAATAAACATCAAATCGATACTGAGTGAGTGACTTCTGAACACCACTTCATCTGGTTGCATTATCTTTACATCGACATCATGAATGGAAGACAGCTGTTTTTTTATTAAGTTACTTTGTAAATTACTCTCAGCTAGCAGTATCAAGTGCTTCTTTTCCATAGTCCCACCACATTAACTTACCTGTTTCACCAACCCCCGTTAGAAAATTAATTGGAGGCAGCAAAGAGAATTTATCTTCATTTTAAGTAGAAAATATAGCACTTCAGAATGATATCGCATTGCTTTTCAGCACCGAAAAAGACTTAAAAAGTATGAACCTGTTGTGTTTTTATCCATACTTTTCAACCTGTGTTAGCATAAGGATATGATTTATAATATTAAATAATAAAGATAATAATTGGATAAAATGCCATTTATAAAAAATGGATGACTGCTCCGCTCAGTGCAATAGAACAAATTACTTCTTTATATTGGCTTCATTTCATACTTGATGAGTACTTAAAGTAAATACAAAAAATAACATTATGATTATGTTATTTTTTTCTTTAATACTTTAAATAGACGTACCTAAATACTCCCTTCCAGCCTGAATCATTCTCAATAATGAGAACAGCTTTCACTGATCCTTTCTTATAATTTCATCGCTTCCCACAACATTTGAAGGAAGCAGCAAGAAGTTAAGTGCAGTCATTTTTAATCAGGAATAACAGGAAATGGAGTAATCGTTATGACTCTAAACAAAACAGGGCTTGCTTTAGCAATGTCAGCAATTTTATTTAGTGGCTCTCTAATCGCGAATGAGATCGATGATGGAGACGACAACATGCAATGGACTGACAGCGCTAATACCGATATCGGTTTATCTGGCAGCTTCAATGATAACAGTGACAATAGCGCATCTCTCGGTGTTGGTGATAGCTTCAACGACAACAGCGATAATAGTGCGTCACTAGGTATTGGTCATAGCTTCAACGACAACAGCGACACTGACAACAGTGCAACTCTTGGTGTTGATGACAGCTTTAATAACAACAGCGACAACTCAAACTCGAGCACTAACACAGCTCAAAGCCACAACGACAATAGTACGTCTAACGCTAACGACAACAGTACCAGTGCTGATCTTGATGTGAGCCTAAATAGTGATAGTAGTGATTCAAGTACTAACACAAATAGAAGCCACAACGACAACAGCGACTCTAGTACTACTGTAAGACGTAGCAACAACGACAACAGTGACTCTAGTATCAACAGTAGCTTTAACGATAACAGCGATAATCGTAATCAAAGCGACAACCGTAACCAGAGTGATAACCGTAGCTACGCTGATTCAAGCACAACAAACTCGAACAGCTTTAACGACAATAGTAACTATCAAAGTGACTCGAGCTCAACAAATGTTGATAGCTTCAATCAAGTCCATATGGATACAGATATGGTTGTTGCGAGCTCAAGCCTAATGGGTGGTGTTACAGGTGCATCAGTTATTTATGCAACTAACGCGGATGATACTCGAGTTCGAGTTGAAAACATGAACACCCTTGGTGGTCTTGGTGGTGCAGCTGGTATTACTACCGTTGGTCAGAATGCTGGTTCAAATTCACTTGTACAACAATCTGTTACAACTAATGCAAGTGTGTTTACTGGGGGTGAGTAACCGACTAGTAGGAGAAAGCGATGCGTTTGGCAATCTGTACTTTGAGTATGATAGTTGCCTGCACTGCACTCGCTGATGACATTGCATTATCTGGCGGAGAAGTTAGCTTGGATATCATGAATGAATCAAGAGGTGGACAAAATGTTGAACTCGACTTGGTTTATGCAGAATCAGATATCAATGGTATTTCGTCAGATAATGTCGCGTCAAACACCGTGAGTGGTAACAATATACTATCAAGTGGAGCGTTCGCAGACAGTTCGGGTATATCCAACGTAATTCAGAACAGCGGAAACAACGTTTTAATCCAGAACTCTACCGTCGTTAACCTGACACTCAAGTAAACAATATGAAAGTATTAAATAACTTAATTTGGCTGATGCTCGTTTATTCAGCATCAGCCATTTCATTAGAACTGCTACCTTACCGAGCACATTACTCTGTTCCTGTTAAAAGCTACAAAGAAATAGTGTTCGGTGATGTTTTTCGCCAACAGTATGACTTCAGCTGTGGCTCTGCCGCCCTGGCTTCTCTTCTCACTTTTCATTATGCAACAGAGTCATCTGAACAAGATATCTTCAAAAGCATGTTTGAAAAAGGTGATAAAGAAAAAATCAAAGAGAAAGGTTTTTCTTTGTTGGATATGAAGTTTTACTTGGATTCCATAGGGTTACGTTCTGACGGCTTTCAAGTAGGACTGGAGAAAATTAAAGAAGTCGGCGTCCCTGGGATTACTCTCGTTAATTTCGACGGGTATATGCATTTTGTTGTCATCAGAGGTATAAACAATCACTCAGTTATTCTAGGAGACCCTTCTAGAGGAACCATGATAATGAAACTGGATGAGTTTGAAAAATATTACCAAGGAATTGTGTTACTGGTCCGTAACGAAGCGGAAATGGGACGGTCTAGCTTTATAACCAATGATAATTTCACCGTATATCAAAGATCACCATTAAAAACAGGAGTGTCTAGAGATTCCTTAGGGGTATTTAGCATTACTCTCCCAGTTTCCGGTGAAAATTAATATAACATTGTTTTAAATAACTTTAAGAACTTAACAACCTGAAAGGCCTACATTATGAACTACAATAAATTTTTGTTAGTGCTTTGTATGCTAATACCTCATTTTAATGTGAATGCTAAAGATGTTGGCCTGAAAGAACTTACTCCTCTTTCAAATTTATCTTTAGAAGAATATCGAGGTGGTTTCCAAATTACGGACGAGTATATTATTAATATTGGATTAAGCATTACTACGACTATAAATGGCGATGATATTTTGAACACAAATATTGCCAACTTAGTAATTGAAAATGGTAATTTAAAAAACATTAGCGCAAATAGTGAAAATCAAAGTGGAGATGTTTTCAACCAGGGTATTGTTAACATCATACAATTTGGTGAAGGCAATATTATTGGAGATGATTCTATAGATTCACCCAAAATGCCTTCGTCTCAAAATCCTAATATAATAAGTTCAGACTTTATAAATTCAAGTATTATCAATATTATTCAAAACACGAAAGATAACAGTATTATTGGACTTAGCACGCTCGTAGACATTGATGCTCAAGTAAATGGGGTAATACGGGAAATCAAAGCAAACCAACAATTAGAAGACGCCTTATTGAACCACCTTCAATGAGCATTTCCATTTTTATCTGAAAAATTGTCACGTTAAGCTTCTTTGATATTAGAAACGACTGATATCTATGATTACATACCAAAAGAAAGTTCGATATATCAATCGGCCACCATCATTTTAAGAATATATACCTACTTTATCCAATATAATCCAATCAATTTATAATGCGAACACTAGGCGCTAACGATAAATTAGGCCCAAGACTCAAGGGCCTAATATCCATTTTACAAATTAAAAGGTACTCGTACTGTTAATTGAAAGTCGGGAGTATCTTCTGTAAGACCAGCTTGAGCACTAACATTGATAGATGAGCGTTCACTAAAGGCATAGTTTATACCAAAAGTTAATGCATCTAATTGAAGCAACTTAGCATCATCTGCCGATCTGCCATTTACTTTGCTTTTTAAAATAGTTTTATGGCTAAGTCCTAAAGAGAATGAAAGATCAGGATTCACCGCAAACCCCATTCCCCCTGAAAGAGAAATAGTGTCTCCAAGTTCAACATCAGCTTTTGTGTCGCCAACTGTAACAGTATCCTCTAAGTTATAAATATAACTTAGACTAGCGAACAAGACCGCAGGATCAACAGGGTGAATAAGAGATAAATTAGGCTCAAAACTCCAAAAACCCGAACCTGTAGGGACATCACTAAATGAGTTGCTTCCATCTTCAATAGAAACATCATAAGGCGATCGTCCTGTATCCGACTTTACTCTAAGGCCACCTACCCAGTATGGCGCAGACTCAAAGTTAAACTGGTGCCTCAATGCGAACTCTACATCACCAAGCCCTCCGCCATCCACCGTTGTGTTTACTACTTCACTGTTTGAACCATCTTGAATGGGGCGCGTAGAAACTTGGTCATTACGATACACATACGGCACTCTAACTTCTAACTCTGTGGCGTTTGTTAAACCGTACCGAGCAGTTAATCCAACGGTTACTGTAGTCCTATCCGAATCACTCACTTCAATTCGCCCAACAATCAGAGTTGGTAAGACTGTATACCCAACAACAGATACTTTGTTTGAAGAGTTTTGTGTATAGCTTAAAGACGAATCAAATGACCATTTACCTTTAGGTGTGAGAACGCCTGGGCGCTCAATAACATCACCAACCGTTTGGGCACGCTGAGGAATATCATCTCCTTCAGCACCATATGCATTCCCCGCAATGAATAAACTACAAAGATAGGTACCCAGTAAAGTCTTCCGTAACATCACATCTTTCCTTTTGCTGATGATCGTACCCAAGTAATCTCAGGCAATAGCTTGAGGTGAAGCTCCTAACTTTCCAAAGTAAGATTAGTATAGCTACTTCAAAACCACGACATACCTTTAAGTTTGGCGCTTTGAAGAAATTAGGAGACATTTATACTTATCTTCAACACTAAGCCACTAGTTAATAAATAATTAGGATAGATTCTATGTTTTCGCAATATTATTAATAAAATAAATTGCTTACCTGTGCTCTTAGTATGAAGTCGGTATGACATAACAGCTGAAAAGCCTGTTCTCTTTTGCGTAGCATCAATCACATTGCTTTTTAGATCGAGTCGCTCCGACTTCAACCATAACTAACGCTATCTTCCCCACATATTTCATCAAAATGCATTCCCGTGTCGCGATTTAACATGCTAAAGTTAACAATGCGTTAACAATTATAAATACAATGAGAAGACATGGAGTCACTTAAAATGAATCAGCCGAATCTAAATAGCGCTGCTGGTTGCGCTCTCCCACCACCAAATGAAATGATCCTCAAATGGGCTCAAGAGCGTCCAAATGAGGTCTACCTAAAACAAATTATTAACCGACAGTTTGTTGAGTACACATTCTCTGATGTTGCAGATCAAGCCTTAAAACTTGTCAGCGCACTACGCTCGCTTGGTGTAAAGCCTGGCGACAAAGTTGCGTTAGTATCTAAAAACTGTGCAGAATGGTTTATTTGCGATCTTGCTATGATGCTTGGTGACTATGTCAGTGTGCCAATCTTTCCTACCGCCGGTGCAGATACCATCGAATACTGTGTGACTCATAGTGAAAGTAAAGCGATCATTGGCGGAAAACTCGATGATCCCAAAGCAACTCAGCAAGTCATTGATGCTATGCCTGAACTCATTAGCATCGCTCTACCTTATGACACGGCACCAAAGTGTAAGCACGAATACCAAGCGCTCATTGCAGATGCAATGCCAAGTGAAGAGCGTCCGCAGCATTACGATGACAAGCTAATGTCGTTGGTGTATACCTCAGGCACATCAGGGTTACCGAAAGGCGCGATGCTAACTTACGGCGCATTCAGTTGGTCTGTTCAGCAACTGATCAATCATATTGGTATCCAAGAAAACGACCGATTGTTCTCTTATTTACCGCTCGCTCATATTACAGAGCGTGTTTATATCTTCGGTTCATCGATTATGGGTGGCGTGCCAACAGCATTTCCAGAGTCACTGGACACTTTTATCGAAGATGTGAAGATGCACCGACCAACTCTGTTTATCTCCGTCCCACGATTATGGACGCTATTCCAGCAACGTATTCAAGACAAACTTCCACAGAAGAAGCTCAATATTCTGTTGAAAATCCCATTCGTCAATTCTTTGATCAAGAAAAAGCTAGCAGATGGTCTAGGTTTAGATCAGGCTCGAGTATTAGGCTGTGGCTCTGCACCTGTCTCGCCAGCGCTGTTGGAATGGTACCACTCAGTGGGCCTTGATATCACAGAGGCTTGGGGGATGACGGAATCATTTGCCTACAGCACGCTCAACTACCCATTTAGAGCTGACAAAATTGGTAGTGTCGGTAATGCAGGGCCAGGCATTGAGTTAAAAATCGCAGCCGATGATGAAATCATGGTGCGTGGCAAAGGGCTATTTTCTGGCTACTACAAAAATGATATTGCCACCCAAGAGTCTTTTGATTCAGAGGGCTGGCTACACACAGGCGATATCGGCGCTATCGACTCAGATGGTTATCTAACGATTCAAGGCCGTAAAAAAGATAACTTCAAAACCGCCAAAGGTAAATTTGTCTCTCCGGTTCCTATCGAGAAAAAGCTTTTCGAGTACAGTCGCGTAGAGATGATGTGTCTCATCGGTTTAGGGCTACCCGCTCCGATTCTTTTGGTTGTGCCACATGACTTCCCTAACTTTGATCGAGAGCGATACGCACGTACCACACGTAAAGTTATTGCCAGGATGAATCAAGAACTCGCCTCTCATGAGCAAATCAAAGGTGTGTTAATGATTAAAGAACCTTGGAGTATAGAAAATGGCGTACTGACGCCAACGCTTAAAATTAAACGTCATGTGCTCGAACAAAAGTATCATGAGATAGGCCACAATTGGCCAAAAGATGAATTGGTCGTGTGGGAAGAAGACTTGTAATTTTGCTTGCACTCCTCAACACCATTGGGGAGTGCAACTTAACTTTGAGCTTGAATCAAACTCATAGACTACTCTCTCCAGAATGGCTTACTCACTTCACAACTAATCTCCCTTTCACCTAATCCAATATCGTCCCAAAGGTGCTTTGGTAACTCTCTCAAGTGACGACGTGTCTTATAGTTCCTTCTCCAAGCCGCCAGTTTAGAATAAATTAACTGTAACCCGCTCTGATGGGCAGTAGGTATAGTACGCTCACAAGTGTGTGTCATGTTTTCCATTTCAAAGATCCCTATACAATGTTGACCACTTAATAATCAGCGACTACGCTGATAACCTCAAGCGATAGAATCTGCCATAGAGTTAAGGAAAACTAATGTGAAAGATCGAATGCCTCCCTTACAAAGCTTGTATTACTTTTTCGTTGCAGCAAAGGAAGGAAGCTTTAAAACGGCAGCAAAAGAACTGTTTGTTACGCCAGCGGCCATTAGTCAGCAAATTCGTCATTTAGAAGAGTTCTTAGGCACGGACCTATTTGTTCGTCAGCACAGAAAAATCGTGCTCACACCAGAGGGAGAGCTACTGTTTAGTCAGGCAGAAAGAGGGTTTGCTCATTTGCAGCAAGGGGTAAGATTAGTCAATCAAGATCCAAACCCGAACCACCTTTCGATATCAACACTCCCCTCTTTCGCTCATCATTGGTTAGTCCCGAAAATTACGGCTTTTCGTCAGCGTCACCCTGATATCGCCTTGCTATTAGAACCAACCAATGATTTGGTGTCTTTTCAAGATAGCCAGATAGATTTATGTGTTCGTTACGGTTTAGGAAAGTACCCCAATTTAGAATCACAATGGCTAATGGACGAAGCTTTTTATCCAGCTTGTCATCCGGTGTACCAGAAAGAGCACGGGATCTATAACATCGAGGATTTAAGCAAAGCTGAGCTGATTGAAGATGTTTGGCCTGATCTTGATTGGAATATGTGGTTAGCAACCTTGGGTCACTGCGCAGCAAAGCCTACCTTAAAATACAGTGGATCACATCTCGTGCTTGAGGCTGCACTATCACTTCAAGGCGTGGCATTAGTAAAACACAGTTTAGCTCATCAATATTTTCGTTCTGGCAAATTGGTCCGAATTGGAGATATCGCTATCAAGCCCAACTTTGCGTATTACTTGTGTGCGCCAAAAGGCTACTTAAAAAGACCTAAAGCTCAATTGTTTGCGCAATGGTTGAAGGAAGAAATAGAAATATTTGAAAAGTCAGTGGTACCAGACTTTAGGACCATTGACCTAAAAGGCAACAGTACTAGAACGGCATCATAACAATCGTCAAAACAAACGCTAAATAGGAATAAAACAAACACACTCTGCGTATAAGACTGCTAAATACAAAAAGCCCCGCACTAAGCGGGGCTTTCAAGTTATAGAGTTAACTTAAGAATTACTTCTTAGCGTTACGCTCTTTAACGTCAGCAATTACTTGCTCTGCAACGTTTGTTGGACATGGTGCGTAGTGTGAGAACTCCATAGAGAACTGACCACGACCAGAAGTCATAGTACGTAGAGTACCGATGTAACCAAACATTTCTGATAGAGGTACATCACCCTTGATACGTACGCCAGTAGACGCTGCTTGTTGGTCTTTGATCATACCACGACGACGGTTAAGGTCACCGATTACGTCACCAACGTGATCTTCTGGAGTGAACACGTCAACTTTCATGATTGGCTCAAGAAGTTGCGCGCCAGCTTTAGGCATAGACTGACGGAATGCACCTTTCGCTGCGATTTCGTAAGCGATAGCTGAAGAGTCAACTGCGTGGAAACCACCGTCGAATAGTTCAACTTCAACGTCTAGAGTAGGGAAGCCAGCTAGAACACCGTGCTCCATCATTGACGCAAAGCCTTTCTCAACTGCAGGCCAGAATTCTTTAGGTACGTTACCACCAACAACTGTTGATTTGAACGTGAAGCCAGAGTTTGGCTCACCTGGTTTGATGCGGTAGTCGATCTTACCGAACTGACCAGAACCACCAGACTGTTTCTTGTGCGTGTAGCTATCTTCGATTGCTTGAGTGATAGTTTCACGGTAAGCAACCTGTGGAGCACCAACTTCTAGCTCAACGCCGTAAGTACGCTTAAGGATATCTACCTTGATGTCTAGGTGAAGTTCACCCATACCTTTCAGGATAGTTTCGCCTGAATCTTCATCAGTCTCAACTTGGAATGATGGATCTTCTGCAACCATTTTACCGATCGCGATGCCCATCTTCTCAGAACCGCCTTTATCTTTAGGCTTAACTGCGATAGAGATTACTGGATCTGGGAAGATCATTGGCTCAAGAGTACATTCGTGCTTAGGATCACATAGAGTGTGACCAGTTTGAACGTTCTTCATACCAACTACAGCGATGATGTCACCAGCTTGTGCTGAATCGATCTCGTTACGCTCGTCCGCGTGCATCTCAACCATACGGCCGATACGCTCTGTTTTACCAGTTGCAGAGTTAAGGATTGTGTCACCTTTCTTCATCTTACCAGAGTAGATGCGGATAAAGGTTAGAGCACCGAAGCGGTCATCCATAATCTTAAATGCAAGAGCACGTAGTGGCTCGTCTGCAGATACAGTCGCAACTTCACCAGTTGGCTCACCAGTCTCTGAATCAGTTAGAGGCTGTGGATCAACTTCTGTTGGAGATGGTAGGTAATCAATTACCGCGTCAAGAATAAGTTGGATACCTTTGTTCTTGTACGCTGAACCACAGTAAGTTGGGAAGAATGCTAGATCACGAGTACCTTTACGGATACAACGTTTGATGTCTTCTAGAGATGGCTCTTCACCTTCTTCTAGGTAAGCCATCATTAGATCTTCGTCTTGCTCTAGAGCAGTTTCGATTAGCATTTCACGGTATTCAGCAGCTTTTTCTACCATGTCTGCTGGAATATCTTGAACTTCGTAGTTCTCTGGTTGGCCAGACTCATCCCATACGTAAGCTTGTTGGCTTAGTACGTCTACAACACCTACGAAATCTTCTTCGATACCGATAGGTAGAGTCATAACTAGAGGTGTAGCACCTAGTACGTTCTGTACTTGATCTACAACTTTGTAGAAATCTGCGCCCATACGGTCTAGTTTGTTAACGAAGATCAGACGTGATACGTGTGATTCGTCAGCGTAACGCCAGTTAGTTTCTGACTGAGGCTCAACACCACCAGAACCACAGAATACACCGATACCACCGTCAAGTACTTTTAGAGAACGGTAAACTTCGATAGTGAAGTCAACGTGTCCAGGAGTATCGATGATGTTTAGACGGTGATCGTTCCAGAAACAAGTTGTTGCTGCAGACTGGATTGTGATACCACGCTCAGCTTCCTGCTCCATGAAGTCAGTAGTAGTTGAACCGTCGTGAGTGTCACCGATCTTATGGATCTTACCAGTTAGCTTTAGGATACGCTCTGTAGAGGTAGTTTTACCCGCGTCTACGTGAGCAAAAATACCAATGTTTCTGTATTTTGATAAATCAGTCATTGTCTTACTCTGTTAATAAGGTATAAAGTGCGCGCAGAGTATATCACATTCTGTCAATACTGATACCCTTGCGTGCGGATGGAAGAAAAAAAATTTTAACGTGAAATTTCCGTCCCCAAAGCATAGTCAAACACAGCAATTTATGTACTTTATTCGCATTTTATTGAGGACGGATAGAACAGTTTGTGATTGCACAAATACCATTCTTATGAGCATTACAGCTCGTCAAAAGCCTCTATAGCTTCCGACAATTTCTTAACGCCGTGAATTTGCATGCCAGGGATGCCACCTTTCGGCATGTTGGCTGCTGGCACGATGGCTTTCTTGAAACCATGTTTGAACGCTTCATTCAAACGCTCTTGCCCACTTGGCACTGGACGGATTTCGCCCGCAAGCCCTACCTCACCAAAAATCACCACATCTTTAGGGAGTGGACGGTCACGAAAACTCGATAAAAGCGCCATAACTAAAGCAAGATCAGCGCTTGTCTCCGTCACCTTAACACCGCCAACCACATTAACAAAGACATCTTGGTCTGCCATTTGTAAGCCACCATGCTTATGCAACACAGCGAGCAAAAGTGATAGGCGGTTCTGCTCCAAGCCGACCGCAACACGACGAGGGTTGGCTAACTGCGAGTAATCCACCAGCGCTTGAATCTCTACTAGTAGAGGGCGCGTGCCTTCCCAAACCACCATGACTGAAGAGCCTGATGTTTCTTCTTCACCACGAGAAAGGAAGATTGCTGATGGGTTACTCACTTCCTTCAACCCTTGGCCTGTCATTGCAAAGACACCAAGCTCATTCACAGCGCCAAAACGGTTTTTATGACTACGCAAAGTGCGGAATCGGCTATCCGTTCCACCATCGAGTAGTACCGAACAGTCGATAATGTGTTCAAGAACTTTGGGGCCCGCAAGGGTACCATCTTTTGTTACATGACCAACAATAAATACCGCAACATTATTCTGTTTTGCGTATCGTGTCAGAGCCGTCGCAGATTCACGTACCTGAGCAACACTGCCAGGCGACGATTGAACATCAGAAACGTGCATCACCTGAATCGAGTCTATTACCATTATACGAGGCTGCTCTTTTTCGGCGATTTGGCAAATTTTGTCGACGTTCGTTTCCGATAGCATTTTTAAATGATCTTTCGGCAAGCCTAATCGGGAAGCACGCATTGCCACCTGCTGTAACGACTCTTCACCGGTTACGTAAAGCGTTGGCATTTGCGCAGATAAACTACACATGGTTTGCAACAGAAGGGTTGATTTACCAGCGCCAGGGTTACCACCAATCAAAATTGCGGCACCTGGCACAACACCACCACCCAATACGCGGTCAAGCTCTTTAAACCCACTGGTGAAGCGAGGTACTTCTTGCAGATCAATTTCGGATAGCGTTTGAACCGTTGCTTCTGTTGCGGAACCAGCGTAGCCACTTAAGCGTTCGTTGCGAGCAACGGTTGGCGATGCAGCGATACGTACTTCTGTTATCGTATTCCATGCACCACATGCGTTACACTGCCCCTGCCAACGGGGAAAGTCCGCGCCACAATCATTACAAACATACGCTCGTTTTGCTTTCGCCATGATGCCTCAATTTTTTCTACAAATGTGACTAAGCACAGCCAAGTCAGACCTGAACTGAAATGAACTATTGATATACTTAAGTATTACTTCGCTTAGCCGATACAATTTAAAGTAACGACATACTCTAACAGAAATAATGCAGCAATCTGAAATTCTCTCGCTCGCAGAACGACTCATTCCCGTTTACGGTACGAATGACTTTGACTTTGTCCTTGGCCAACTGACCGAGGAAGAGCCGCCTTCGGCCAAAATTTTGGTTAAAATGGAACTTAACCGCTTAATGGCTCCATGCAAAAAAAGTATTGATTTGCGAGGTCGCGTTCAAGGCGAATGTCGCGAGTATATTTTGGATGGTATTCCACATTGGTTGGATGATGTTGCTTTCAACGCTTACCATAAAAACATCAAAAAGTTTGGCTGCTACACGGAAGGAATGTGGGAAGCATTGGTCAACACGCGAAATAACTTTCGCGTAATGAGCAAGCGCCTTACTCAGCAAAAAACGCAATCGTTAACGGATCCTAAAAGCCCGTTCTTAGCAGAACCCGTTCACCTAGGCTACGATTTAAAGCGCCAAGAAAAACGCTTGAAAGTCCAATCTCAAGTTGAAATTTGCCGTTCTAAAGGACAGCTTCTTCATGGATTAAGTATTGATTTATCTAGCTCTGGCGCAAAGTTCAAAGTCCCTAGCGCATTTAAATATAACCTTGGGGAAATTATTCAGGTCACGTTTACTGAATTTGCCAGCAAATCTAACGTTGCAGGTATAGAGAAACCGCTTGCATACCGCATACTCGCGGTTGATGACTGTTACGAAAATGACTCAGTTCGATACCTCAGAACCATACGCTTAACTGATACCAATGTCGTCACCAGAGTGATAGATGAAGCGCTCAACAGTGCTGCTAAAAGGGCTCGTCACGACAATCAAGACAAGATTATTCGAGCTCGAACTCGCGGTTATGAGCACATCGCACTAAAGCACACCAGCAGCTTGCCTCTATTCTTTGATGGTAGTGACCTAAAATTAGCAATGTTAACGCCAAACAATCAAAAGCTTTGGCAATACTGGCACGATGAGAGAAACCAGCAAATGTTTGGTTCCTTATTCAACGAGCAACGCATCGCGTCACTCATTAAGCCTGGTGTGAAAGGAACAACCAATGTCCTTTATTCATTTACTCACGAGCACGAGAATCGAACCTATTTCTATTCGATGTTTCGCCCTGAAGCAACTCGCGAACAGCGCCAGCTATTTTGGCATTTAGGTGGCAAACGAGAGAGTTGGCGCGCCTTTAGAATTTCAATCTTTGAACTATCAGAGCAAGAACAGGAAGACCTAGCAGCATTCTCTCCAGAGTTGGCAGAAACGTCTCAATCACTGACTCATATTGGTATTTTGCAAGAAATTGCTGACGAAAAGTCAGGGCAGGATTACCTGCTAACTGAAAAGCCGCGCTTACCCGCTAATACGTTAAACGCGTTTCGCCATCCGAGAAGAGTTATTGGCAATCCAAAGGGCATTTATTTTGATGCAAAGTCTCGTCGTAAAGAGCCTCGTTATCGTTTTAAAACACCTTTAGAGTTGTACTCAGGACAAACTAAAACAGGCGGCTGTACTGTTGACCTTTCCAAACGAGGACTCGGAATTAGGCTAAGTGAGCCCACGATGTTACGTTCTGGGCAAGAGGTAAGAATCAACTTTCGAGAATTACAACTCTACGATAAAAAATTGCCGTTAATGTCGGTACCATACCGAGTAATTCGTGTAAGCCCAGATGGTTGTAGCGTGCAGTTAGTTATTGATGAAAGCAGCCAAACCATGAAGGTAATCGCTTTTTTCAACAGCATTATCGAGCACAATCAAGACAAGCTAATCCCGCAAAAAGAGACGCTACCAAGTAATGCTCTACTTGAAAGGCTGCACTGCATGTTGCTCTCGCGTACGCTGAGCACGCCCATTTTTATCAGTAAGAGTACGTCATCTTCAATAAAAACCCCCGTTATCGGGGTGAACTTGCCGCTACCTAAACACATTGAACTTTTTGCCCGTCTTGGGCATGACCAACTGTTGTCACTTGAACCTATCTTTAAAGGCCGGACAAGCACATTAATCGCAGAGCCAATAAAACGTGTAGAAGGTGCTCAAGCCAGACATCAGGATATCTACATAAGCGCCGCAAAAGTAGGCAATAAAATTACAGGCATTGAGTCAAAGCTTCATCAAGAGTTCAACAGCGTAAAAGAGCGGATTCAATTTATAAAGAAAGCGCGAATGATGGGTGACTTTTACGTGATTCGCCTTTCTACTGCGCCAATTTTCGATCCGATGACATCATTACTGCAACAAGATTTAAGTGACTTAACCCAATTTGGTGTACATCAAGCAAGCAAGTTAGAAAAAGAGTTGACGGCGCTCGTTGGTTACAGTGAATTTGAAGACATTACTGAAGAGGTAGTAATTAGATTGGAGTTAACCGAGTAAATTCAAAGTCATACCAAATTGAAAAAAAACACCGCCTTTCTGGCGGTGTTTTTGAATGGATGGTTAAGGTTTAGCTTTCCAGCTGACCTTTTGCTGCTTCACCAATGCGCCAGATAAAATACAGAGCACACCGCCCAACCCTGCAAAGCGAATCGCTGATTGCGCTTGAGCTTCCACTTTTGGTTTTGCGTGATACGCAATCCCTAATCCTGCCACCGACATCATCACAAGATCATTAGCGCCATCACCGACAGCAACCGTGTTGTGCTGCTCAATTTCATATTCATCCGCCAGTTCCACTAGAATGTCAGACTTCATCTGCGCCGTTACCACATCGCCAAGTACTTTACCCGTGAGTTTGCCGTCAATAATTTCTAATTGATTGGAGCGAGCAAAGTCTAAGTCGACTTTATCTTTGATGTAATCAGAGAAGTAAGTAAAACCACCGGAGGCAATCGCTGTTTTCCAGCCCAAGGCTTTCAACGTCGCAATTAGCGCTTCAAAGTCCGGCATGAATGGTAACTGGGCACGAACTTGTTCAAGAATTGATTCATCGGCACCTTTGAGCTTACCAACTCGCTGACGTAAACTTTGCTCAAAATCCAGCTCACCTTGCATGGCACGTTCAGTGACTTCAGCGACCTCATCCCCTACTCCTGCCAGTTTCGCGATTTCATCAATACACTCTATCTGGATCGCCGTTGAATCCATATCAAATACAATCAACCCTTGGGTTGATAGATCGGGCACTTCATTAAGCGAGGCGTAATCTAGGTTGAGACTTTGTAAGATCGTTTCATGTTGAGGAGTCAACTCTCCGGCCATCAGGGCTACTTCATATTGGCCAACTTTCCACGTTTCTAGTATTGGGTTGTAAAAGCCGGTGAAGAAATCAATGTCTTCGAAGTGACTTGGCGAAAGGTACTCAGCAAATACGATCCAGTTTGCTTTTGCTTTATCTAATTGGGAGGCAAATCGAGTCTCGGGTAATCGTTTTAAAAGTGTCGTATGTTTTCTGATAGGCAAGCTTTTTGACGCGTCCATGTATATAATCCCTTATGACTTTGCTAAAACGTTACCTCAACAAACTAAAAAGGCAAGTCTTTGTTTTATTTTAAATGGATGAGTAAAGAGCATGAGTGAATCTTTGTTCTCAGTAAGGAATGCCCTAAGAATTCTGGCACTAATCCTACTGTGTGTGATGTTGTTTATCACAATAAAAAACAGTGTTGTGATCAGTAAGGGTAATGAGAAAATTCAAGCACAACAGCTTGAAACGCTCACCAAAGTTTTGATTTCACAGGCGTCTCTTTCTGCCAGTGAGATGATTTTAACTAAAGATCAAGAACGATTACTTCAGCTAACAAACCAGCTAGCACAAGACCGTTTAGTGTTTGATGCAACAATCTACGATGCACAGGGTGTACGTTTAGCGTCTAGTGAAGAGGCATTATCGGTACGCGAAGTTCTTGGCCTGGATACGCCTTTGGCAACAGCTTCCATTGGTCGCCAGCAGTTGGTTGAACCAGTTTTTGCAGATGGTGCGCTTATCGGTTTTGTTCGCGTGACCTTTGAGACGGGCCGGGTGACGGCTATTTCTGACCACCACTATCGCAAGAGCGATCGTTATATGTACATGATGGTCTTAATGAGCTTTGTCTGTGGTATGTTGTTCATCTTGATTTTACGTCGACAACCGATACGTCGTAAAAAAGCGCCAAACCTGCTGCTAACCAAGTAACTAGGTAGCGCTAACAACTCATATAAAAACAGCCCGCAATGTGTGGGCTGTTTTTTAGCTCTTGAGAGCGAAAAATAGAATGACTCTTCGTCGCTTACTCTTCGTCACCAAGCAATACTGAATCTAGTGCGATTAGCATCATGTCGTTGAATGTCGTTTGACGCTCGTCAGATGTAGTCTGTTCGCCAGTCTTGATATGATCAGAAACCGTACAGATTGTCAGAGCTTTTGCACCGTATTCTGCCGCAACACCGTAAATACCAGCCGCTTCCATTTCAACACCAACAATGCCGTACTTGTCCATTACATCGAACATTTCTGGATCTGGCGTGTAGAAAAGCTCTGCTGAGAATAGGTTACCAACTTTAACGTCAATACCGCGAGCTTTTGCAGCGTCTTCTGCCGCACGAACCATGTTGTAGTCTGCGATTGCCGCGAAGTCATGACCTTTAAAGCGGATACGGTTCACTTTAGAGTCAGTACATGCACCCATGCCGATCACAACATCACGCACTTTGATGTCTTCATTCACTGCGCCACAGCTGCCAACACGGATGATTTTCTTCACGCCGAAGTCTTTGATTAGTTCAGTCGCGTAAATCGAGCATGATGGGATACCCATACCGTGGCCCATTACTGAGATCTTACGGCCTTTGTATGTGCCTGTGTAACCAAACATATTACGAACGTCACACACTTGAACGACATCTTCAAGGAAAGTCTCTGCGATGTATTTTGCACGTAGTGGATCACCAGGCATCAGTACGACGTCTGCAAATGCACCCATTTCAGCATTGATATGTGGAGTTGCCATTTTCTTTTCCTTAACCTTTCTCTAGCGCTCCGCGCTTAAGGCGATATAAGCCAGAGTATTCTCATTTCCGACAAGCAGCATTTACATACTGCAAACATAAAACTAGGAGCAATCAAGCTCCTAGTTTTCAAAAACCTAACTAATTATAGGAAGTTCTTACCGTAATCCATTGGAGAAGTACCGAAGTAACTTGCCAATGTTTGACCGATATCTGCGAATGTTTCGCGGCGGCCAAGAGAACCAGCTGGTACTTTTTGACCATAAACCAATACTGGGATGTGCTCACGAGTATGGTCAGTACCTGGCCATGTTGGGTCACAGCCGTGGTCTGCCGTTAGGATAAGCACATCGTCTTCTTCCATAATCTCTAGCACTTCGTTGATACGACCATCGAAGTACTCAAGTGCCGCTGCGTAACCCGCTACGTCACGACGGTGACCGTAAGCTGAGTCGAAGTCTACAAAGTTAGTGAATACGATCGTGTTGTCGCCCGCTTCTTTGATTTGCTCTAGCGTTGCTTCGAACAATGCAGGGATACCTGTCGCTTTCACTTTCTTAGTGATGCCGCAGTTTGCGTAGATATCAGCAATCTTACCAATAGAAACCACGTTGCCTTGCTTCTCTTCAACAAGTTTCTGTAGAACCGTTGCTGATGGTGGCTCAACAGAAAGGTCACGACGGTTACCGGTACGCTCAAATTGACCTTTACCAGCACCAACAAATGGACGCGCGATAACACGACCAATGTTGTAATCTTCTAGCTCTTCACGTGCGATTTGGCAAAGCTCTAGTAGACGGTCTAGACCGAAAGTCTCTTCGTGACATGCGATTTGGAATACAGAGTCCGCAGAGGTGTAGAAGATTGGTTTGCCAGTCTTCATGTGCTCTTCACCAAGATCGTCAAGAACTTGAGTACCAGATGCGTGGCAGTTACCTAGGAAACCGTCAAGACCTGCACGCTCAAGAATGCGGTCAGTCAATTCTTTCGGGAAGCTGTTTGCTTTGTCAGTGAAGTAACCCCAGTCAAACAGAACAGGCACACCTGCGATTTCCCAGTGACCAGACGGCGTGTCTTTACCTGAAGAAAGCTCTGCTGCATGACCGTATGCACCAATGATTTCAGCGTCTGCGTCTAGTCCAGGTGCGAAGCGACCTGTCGATTCTTTATGCGCCATTGCCAAACCAAGTTTCGATAGATTTGGAAGGCGAAGTACACCTTGGCGATTGTCGTTATCTGCTAAGCCTTTTTCACATTGGTCAGCGATGTGACCTAGTGTGTCTGAACCTACATCACCAAATTCTTTAGCGTCGGCAGTTGCACCGATACCGAATGAGTCTAGTACTAAAATAAATGCTCTTTTCATTGCTCGTTCCTTAGGCCCACTCGGCTTTTTATTATGGTTGAGTAGGCCTTGTGTAATTACTTGTTCTATTAGATATCTTCTGCACGAATTTGGCGGTAAACCTCTGGAGTTGGTGTGTATTCACCACCTACTTTGATTGCACTGCGCAGTGCTTTTGCCGCTTCTTCCCATTGCTCTTCAGTGCGAGCGTGGATGACCGCAAGAGGTTTATCACTGTCTGCGACCTCACCTAGGCGGATGAACTCGTCGAAACCAACTGCGTAGTCGATTTCATCAGTAGCAACACGACGACCACCACCCATAGCAACCACAGCCATGCCGATAGCACGTGTATCCATTGCAGAGACAATGCCCGTTTCTGTTGCGTAAACTGGCTTGATGATTTCTGCTTTTTCTAAGTAGTTGTCGTAGTTTTCTACGAAGTCAGCAGGGCCGCCTAAGCCAGCAACCATCTTGCCGAAGCACTCAGCCGCTTTGCCGTTATCCAGCACTTCCATCAGTTTTGCGCGTGCGTCTTCTGTGTTCTCAGCAAGCTTGCCAAGTACTAACATTTCAGCACATGAAGCCATGGTCACTTCAAGTAGACGAGGATTACGGTATTCACCCGTTAAGAAACGAACCGCTTCACGAACTTCCACTGCGTTACCCGCTGAAGACGCCAATACTTGGTTCATGTCCGTAAGAATTGCCGTAGTTTTAGTGCCAGCACCGTTTGCTACCGCAACGATTGATTTTGCTAGCTCTTCAGACGCTTCGTAAGTTGGCATAAATGCACCTGAACCCACTTTTACGTCCATCACTAGCGATTCCAGACCCGCCGCCAGTTTCTTAGAAAGGATCGACGCCGTAATCAGGGAGATATTGTCTACCGTTGCGGTAATATCACGAGTCGCGTAAACACGCTTATCCGCAGGAGCAAGGTCACCAGTTTGACCGATGATCGCCACACCAGCGTCTTTGGTTACTTGACCAAAAACATCGTTGCTCGGCGTAATGTTGTAACCAGGGATAGATTCAAGTTTATCCAGCGTACCGCCTGTATGACCAAGACCGCGGCCAGAGATCATAGGTACGAAACCGCCACACGCTGCCACCATTGGGCCAAGCATTAAAGAAGTTACGTCACCCACACCACCGGTTGAGTGTTTGTCGACAATTGGACCACCGAAGTTCATGTGGCTCCAGTCGATAACCATGCCCGAATCACGCATTGCACACGTTAAGGCGATGCGCTCATCCATGGTCATTTCATTAAAGAAAATCGTCATAGCAAACGCCGCAATCTGACCTTCAGATACCGTGTTGTTCGCTACGCCTTGAATAAAGAAGTTGATTTCGTCTGCGGTAAGTACTTCACCGTCACGTTTTTTACGAATGATTTCTTGTGGTAAATACATTAGTGCCTCCCAAGCTCTTTTGAGCCATGGTTGTAGTAGGATAGAAGAGGTTTGGTAGCACCCGTTTAGGTGCTACCGTTCAGACGTATTATTGGAATTAGTACGCTGTTGGATCAGCGACGTCGTCCGATACTTCTAATGTATTTAGTAGGTTGGTTAGCAGGCTAGACGCACCAAAACGGTAGTGACGAGCATCAACCCAGTTGTCACCTAGGATTTCGTCAGCCATTGCTAGGTATGCTGCTGCGTCTTCAGCAGTGCGCACACCACCTGCTGGTTTGAAACCAACAGTTTCTGCAACACCCATGTCGCGAATAACTTCAAGCATCATGCGAGCGTATTCTGGTGTTGCGTTTACTGGCACTTTACCAGTTGAAGTTTTAATGAAGTCAGCACCTGCTTCAATACAGATTTGAGATGCTTTCTTGATTAGTGCTTCTTCTTTTAGTTCACCTGTTTCGATGATCACTTTAAGAAGAATGTCACCACAAGCTTCTTTACATTGCTTAACTAGTTCGAAGCCTACTTTCTCATCACCCGCCATTAGCGCGCGGTAAGGAAAAACTACGTCAACTTCGTCTGCACCGTAAGCAACCGCCGCTTTTGTTTCAGCGACTGCGATTTCAATGTCGTCGTTACCATGTGGGAAGTTCGTTACTGTTGCAATACGAACCTCTGGCGTACCTTGCTCACGAAGTGTCTTCTTAGCAATAGGAATAAAGCGAGGGTAAATACAAATTGCAGCTGTGTTGCCTACTGCTGTTTTCGCGTCATGACATAGTGAGATCACTTTTGCATCAGTGTCATCGTCATTCAACGTAGTTAGGTCCATAAGTTTAAGTGCACGTAGCGCTGCTGCTTTTAAATCGCTCATTTCTATCTCCGATCAATATTCAAAAAATTCACTACTCAGCCTTACATCACGTCTTTAACTATAATCAACAAGTCGAGACAATGTGAGTAAATGGCTAAACAGTCTATTAATGAACGGACTTGGTTCCCTGAAGACTCGGCATATACAGCGAAAATTTATCATATGCCAATTGCTATCCTTGTCACCGCACAGTACCAGTTTGGCCTATGGCACAACAATCTATGATTGCGGTGTCTTTAATATCACATCACAAAGCAAAACGCCTATTAGATCTGATATTGCAGGGCAATTCATTTGCCCATCGATTATGTAATATTCATTACGTGATTAAGAATCAAGCTTAACCACTATCCTGTGATTAATACATTATAGAGTTTCACCGCAAAACTGTAGCACCAAATAGAGCGCAAACGGTTTGTATCTCAAAATTTCCTAGCCCCTATTCCATTGACTGCGTAATACCTCGACTAAGGCAAACACCCGATGAAATTTTGGAGCCCGAAAAACGAAAAATGCCCCGCAGCAATCTCTTGCTACAGGGCATGATGTAAAACGGCGTCTATATATTAAGAACCGATTCTAATTATAGTGCTGCAAGGCTTAAGCAGAAGCCTGCAATTGTCGCTGCCATAAGGTTAGACAACGTACCTGCAAGAACTGCTTTAACACCCATGCGAGCGATGTCACTACGACGGTTTGGTGCAAGGCTACCTAGACCACCAAGTAGAATCGCGATAGAAGAAAGGTTCGCGAAACCACATAGTGCGAATGAGATGATAGCTGTTGTCTTCTCAGACATTACTTCACCAGTTGCCGCGATTACTTGAGCGTTTTCACCTAGATATGGTGTGAAGTTCAAGTAAGCAACGAATTCGTTCACTACGATTTTCTGACCGATGAATGAACCAGCTGTTACAGCTTCTGCCCATGGAACACCGATTAGGAATGCTAGTGGAGAGAACGCGTAACCTAGGATTAGCTCTAGTGTTAGTTCTGGCATGCCGAACCAACCACCGATGCCACCTAGCATACCGTTGATTAGCGCGATTAGACCAACGAATGCGATTAGCATTGCACCTACGTTAAGCGCAAGTTGTAGACCAGAAGCCGCACCGCCCGCAGCTGCGTCGATTACGTTAACTGGTTTGTCGTCACCGCCGTCCATCGCTTCTTCGATACTTTCGTGAGGCTGGTCAGTCTCTGGGTGAAGGATTTTAGCGAACAGTAGACCACCTGGTGCTGCCATGAATGATGCCGCAACTAGGTACTCTAGTGGAACACCCATAGATGCGTAACCAGCTAGTACACCACCAGCAACAGAAGCTAGACCACCACACATTACCGCGAATAGCTCTGATTGAGTCATTTTTGGAACGAATGGGCGAACAACTAGAGGTGCCTCAGTTTGACCTACGAAAATGTTAGCTGCCGCTGACATTGATTCCGCACGAGAAGTGCCTAGCGCTTTTTGTAGTGCGCCACCAAGAATCTTGATAACCCATTGCATAACGCCAATGTAGTAAAGAACTGAAATCAGTGCAGAGAAGAAGATCAGTGTAGGAAGAACACGGAATGCGAAGATGAAACCGCCGCCGCCGAATACTTCGAACATCTTGTCAGAAACAAGACCACCGAACAGGAATGATGAACCATCGTTACCGTAGTTGATAACGTTAGAAACACCTGAAGAGAAACCGTTTAGTAGATCACGGCCCCAAGGTACATACAGAACAAATGCACCTAATGCGAATTGGATAGCGAATGCGCCACCCACAGTTCTAAAGTTGATAGCTTTTCGGTTGTTAGAAAATGCCACTGCAATCGCAAGAAGCACTACCATACCGATTAGGCTCATAAACAGGCTCATAGTTTATGACTTCCTTATAAGTTATTTATTGGCGTGTTACAAAATGGAGCTATAAAGCGGGGGCAATTATACTCATGCAGAATCAATTAAAGTAATGCCAGCCTCACACTTTCCTATAAGATTCATGATTGATTCAACCAGCTTTGTGAGTTAATTCACAATAAGCAGGAAAACGTTTTCGATTTCAAACCACATCTTTAGATTTTATTCACATATCGAGAAAGCAAAATTGCTATTTTTCCACAGTTGAGAGGCAATCGATTGCTTTCGGCCGTTATGCAACTCTACGAGCTCATTAAAGACGTGAATGAGTTTGGCTGGGTGATTTGACTCCCCTTGATATCCAAGTATAGGCATATCTGGTGCGTCTGTTTCGATTACTAAGTTTTCGAGTGGTAATTTTTGAATTGCGTCGCGTGTTTTCTTGGCTCTTGGGTAGGTAATCGTTCCTCCTACACCGATAAAAAAACCTAATTTGACCCACTCCATGGCTTGCTGATAACTCCCAGAAAAAGCGTGTAGCACACCACCTCTAGGGAGATTCGCCGCTTTCACCATTTGAATGAGGCGATTGTGCGCTTTTCGGCTATGTAAAATAACTGGGAGTTCGAAGCGTCTAGCCAGCTCAAATTGAACTTCAAGTATCTTTTCTTGCAACTGTGGATCAACATCAATGGCAAAATCTAAACCACACTCTCCTATTGCCACGCACTGCTGCCCTTTTTGATTTAGATAGCCTTCTAGCTCTGTAAGGTGCTGCTCAACGTTATCTTCAAGAAAATACGGATGAAAGCCGAGCGCATAATACAAATTGGCATGTTGCTCTGCCAAAGTTTGAATACGAGCCCAGTTTTGCGGACCGACGGAAGGAATCAAAATTCTTGCGACGCCTTGCGTTTGAGCAAGCTCAAGTTGATGTGCAAAGTCATCTTGAAACACATCAAAATCAAAGTGGCAGTGCGTATCAAAGAGCTTCATCTTGACGCTTTTTATCTGTATCTGCGGGCAGAAAATCAGAGGATGGTTGGGCTTCACTCTTCTCTTCAGTTTGATGGGCTGGGTCTTTTCGATATGGGACACAACTGCGTTTCTGATCGGGAGTTAACCCCATCTCTTTACACCAGTTGTCGTAACGCTTTAGCCCACGTTTAAACCAATTCATATCTTATCCTTATATAAAAACGCCCTTGGCTAAGTTTATAGCCAAGGGCGTTTTAAAATCTAGTTTGCGTTAAGGCTTACCCTAACCGCGCAAATTAGTGCTCACGCGTCGCACGGAAATCAACGTCAGGGAAACGCTCTTTCGCCAAGTTTAAGTTAACCATTGTTGGAGCGATATACGTTAGGTTATCACCACCATCCAATGCTAAGTTCGCTTGATTCTTGCGTTGGAACTCATCCAGTTTCTTCGCATCACCACACTCAACCCAACGAGCAGTTGCAACGTTAATGCCTTCATAAATCGCTTCAACGTTATACTCAGATTTCAAACGAGCCACAACAACATCGAACTGAAGTACACCAACGGCACCAACGATCAGATCGTTGTTCTGTAGAGGACGGAATACCTGTACCGCACCTTCTTCTGATAGCTGAACCAAACCTTTGAGAAGCTGCTTCTGCTTTAATGGATCTTTCAGGCGAATACGACGGAATAGTTCCGGAGCGAAGTTCGGAATACCAGAGAACTTCAGTGATTCACCTTGCGTAAAGGTATCACCAATCTGAATAGTGCCGTGGTTGTGTAGACCAATGATGTCACCGGCGTAAGCGTGTTCTGCACGTGCACGGTCACCAGCCATAAAGGTTACTGCATCAGAGATACTCACTTGCTTGCCAAGACGAACGTGGTTCATCTTCATACCTTGCGTGTAAGTGCCCGATACAATACGCATGAATGCGATACGGTCGCGGTGTTTTGGGTCCATGTTCGCTTGGATCTTAAATACGAAACCAGAGAACTTCTCTTCAGTCGCTTCAACTTCACGTTCAACCGCTTGACGAGTTTTCGGCGCTGGAGCCCATTCAGTTAGACCGTCTAGCATATGATCCACACCAAAGTTACCTAATGCAGTACCGAAGTAAACTGGCGTAAGATCACCGGTTAGGAACATTTCCAAATCAAACTCAGGGCAAGCACCCATGACAAGCTCAAGCTCTTCTCGAACACTTTCCGCAAGGCCTGCACCAACTTTTTCATCAAGCTCTGGGTTATCGAGACCTTTGATGATTCGAACTTCTTGAATCTCATGACCGTGACCTGATTCGTATAAAATCGTTTCATCACGGTGAATGTGGTACACACCTTTAAATTCTTTACCACAGCCGATTGGCCATGTAATTGGCGCACACATCATGCCCAACTCGTTTTCTACCTCGTCCAATACTTCCATTGGATCACGAACGTCACGGTCAAGTTTGTTCATGAAGGTTACGATTGGCGTGTCACGCAGACGCGTTACTTCCATCAGCTTACGTGTACGATCCTCGACACCTTTCGCCGCATCAATAACCATCAAACACGAGTCTACTGCCGTTAACGTACGGTATGTATCTTCCGAGAAGTCTTCGTGTCCAGGCGTATCAAGTAGGTTTACCAGACAGTCATTGTAAGGGAACTGCATTACAGAAGTGGTTACCGAGATACCACGTTCTTTTTCCATTTCCATCCAGTCTGATTTTGCGTGCTGTGCGTTACCACGACCTTTAACCGTACCTGCTTTTTGGATCGCGTTTCCGAATAAAAGGACTTTTTCAGTAATGGTGGTTTTACCCGCATCCGGGTGAGAGATGATAGCAAAGGTCCTTCGCTTATTGATTTCATTAAGAAAATCTTGGTTTGCCATGTATAAATTCTTTTAGTTTGTACACGGATTTGTACACACTTTTGGAAGTACTCTCTTTTCAGTTCTTCGCTTGTCAAATCCGTCGTGTTAATCGTAATTGGCCGCTATTTTCGCTGATCTTGACTTTATAAACAATCAATGGTTATCTAATCGGTTACCATTTACTCTCAGCGTGCGCCAATGCTCAGTTGTAGCTGTTTGCAATCGTTGCTTCTTCAGCTCATGAACAACTGTGGCTAAACCACAAATTCCTTCGCTACCAAAAATCGATGATAGCTTGTCGTACTACACCAATGATGGTGCAGTTGCCGTTGATCGGTATTGCAGGGTATTGGGGGTTCAAAGGTTTTAGGTACTTCTGTTCACCGTCAATGACCAACTGCTTAAAGGTTGCTTCTTTCGAATCATCCAAACGCGCAACAACCAATGAACCTGAAGAGTACGGTAACTCGGGATCAACAACGATCACTGCCCCCTCAGGTATGGATTTTTTCCCGCTTGGATTTTCCATACTGTCGCCTTTTACGCGAAGTGCGAAACAACCCTCATGTGCTTTCCCAGTGACTTCACGCCACTCTTCAGCATCTTCATGGGCAAATCCCTCCGCTATTTCAGTCCAATCACCAGCCTGAACCCAGTTAATGAGAGGAATTCTTCCCTTAATGTCAGGCCCAACTTCTACATTACCGACCCCCAAGCCAATCTCGCCATCACCTGTGGCGAGCCAATGAGCATTCACGCGAAGCGCCTCCGCGATCTGCATGGTGTAACGAGACCTAGCCGATTTACCAGAGCAAATCTGGCTGATCGACTGCTGTTTGATACCAATGCGACGAGCCAACTCAGACTGAGTCACCCCAGTAAGCTGCAAGGCATGGTTTAGTCGTTCGGATAAAGTTTTCATAAACCCGTATTCTACAAATAAAACTGTAGCCTTTCAACAATTTTAACTGTTGACTAATCTACAGTTTAAACTGTAACATCCAATCTTGTAACAGTTATTATTGTAACAGGAGACGGTATGGAAGTGTTCAACACAACACAAAAACATCTCCGCCGTGCCATTGACTTGGTAGGCGGGCAATCAGCATTAGCACGAGCCATCAACTCAAAACAGCAAAACGTCTGGTTTTGGTTGAATAAATCAGGGCGTGTTCCCGCTGAATTCGTTTTACCCATCGAACAAGCTACGCAAGGACAGGTAACCCGATCCCAGTTAAGACCGGACATCTACCCCGAATGCCCAAGCGAGCTGAAAGCCAGTAACCAGTAGGATTAAGGGCAAATAATGGTCAGCATTTTACGTAAACACAAAAGCGAGATCCTCCATGCGTGATTATGGAAAGGTCTATACCCGCTTTTGGCTAAAGCAAAACGTTTTGTCTTGGAGTGACTCAGCGAAGTTGCTAGGACTGTATTTGCTTACATGCCCACATTGTAATTTGCTTGGCTGCTTTCGATTGCCGATTGGTTACGTTGCTTCTGACTTGAACTGGGATGAGCAACAGGTTGCCAAGGCTCTAAATGAGTTAGAACAAGATCAGTTCCTCATTCGTTGCGAGGAATCCGGTTGGACTTTGATTCGGAGCTTTCTGAAGCACAACCCAATCGAAAACCCAAACCAAGGTAAAGCAGCCTTTCGGTTGCTTAAAGATGTACCTGCCGACTTCATTGGTATGGCATCGCTTTTGAAATCTCTTGCCGCTTTTCAAGCTCGGCTACCAGAAGAATTTTCATCATTGTTTATGCCTGATGGCAACCCGGTAAGGGACTCTCAACGGTCGGATGACTCTGAGAGAAGCAATAAACCAACAGTTAAAACTGTTAACCACATACAGTTTGAAGACTTCTGGGATGTACAAATACGCAAAGAAAAAAAAGCGAAAGCCAAAGAAGAATGGCTACGCATGGGCCTCAATGAAGACCATGAACTCGCCTTGGAAGTGCTAACACGCTGGAAAGAGCAACGAGACAACCGATTGCAGTATCAAGATCGGACTAAGACCCCTATGCCACATAACTGGCTTTTAAACCGGCAATGGGAAGACGAGTACGTTCGCATTGATGAAGTACAGCAATCATCGACGAGCCTAAAAAGC
Source organism: Vibrio sp. 1457 (assembly GCF_033340195.1). Classification (NCBI taxonomy): domain Bacteria; kingdom Pseudomonadati; phylum Pseudomonadota; class Gammaproteobacteria; order Vibrionales; family Vibrionaceae; genus Vibrio; species Vibrio sp. 1457. The sequence goes on from NZ_JAWOWA010000008.1 coordinate 179,095, forward strand.
AGCAATCACCAGTTGAACATTGAAGAAAGCAATCGCCGCATTGCTGAAAGCTGGGCCGGACCAGGTATTCGGGAGGTTCGTTCAAGTGCAGGAGGTTGATAAACGCGAGTTTGCTGAAGTTTGGGGAGCTGCTTGGGCCATGTATGGCAAAAGCGTATCACCACAATTGCTATCCATCGCATTTGAAGCCCTTCGTGCTTATAGCATTGAAGAAGTGCGAATCGGTCTGACTCGGCATATTCAATCACCGGATACTGGGCAATTTTTTCCAAAGCCCGCTGACGTCATCAAGCATATCGATGGCAACTCGGGTTCAAGAGCCATGGTTGCTTGGAACAAAGTTGACAAGGCTGTTCGTCAGGTTGGCGCTTGGACATCCGTGATGTTTGACGATGCGCTTATTCACCGCGTTATTTCAGACATGGGGGGATGGGTTGAACTCTGCAAGGTAGATGACAGGGAATACCCCTTTAAACAAAAAGAGTTTTTAACACGCTACCAGGCTTACTTGTTGCGGGACGAAGTGGGTGAATACCCAAGGCTATTACAAGGTATTGCAGACCATCAGAACCAGCAAAAAGGATTTGATATGCAAGCGCCGGTTGCCGTGGGCGACTGGTCAAAAGCAGTACAAGTTTATACAAGAGGCATCACCGGCTTTAGCGCAGTGCCTTTGAAAAGAATAAGCCCGAAAGCCATTCAGGCGCTTCTCGGAAATCAATTAGAGGACAAAAATGAAAACGATTAAAGCAAAAACCTTTGCCCTAGTGATAGCCATGTCCGCAAGCACTTCAGTCTATGCGTTTCCGGGCTATCAGTGGGAAAAAGCAGCACAAAGCGTTGGTATTGATCCAGTCATGCTCTACGCCGTTGCCTTGGCTGAGTCGGCCTCACATCGTGGTCTCAACATGACCAGTCCATGGCCATACGCAATTCGCAATGGTTCAAACGCAACCTACGCCAAATCTAAGACAGAAGCAGAGCAACTGTTAAACCAGGCACTGCAAGAGACTGAAAAATATCAGCTCGATATTGGCCTTATGCAAATCAATTTGCATTGGCATGGGCATCGGGTGAGCTCAGCAGCAGAACTGCTAGACCCCATCACCAACCTTAAGGTCGGCTCAAGTATTTTGGCCGAAGCAATCAAGTCTTCACCAAATGATTTAGAGCTTGGCATAGGCCGCTATCACAGTTGGAACGAAGAGCGTGCACGCTGGTATGGGCAAAGAGTGCTTTCTATCTATCGCAATATTTTACATGAACTGGAGGTCCGTCAATGACAACCAATCAACAAGACTTCTATCAATTAAATTTGGCGTACCTACACGCAGCACGAGAATTAGCGCGAATTGATCCGCAAGAGGCCGTCTTGCGCTTTGGACTTACACGCGACGTGGTTGATGCTCTGATTAATGCTGGTGTTGATGACCTGCAACGAGTGGCGACCTCATCATTCATGCTGTTTCAACCAAGGGGTAACCAAAGCCAACTGATTGAGATGGTGAAGAGCAAAGGCACAGGTATCCCAAGAATCGCTTATTTATTATCAACCCTAAACAACAAGGGGGATGCATGATTGATAACCTGTCCAAAAGTGAGCTATTTACCCGAGCCTCGATGCTTATTAAATACGGGTTTCGAACAACCATTATCGCGCTCGATACAGGTTTGCCAATCCACATTATCAGAAGGCTGCACAAAGAAGTGACTGGTAAGTCACCTTGTCCTGGTCAATTACCAGAATCTGATGCCATTGTTAAAAGCAGAAGAGCCCTAGTTGAAGGCTCCCTGCTGATGGCGCTTTATGTCAATATTGGTGGTGATAATGTCTACAAGCAATTAAATATCGATGCTTTGATGAAGGCTTACGATGCGTATTTGGTTGCAAGAGAAGAAGCAGATCTTCCAGCTGAGATCCCCTGGAAAAAACTGACCATCAATGAAGGTTGGGTTCTAGCTCGTGATTTAAGATCACAGCTTGCATCCTTACACCGGTGTCGATGCGGCAGTCTGTATTTGACGGTATCACAACAGCGCATTCAGCTTAAATGCCCTGTGTGTGAGATTATGGCCGAGCAAACCACTAGAGCACTTTTTGAGAACTAACATGCTGATGCATGATTTGATTGTGCACCGTCTGTGCACTTTGAGAGTACTAAGAAGATGACAAACTTACTTAAATCTTTACCAGCACGCTGCTGGTTTATATCACTGGGGCTTTTTCTGGCGACTTTGGCAGCGGCTCATTTTTTTCCATCAGAAATATTTACGGTATCTGCCAAGTTAGCGGCTTTGCCATTTCTGATTTGCACCATCGTTTTTTTCAGCTACTTGGGATTCAAAGCAACTGCTAGTCCTATCGGCCTTATAACCATCACCACTATGTGTTTAGCAATCGCATATTGGCAAGCGAGTTGGGCAATTTTATGTGTCGGTTTAGCTTTCTTAGGCTTAAGCGGACTAATCCATTTATTTCAAAGACAACTGAAAGATACCGGTCGAGAACTAAGCCTGAGCGAAAAAAAATATTGGTACTGGGTAAACGAATTTGCAGACGGTCGCTCATCTATCCTCCCCAAAAGGCCAAAAAAATAGCCAGCCCATCACAAGCTGGCTACCTTCTGTTTTTAGTTCCTTCCTGAAGCCTGGTTATAGGCCCTAATATCGATCAAGTTGTTCTGAGCATAATCTCCAGCAAGGGATGCATTTGAGATCACTGCAATCTGCTTATCCACAAATGCTTTATCTTCTTCGGACACACTGTCAGGAATGTAAGCACCGCTCTCATCTTTTTGACGATACTCATTTAGCATTTGCTCCCTTAGACCAAGCATTTCAGGCGACCAACTCGATGAGTCTTCAGAGTTGAAAACGCGCCCCGCCAAACCTTCATTGAAAGCTTGAGCAAACACTTGACTTTGAATCGGGGTCAATCCCATTCTCTGCCCTTCGCTGTATGCTTCCTGTTTAAAATCATCGGCATACTGTTCTAAGAACTCACCATATCGATTGTTAACTGCCGCACCGAATGCCCCAGCCAACATGGCTTCAGACTTAGTACCCCAGTTTACTTCGGAGGCATACTGCGAACTCGATCCACTGTATGCATCATTAAACGCCGTCAATGGGTTTTCCAAAGAGGTTCCGGCGTCAACGGCTGCTTTTAAGCCATCCCAGGTTGATTTGCTGGCCACCGTTGCATTGTGCAAGAAACCTCGTGAGCCAGGATCTTCAAGCGCTTGTTCTTTGTAACTCTCATAGTCTTCGCCAAAGTGATTCAAGGTATGTAGTGCTGCATCAGTATGCTTGCCACTGAAATCACCAATAGCACTGGCGCTGTTGAAGAACATTTCAGCACCAGAAACTCCACTATCATCAGCCATAATGCGAGATCGCCACTGAGAGCCAGCTTCACTGTTTAGTCCAGATTGATAGGTACTTGTGTCAGAAGCTACGGCCTGCTGGGCTTGTTGCTGATGCGCATTCAGCTGTCCATCTACACCAGACAGATTGGCTTGGTAAGCTGATTGAGCTGCGTTGAACTGAGTTTGAACAGTTGCAGCATCCTCGTAGCCGCCCAATACCCCCGATTCCACTTGGCTTTGAGTGCCGCCAAAAGTAGGTGCAGCTGATGACAAGCCTTCATTTGAGCGCGGTTGAATTGATCGTAAATCGGCTCCAGTAGCCATGGCCATAACAGTCATTGCTGCTTGATAATCATTGTCTCGTTCAGCGGGCGTTGAGGAGTTTCTATAGGTTAAAGACTCCATAGCTGCGGCCACATACGCCTGATTATCATCAGGTAGCAAGCGTTGATACATTGGAAGGTTTTCACGTAATCGGTTACCGGCTTCAACATGCTGGTTCATATAGCGACCCAAATAATCCATGACTTCAGGATTATCCGCTGCTAATCGAGTTAACGTCGCACCATCCGTATTCCTTTGTCCTGATAGACTGTAGCTGGCCTGATCAAGCTCACTAAAGCGGTTTGATGCAGTGATAACGTCTTGTGCTGAACTCTGAAGAGACTGATAGTCTTGGTTAGACAAGGACATCTCAACGCCAGAACGTCTTGAATCTGAAAGGTCCTTAACCATTGCATCGCGATACTCAGCACGTCGTGAATCACTTGATGCCAAGCTTTGCATCTCCCCAGTGAGCGTATTTGCGGTCGTTGACCGAGAACTGCCCTCTGATGACTCAACTTGGCCACTAAAGTTACCACCTAGATCCAACCCAGCTCGTAACCGTGATATTTTTGGCACTCTTGTGGATTCAGGCTTATCGACTCCAGGCAAGCTACCTTGTGGGGAGTCATTCCCCCCTGTACCAAGTAATCTTCCCAAGAACCCTTTGTCTGCTACTTCTTTATCACCGGTATTTGTAATAGTTCCATCGCCACCGACCCTTAGGCCTCCCGATAACACGCCAGATACCAAGCCACGTACAGCGTCTTTTTTATCGTCTCCGAAACCATACCGTGTTTGCAGGTCATCAGTAACCTGATTAACAACGGCGCTAGAAGCGGAATTAGAAGAACCGATCTGACGTCCAACCGAAGAAAGGTTGTCGTAACTTAGCTTTTCACCAAAAGTTCGACTCATGGTATTGCCAACCTGACGGCTAAAGGCTTGAGTTGCCTGAGTCATGGATTCTTTTGCAGAGCCGACCATTGAACCCACTGCGTTTCCGACAGAGAAACTGCTTAGTAAGTTTGACGCACCGGTCATTGCAGAACCCGTAAGGGCTGAATTTTGGAACATTGACTGTGATTGCATCACCGGGGCATTTTTCGCGACATCTGGACTTGCCATCTTTTCATCAATGGCATCACCGTTTTGAAGACGTCCAGCCAAGTGGGTAGCGGTTATTGCTGAGCCATACACAAGCATGAGCGAAATCGCCGGAACACTCGACGCCAACATGCCGCCAGTAGCTATCCAGGTTTGCAGCACTGAATCCATCTGCATCATCCCAGCAAAAGATGGCACTTCTGTACCTGCAAAGGCATCAAGAGCCGACATTTTCCCTGCAACGGTTAAATGAATATACAGGTTAATGATGGCCATGACAGGCATCCAAAGTTGAATCCAAAGCAGGATTAACAAGTACTTCCCGGCCATTCGCATCCCGATTTGGCCAAGAGCTATCACAAAGGCCATCAAAGGGGTGATGGCGTAAATGAACCCCTCAAAAAACGTCATCATCGGACGAACGATACTTTGGAACAGGGTCTGCTCCGCCGCCCATTGCGTATTGCGCTGCTCAATCGCTTGGTTAACCATGACGGCTGCGGTGAAAGCTTGATCATCCATATACTTGCCCGTCACGCTTTGCTCATAAATAGGTAAAAGCACCGACGCGGTCATGTATTCTTGGGTGTTAACTGAAGCCAAACCAAGGTTATTCAGTGCATTTCGGATCACGTCATCAGTGTCCGTTGCTGACGAAGTCCCCAATGAGGCTGACAGAACCTGTTTAAGCCTTGGAATGAAGGTTGATTCTGTCATGAGTTTCAGTTGGCTGTAGGCGTCGGTGCAGTCCAGATCGCTACTGCTACCACTGAGCATGATTCGAGTGCCATAAATGCGCGAATCAAACCTAATCGCAGTCATCGGGTTAGGATCACTCAGCACCTGATCGAGGTTCTTTTGGCCAATGTCGATACCAATCAAGGTGCACTCTTTGATGTAGTTAAACCACGATTGCTCGATGTCCGAACCGGCGACACGATTTGCATCACCCAAACCAGAGCGATCCATCACCTGTTTTCTCACTTTAATCAGTGACTGTAAACTGGATGCAAAGCCGTATTCCGTCATGGCGGGAGTTGAGAACGCCGTTTCAAACAATCGCGTGATTTGAAAGCCAACAGTCGAAATCGTACTGCCTGCGGCAGCAACACCGATGGGCACATTATCAACCACTCGAACTTGTCCCGTGTACGCATCCTCAATGCTCACTCGGGTACTGGGCCCAAACATGGTTGCAAAGACTAGCCATGAGACTAAAACGTGTTGAAAGTTAATCCCACGACCACCTTGCATTAAGGCCTGAACAGAGACCATCAATACCCCAATTAGCAAGCCAATCCGAACCATTGAAGTAAAGTCGCCTGTACCAGTGATCATCGCGACAGCATTCAGGACCTGCTCTAAAAAAGCCGAATCCCCGATGGAATAGATTTCCCACATTATCTATTCCCCCAGCGCCGTAGATTTAACGGTGTAATAACGCTGTTTGCGAATGGTCTGAATCACCTGATTAAAATGCGCCAGTAATTCTTGCTCTGAGCCGTATCTTCGCTGTAACGCGGCGTACTCCTCATTGATTTGGCGACGTGCACGTTCAAGGTCTTCGGTTAACAACTTCGCATAGGCATGATCTTCGACACCAGAGGTGCTTCTAGCTGCGTTGAGCATGTCTTCAACCAATGCTCGGGCCATCTCAACAGCAATAAATGGTGCTGCTCGTGAAGCAAACGACCTAGCGGCACCTTCATTTAATGCAGAAAGTGTTCGAATCATGCCGCCAATGCTCGCGGGAGCCGAGGCCATAAAAGCCTTTTCGGTGGTGCTAGCTGCCCCAGTATTTCGAGCAAACTTAAAAATAATGCCGTTACTAGAACCTGTACCAAGAAGTAAATTTTCGACCTGAGTTGATAACCCGGTTAGGGTCACGTTAGTGATTGTCGGATTTAGACAGCCGTCTTGTGTCACTGTGTCACATCGGTACATAGCGACGTTACCGCCATGAATTAGATGCTCAATAGTCACTTTATTGCCATTCAGTCTGGTCAGTTTTGGGGCTTTACCTTGACCATCAGCCGCATTCGCTAAATCACCAACGATGATCGAGCCCGTCACGGACATAACCGCTTCAAGAAAACGGTCATCCCCAGATGCAAACCAGCTTGATGCCGAGTGACGTTTCAATGCTCGCCAAACCAAATTACCTTTAATCGTTTTGTTCACATCAGATGCCGCGACACTTGAAGCGTTCTCATATGGGTTCTTACCATTGGATTCACTCCAACTGGTAAAAACGTCTCCAGCCCCTTTAAGTGAGCTCAACATGCTGGCTTCTGTTTGCCCCTTTTTACCAAAAGCAGCCAGGGTATCGTTCACGACTCCCTGAGCCATTTGACAGGAATTGCCAAAATACTCGTTCAACTGCTGGATTTTCTTTTGCAGAGTCTCCATGTGCTGGGAACATTTCTCACACATAGCACTGAGCGCCAATTGGAATGCGTATCCCTTGGCGTTTGCAGCAACAGAACGAAGTAATTGAACAAACTGATCTGCATTAACAAATGACAAACTTCCAGCGAACATATCAATGCCGCCACAACCGGCTTGGAATGACGGAGGCACCATAGAGACGAGGTTCTCGTTCATGATCCTGTTACGAACAACAACGCTTCCGCCAGATATCACACCACGCCGTTGACTCTCGAATACACCAGGCGCAGTGGTGTTGGTCATTGAACCAAACAACTGATTCATCTCCTGTTGCAAGCTTGCTTGGCTCATAGATGAAAAACCAATCGCACAGGCGATTAGCGATACTTGGAATACTTTTTTCATCGTTATAACCCTCCTTGTGCACGCAGATAGCGAACAAGGAACTCAGGGTCCTGTAATATCTTTTCGTTAAGCTCTTGGGCTGACATCGCAAGTGACACGCCGGGTTGAACAGGTCTGGTGGCATAGTAAGTTTGATCGTCAATCCAACCGGCTTGATGGGCTGCGAGAATAATTCGATTATTGAGCTCATCAAGGCTCATTGCACCTTGGCCAATGGGAGTGATGACATTAGGTGGATCAACTAAGAACACGGCAGGGACAGTCGTAACGGACAATGATTGAGCTTGTCCTGAATCGACTTTGAAATTGGGAAACTCTCCACCCGGTAAAGGCAAGCCATCGACAGCAATAGCAAACACCTCGAAACCGTAGTTCAAAGCCATGGATTCGATGATAGGCGCTTGAGCATGGCAATAAGGGCAATCCGAACGATAGAAGAAGAACAAGCCAGCCCGTTTTGCTACTTCACCTAAAGCTACATCGCGTTGAGCGCCAGCTTCTCGATCCATCCGATTGGCAGCATAGGTCGCCAAGGGTCTGCGACTGATTTCATCCAAAACAGGATCGCCCATGACCACCTGCTGACTAACATTAGCAAATAGTGAGCCCTTATCCATCATGACGCGCTGAAGATAAAGATAGGCTCTGACATTCTCACTCGTCGGCTCATCTATTGCCTTGTCCATAAACGATTGCATGTGCTCACGAAACCAGGCAGCACTGAAGGGCTTTAGCTCGCTCTGAATCGACTCTGCCGCACCAGATTCCGGCTTAATAAGCTCTTCAGCCTCCGCTGGCTCAGGAATGACCTGATACCAAAACCAGCCTTCCTGACCACGCTGATAGAATTGCCCATCACTAGCACGGGCGGGCAAGATGAATAGAAAGAGAATAATGATTGGGATGGTCACCCATAGGATGAACCAAGGTAACAAAGGGGTTCTCATTGTCAGCTCCAGAAAATTTCACAGAGCTAACATGCTAAAGAACGCCGTTAAGGTGATTGACCAGATAGATGAAGGAATTGTGTGTGTTTCTGACTAGCTGTTGTGACCAGTAACAGTAACAACAGCTAAATTTAACGAGCCAAATTTATGATTGGACCGCTTTGAGCGATAAGTGGTCGGTCAGATGAACTCGTTTTTGGACAAAAACGTTTTAGTGACTTTGCAAATCATGGATAACTTCAGGTATGGGAAGTCGCTTTTCTTGTGTCCAGCATTGATGGTGCCGAACAGTCTCGATAGTCTTTTGAGCAATACTGGCTACCTCGATCACTGTGAACGATAACTTGCTCAGGGAATCCGCGACGGAACAAGGCCATTGATAGCGCATCGCAGACCAGCGTAGCAGTCATTCTGGTATCCATAGACCAGCCGACTACTTGTCTTGAGTAAAGATCAATAATTACCGCCAAGTACAGCCAACCTTCGCTTGTGGCAACGTAGGTGATGTCACCCGCCCACTTTTGATTCGGAGCCGCTGCGTTGAAGTCCTGAGCCAGCAGGTTCGGAGCAACAGGCATTTTATGCTTGCTGTCTGTTGTACACTTAAACTTGCGTGCGGCTTTCGGAGTCAAATCCTGACGCTTCATGCTGGCTGCAATGGTTTTAACATTATGACTATTACCGTTCTCAGCCAGTTCTTTTTGAATGCGCCTCGCACCATCTCGGCCTTTGCTGCTGTCAAACGCCTCCTTGACCTTGATATCAAGCTCTTGGCGACTTGCCTCGCGCTGGATAGCCTTGTGGCGGTGCTTAATCCAGTAATAAAACCCACTTCGAGATACCCCGAACACCTTAGCCATACGGACAACATTGAAGCACAGCAGGTGTTCGAGCATAAATTCGTAGCAATCTACTTTAGATTTTTCGCGAAGTAGGTGGCGGCCTTTTTTACTATATCTAGCTCTTCAGCTTGCTCAGCCAATTGCCTTTTAAGCTTGGCGACTTCAGCGGCTAGATCTTTTTCCCGCTGACTGGTACTAGTGTCTTTCTTCGCGGCCTTACGCCAACCGTAGATCTGAGATTCGTGTAACGAGAGTTGCCTCGCTGCCGCAGCGACTCCCACTTTATCTGCTAACTTCAGTGCTTCTGCTTTAAATTCAGGAGAATGGATAATACGTTTTTTCTTGCTTGTCATGCTTCACCTCGTTAGTGATTGTACTCACTTAACTCGGTGTCCAAAACTGCTGGTGCGGATCAGCGAGTCAAAGACCAGCTGTTTAGGATCGATAGTACTTATGCTGATGTTAACTTTGCCTATAGTGGCAAAGCTGGTAAAGAAGTTCCTGTACAAACTTTAGAAGAGTTGCAATACCCTAACTATTTCAACAAAACTGTTGGTGATGTTGATGACATTGGCATGCCCGAACCAGAAGTTTCTTCAGTTCAGCCTAATAGTGAAAGTTCTAATCCAAGCTCAGAGGATGCTGGAGATAAAGAGCTTAAAGAGCAGCACCTAACGTTTGCAGAGAATCAACGAGGTGTTAGTTATAACGGTTTGATAGGCCCTTACCTGAAAGGTGCTAAGCATATTACCATCACTGACCCATATATTCGTTTGTTTTATCAAGCAAAGAACTTGATGGAGTTGTTAGAAACTGTTGTTAAGCAAAAACAAGAAGAAGACGAAATTGTTGTTAGCTTAATAACTGTTGAAGATGAGTTCAAAGGCGAGCAACAACGTGAATATTTTGAGAAGATTCAAGCTTCACTATTTGCCGTTGGCGTTAAATTTGCTTATTCATTTGATACAACGGGTAGTCAACATGCAAGGCACATCACCACTGATACTGGGTGGGAAATTTCACTAGATCGAGGCCTAGATATTTACCAACAGTATGATGTAAATGATGCTTTTAGCCTGACGAATCGATTACAGAAGCACAGAGCATGCAAGCCATTTGAAGTTACATTCATTAAGGTTGAACAGTAAGCGATAAAAAACTGTAGGGTTCCTTATGATGAAATTTTTTAATATTTTTTGTGATTTTTGTAGCAAAAATAACATGTATGACAGAGTGTATATTCGTGAAAGTCGACTTGCTATAATTTATTTAATTTCAATAAGATAGGTTGGAAGTCCGATTTCCTCACTCCCGCCACATTCTAAAGCCCCGGCAGAAATGCTGGGGCTTTTTCGTTTTAGGTCAGTTTTGAACCCTGTTGAGTCGTGAATCAAAGCAGTATCTATGCTTTAGGGGATTGTTTTCGCAGATGTCGATAGATCTATTCGCTAGCAAAGAAGAGCAAACTAACCGATAACCATCAACAGTAGTCAAATGTTATTACTTGGCAATTATTCAGCACATCGCCTCTATCCAAAAGGGGCACCATTCTGATTTATCGTGACTGTAAGTTACTAGTGTGATTCGTTGATTTAATCTGATCCTAATGAGGCCATACTGAAGTGAGCAAAACTTCAATAAAAAGGAAATGTCCTTTCTATTAATATCTTTTCTTTTTCTCTCTCTTTTTAATATCTCCTTTTATAGTCAATTTATAATTTAATATAGTGGTTTACTATATTAATAGTATTGATGAGAATAATTCCTATGCCTGTTTTTCTAGCCTTGTTTATTAGTTGCTAGTTTGCACTTAATTGTTTCCAAAATAGGTCTAATTAAACTACTCACCATTATTGGTTTGCTTTTAAGTTATTGATATTACATGGGTGTTGGTAAATTTAATTTAAGCTAACTAGTAGCATGTCACAGATTTCCTTTTACGCAAAACTTGTCTTATTTAAATATCAATAGCCAACTCGAATCCTCTCTCTAAAATAACCACAACAATTATAAGCTTTACCCTAAGCGACAAAAATCAAAATAAAAATAACGATTCCAATAACGAAAACATGGAGGCCCAATGGCCAACTTATTGATATCTATTGCCCCTATTATTTTACTCATATGGATGATGACCAAAAAAAAGGCCATCCCTTCAAATATTGCTTTGCCGCTAACTGCACTTTTAGTCGGTGTCATTCAACTGTTTTACTTTAACGCGCACATCACGCCACTTGTGGCCAGTGCTATTGCAGGTGCGCTATCTGCCATCACACCAATTTCGATTATCGCCGGAGCCATACTTTTAAATAGAACCATCTCTTTATCCGGTGCGGAAGCGGTCATCAAGCGTTGGCTAGAAGGCGTCAGCCGCAATCAAATTGCGCAGCTTATGATCATTGGTTGGGCGTTTGCCTTTATGATTGAAGGTGCATCAGGGTTTGGTACACCGGCGGCAATTGCAGCGCCAATCTTGGTTGGACTTGGTTTTCCGGCGCTTCGTGTGGCTATGTTGGCGCTTATTATGAATTCTGTGCCTGTCTCTTTTGGTGCGGTGGGTACGCCAACTTGGTTCGGCTTTAGTGGTCTTGGGCTAAGTGAACACGATCTACTCGAAATTGGCCGCACTTCTGCATTGCTGCATACGGTCGCTGCTGTTTTTATTCCGGTAATTGCGCTGAGCTTTGTCGTAAGCTGGAAGTCCATCCTACGTAATATCATCTTTATTCAGCTCAGCATTTTTTCCTGCACATTGCCATACCTTGCTTTCGCGCAGTGGAACTACGAGTTTCCAGCACTGATTGGTGGGGCGATTGGTCTCACCATTTCAATTGTATTGGCGCGGTTAAATATCGGGATGGAGCCAAAACAGCCAGAGGAAAATGAGCAACAAGCGCAGATTCCAAGGGCCGAAATTATCAAGGCAATGAGTCCAACATTACTGCTTATCGCCATTCTCATTATTACTCGTATCCAGCAGCTAGGGATAAAGCAGCTCTTAACCGATTCGACTCAGCTATTCACCGTTCAACTTGGTCATTTTGCGGAGTTTAGTGTCTCGAATGCCTTAATCTTAAAGCTGAGCCAGATACTGGGAACTGATACGTCATGGGCATACAAAACCTTGTATGTGCCTGCTTTAATCCCTTTTTTATTGGTGGTGCTCGTCAGTGCACTCGTCTTCAAAATGAGTAAACAGCAGCTAGGCCAAGTGTTTACTGAAACGGGGCAGCGAATCAAAACACCTTTCATTGCACTGGTGGGAGCTCTGATCATGGTGAAGTTTATGATGATGGGAGACGCAAACTCTCCAATCATGACAACTGGCCGAGCGCTGTCTGATCTGTTGGGCACCAGTTGGCAGTTCTTTGCTTCATACCTTGGCGCATTGGGCGCGTTCTTCTCTGGCTCGGCGACCGTTTCTAATCTCACATTTGGTGGCATTCAACAAACCATTGCGCAGACAGTTGGCTTGCCACAAAACCTTATTTTAGCACTGCAATCTGTCGGCGGTTCGATGGGCAACATGGTCTGTATTAATAACATCATCGCCGTTTCAACCATTTTGGGAATCGCCAATAAAGAGGGTTACATCATCAAACGAACGGTGATCCCTATGGTTCTGTATGGGGTGATTGTCGCCTTAGTGAGCAGCGTTATTTAAACCAATTATGCCTACCTGCGCTGTAGTAAGGGCTTTGGGAACAGAGTCATGCAGGTGGGCAAATTATAAAAAATCACTGGATTTAGGGCGTATGCCGAGTAATCAAAGTCAGTGAACACTGGAGCATAAAAATGAAGGTTAACTTTTTTGTCACTTGTTTATGTGACTCTGTGAAATCGGAAGTCGCCAAAAAGACGGTGCTACTTCTAGAGCAGTTGGGCTGCGAGGTTCTATTCCCAACTCAGCAAGGTTGTTGTGGTCAGCCGTCATTAAACAGCGGCTATATTGAGCAAAGCAAACCAGCCATGAAAAAGTTGATTGAGAGCTTTGAAGGCAATGATTTCCCAATCGTGACGCCTGCAGGATCTTGCGCAGCTTCTATCAAAAAATACCCAGAATACTTAGCCTCTGAACCTGAGTGGGCTGAAAGAGCACAAAAGGTTGCGGATCGCTTATTCGAGCTGACTCAGTTCATCGTTAACAAGTTAGATAAAGTGGATGTTGGCGCTCGTCTTAACGGCCGTGCGGTTTACCACCCATCCTGCAGCTTGATTCGTAAATTGGGTGTGCGTGAAGAGCCGCTCAAGCTACTAGAAAATGTAGAAGGGTTGGAGATGTTGCCGATCAAAAACCAAGAAACGTGCTGCGGTTTTGGTGGGACGTTCTCGGTCAAAATGTCAGAAATTTCCGGCGAAATGGTGAAGGAAAAAGTCCGCCATATCAGTGATGTCAGTCCAGACTATTTAATTGGCGCTGATATTAGCTGTTTGATCAACATTGGTGGTCGTATTAGCCGTGAAGGCAAGCCTGTCAAAGTGATGCATATCGTTGATGTGCTGTTGAGTCGTTAAGGAGAAGAGTATGTCGATGAAAACCAGCGATGTGAACTTCAAGCAGCGCATCAAAGTAAAAATGCAAGATGAGTTTATGCGTCACTCTGTGGCGAACGCTCAGGAACGTATGTTCAACAATCGCCAAATTGCAGCGGACAAGCTCGGCCACTGGGAAGAATGGCGTGATATGGGCATGGACATTCGTAATCATGTATTAGAGAACCTAGATTACTACCTGCATCAACTGAGTGAAAACGTGGTTAAAAACGGAGGCAGTGTGTTTTTTGCTTCGACTGCAGAAGAGGCAACAGATTACATCGAAACCATCATTCAGCAGAAAGAGGCCAAAAAAGTCGTCAAATCCAAATCTATGGTGACGGAAGAGATTGGTCTAAACAAAGTGATTGAGCGTAATGGCTGCGAAGTGGTTGAAACCGATTTGGGTGAATACATTTTGCAAGTGGATGACTGCGATGCGCCTTCGCATATCGTTGTGCCGGCTCTACACAAAAACCGTACGCAAATTAAAGCGATTTTTAAAGACAAGCTCAACTACCAAGGCTCGGAAGATCCAGAAGAGATGACGCGCTTTGTACGTGATTATATTCGCCATGATTTTTTAGAGGCGGATATTGGCATTACCGGTTGTAACTTTGCTGTCGCGGAGTCGGGCACGGTTACTCTAGTCACCAATGAAGGTAACGCCCGTTTGGCGACAAGCTTGCCAAAAACGCATATTGCCGTGATGGGGATGGAGCGTATTGTTCCAACTTTTGAAGAGCTGGATATTGTGATCAGTTTGCTTTGTCGCAGTGCGGTCGGTTTACCATTAACCGGGTATGTCACCGCCTTAACTGGCCCACGTGAAGCAGAGCATTGTGACGGCCCTGAAGAGTTCCATCTAGTGATTGTCGACAATGGCCGATCAGATATTTTGGGCTCTGAGTTTAAAGACATCTTGCGCTGTGTTCGCTGCGCGGCTTGTGTGAATACGTGCCCGGCTTACCGTCACATTGGCGGCCAATCGTACGGCTCTATCTATTCGGGCCCAATTGGTGCGGTCCTTTCCCCACTTCTTGGTGGGTACGATGATTTTAAAGATCTGCCATACGCATGCAGCCTATGTAAATCTTGTCATGACGTTTGCCCAGTTAAGATCCCGCTTTCTGACCTACTTATGAAGCATCGTGAAAAAATGGCTAGTGACAAGATCACGCCTTTTAGTGAACGGGCTATCGTTTCTGGTTTCAACCTAATTAACGCTAAACCGCTTTTGTGGGATATGAGCATCAAAGTGGGTGCAACAGTCGCTAGCGGTTTGATCCGAGATGGAAAAATGCCACTCAGTGTCGGCGCAATTAAGCAGTGGAATGAATCAAGAGATCTTCCAACTCCAGATGGCCAGTCGTTCCGTAGCTGGTTTGCCAATCGAAAACAGAAATAAGGATCTCATGATGTCTACGTTAAAAGATAACAGCCAGGCAGCAATTCATAATCGCGATCAGTTTCTGCTTAATATTGCCAACAAACTTGGTAGAAGCGCTCCGTTAACACAGGTTACAAGGCCTTTGCTTCGTCACTCATGCCACCAAGAGGTGATGAAAGGGCTGAGTACCGAACAGTTAAAGCAAGTATTGCAAGAGTATGCGCACACCTCGTTAGGGGCTGAAGTGATTGAGACGACAAAGAGCCAGCTTCAAGCGGTGTTGGGTGAAGTCTGTCAGTGTGCTTGCACCGCCGAACAAGATACAAAGAGAGTCGATACGATTTTTTCAGCGTCTCCTGCTTTATTGGAACTTGTCACGCCATCGGAGCTCGCGAACGAACAGCACCACGTGCACATTTGGGATAACGCCTTAGGTTATGAAGCGAATATCACTATTGCGGAGCGCGCTAAGATTGGTGTCGTAATGGCGGAACAAGCACTCGCTGAGTCAGGAACCGTAGTGCTTTATAGCGATCCGAAACAAGGTCTATCAATTAGCTTATTGCCAGAAAGTTCTGTCTTCGTGATTGCCAAAAGTACGCTGCTAGCTCGTTTAACTCAGGCGACGATGACACTGCATAAAAAAGCTCAAAAGGGTGAACGCATTCCTTCATGCGTTAACTTTATCTCAGGGCCAAGCTCTACTGCTGATATTGAGCTGATCAAAGTGGTGGGAGTGCATGGTCCTGTCTCAGCGACTTACATCATCGTTGATGACATGTAATTAGAATTCAATTTGCTCTATGGGAACAGGGCATCAAGGCACATCTCATGTGGCTGTGCCTTTCTTCTATTAATGGCTCGTCTCTTATTAGGTGAACCGTTATAATCCTTTCATACTCTTGCTCTTTAGAGGATCTCCTATGCCGCAAGTTGATGATCTTATTCTGTTTACGCAAGTCGTTGAACACGGCTCTTTTAGTAAAGCTGCGGAACATAACCACACCACCAAGTCGATGATCAGCAAAAGAGTGAGCAAGCTTGAAAGTGATCTTGGGACGCAACTGCTTTATCGCACCACTCGTAAACTGACGTTAACAGAGGCAGGAGAGGTGCTTTATCATCGCTCTAAAGATATCTACTCCACAGCCAATGCCGCGTTTAAGTCGATAACGGGTTACAACGAATCTTTAGCGGGTCATATTAGAATGTCGGTGCCAACCATTTCTGGCGAGTTGCTACTGGCTGAGTCTATTTCCGAGTTTTGCAATAACAATCCTGGCCTGACCGTTGATATGTCGATGGATAACCACTTCGTTGACTTGATTGAAGATAACTATGATTTAGTGATCCGCACTGGCTATTTAGAGGATTCAAGTCTCATCGCGCGTTTTATATTTAATTCTCGCTGGATGATTTGCGCTTCTCCGCAGTACCTTGAAAAACACGGTGAACCGAAAACACCAAAAGCCCTTCAAAGGCATAATTGCTTGGGCTATACCCATGAAACAGGCGGCACCTTTAACTGGCAGTTCAAATGCAACAGTGACAATTACACCTTGAAAGTATCGGGTAATTTCTCTTCTGACAATGCCGCTGCACTGCGTAAAAGTGCGATAGCTGGCAATGGTCTCGCTTACTTACCGACATGTTTGGTCTATCAAGATCTTCAACAAGGAAAACTGGTTGAGGTGCTTTCAGAGCACACCAGTAAAGTGGTCGGCATTTATGCGGTTTATCCATACACTCGCAATCCGGCGAAACGAATTCAAGCATTGATTGAGCACATCAGAGAAAGCTATTTGTCTATTCAAGAGTGTTTTTAAACAGGCGAATTCGTTTGGCTGCTATGCCTGCTCAGATAGAGCACATTCAGCTCCGCACCAACCACTGAGATGAAAGGTTCACCTTCATGCGGCTCTTAATGTGGGCTGCAATGAGGAAGAAGTGAAAGAGGTTATTTTACAAATGTCTGTTTATGCCGGATTTCCTGCAGCATTAAATGGTATGTTCGCTTTTAAAGAAGTTCTTGAAGAAAAGAGCGAGCGTATAAATTTACTCGATTAGACAAGCAATACCCATTACCATAGTGCTAAATTCATTAGCTAGTAATTACTTATGTCTCTACCTCCTTGCCCAAACTGTAACTCAGAATACGTTTATCCAGACCAAGACCACCTTGTTTGCCCAGAGTGCGCTCACGAATGGAACCCGACTCAGGCAGCAGAAGAAGACGTCGTAAACGTGAAAGATGCCAACGGCACTTTGCTGCAGGAAGGTGATAAGGTCATGTTAGCGAAAGACTTAAAAGTAAAAGGCAGTTCGCTGGTACTTAAGATCGGCACCAAAGCAGTGATTCGTCGTATTAAAGACGGCAAAGATCATCAACTAGATTGTAAAGTCGATGGTGCTGGTGAAATGATGGTAACTGCGCAGTTTGTGAAGAAGGCTTAATACCTGCACTTAGATATCGCTTTCAGAAGCAACAAAAACAGCTCCCTAGGCGCTAATGCCGATCAGTTAAGACTTTAATCGGCAGATCAGTTGAATGATCCTACCAACATGTAACAATCCGATAGACCCTGTTTATCGGATTTTTTTATGCACGTTTCTCAAGCCCTCGACATCATCAATAACTACAAACCGAATCAAGTCGAAACTCTCGCAGACCTCCTACCTATAGAGCTAATTAATGATGCTTACGAACTGACTGATACCGTCACCCTTCGAAAGCGAAAACTGACTTTAGAATCTATGGCGTGGTTGTTAGTTGGAATGGCTATATATAACGATAAATCCATGGCTGATATTGTAAATATGCTCGATATTGTTGATCGCTCAGGTAAACCATTTGTCGCTCCAAGTGCATTAACGCAACGAAGAAAAAATCTCGGTGAATCAGCAGCTAAAGCTCTTTTTGAGTGTACGCAAAGTCATTGGTTT
Organism: Vibrio sp. 1457; assembly: GCF_033340195.1. Lineage (NCBI taxonomy): Bacteria > Pseudomonadati > Pseudomonadota > Gammaproteobacteria > Vibrionales > Vibrionaceae > Vibrio > Vibrio sp. 1457. Next base: position 197,342 of record NZ_JAWOWA010000008.1, read on the forward strand.
AAGCAGGCTAATTTACCAAACTGGAACGGACTCACTCTTCTTGGCGTTGATGATGTTTTGTGGCGCACTGAGGACTCGAAAGAGAACGCAGAAACGTTTGCAAAGCCTACCAATCGTGACGGTAAAGAAACACAGTACCCACAAGTACGCATGGTATGTCAGATGGAGTTGAGCAGCCATTTAATCACAGGCAGTGCCTTTGGCTGTTATAGCGTCAATGAAATGAAGTTAGCAGAGCAACTTATAGAGACGACACCTGATAATAGCTTAACCCTTTTCGACAAAGGCTTTTACTCCCTTGGCCTACTTCAAGCGTGGAGCTCACAAGGAATAAATCGACATTGGCTTATCCCGATGAAAAAAGGACTCACTTACGAAGTCGTCCAGTCGCTTGGCCGACAAGATAAACTGATCAAACTGAAGAGTAATCCGCAAGCGCGTAAGAAATGGCCAGAGCTAGAACAAGAAGTTGTTGTACGTTTAATCACGAGAGTCAAAGATGGTAAGCAGTACGATGTTCTCACCTCAATGCTTGATCCTATGCTCTACCCAAAGTCAGATATCGTGGGCTTATATGGGTATCGTTGGGAAATTGAACTCGGATACCGTGAGCAAAAACAGTACATGCTTGGTAACCGACTCACGCTTCGAAGTCGACTCCCTGAATTAGTGAAGCAAGAGCTCTGGGGAATACTACTGACCTATAACTTAATCAGGTATCAAATGGTGCAGATGTGTAATACGTTGAAAGGAGATTACTTGCCATATCAACTTAGCTTCAATGGGGCATTAGCTCACATCATGCGCCTGATAGTGGGACTTCCATACTCGTCACCAGGAGCAATCCCGAGGCAACTCCAAAACTTCTACTCAATGAGTGAGAGTTTAATACTAGAACCTAGACGAGAAAGATCCTTCCCTAGAGTCGTTAAGAAAAAACCAAGCCGATACCCTAGAAAAAACAATGCCGCTCACCTTAAGTGAACGGCATTACTCCCTAGGCGCTGTTTTTTGTTTTAGAGCGTTTAAGTTAAATCTCGCTGGAATATTTTTGGTGCTAACTCCACCATTTCGCACATGGCAGGAATCTCTAGCAACGTGATATGGCTTTCGTACTCAGTAATAAAACCATCTTTTTTCAGTTTTTTGAACGTTTTAGAAAGCGTCTCTGCCGTCATTCCTAGCTGTGTTGCGAGCAGCTTTTTTGCCACGTGTAACGTGATATTCTCTTCGCTTCTTGATTGAGCACGATAGAAGTCAGCCAATTTCATCACCAGTCTTTGGTTCGCGTTTACTTGCGTCAAAATGTTCGCGGTATCCATCAGCTGGTGGATGCGATTGGTCATGTAGTTCATTACTTTTAATTAAGTCTGCGGAGACTGAGTAAACCCTTTCTTGCTTAGATGAAACTAGAAACTTCCGTTCACGTAAGAAGTCTCAAAGCGTCACCTTGGTTTCCGATGGCAGAAAACTTTCGAAAGACCTATCTCCCCACCTAACAGTTTGGACAGCAATTAGTTTGGAGGGTGACATTAGCGCTAATATTAAAAAGGGATTCAACACGTTGCAGCCAGTTTACGACTGGGTGGTAGCAAGTTGCAGCTAACTTGCTTGTGTCCCAAGTAGACCGGAAGGTCATAATGAAGAATGACTGCGAGTAACTTTAGGTTGGTAGCTTAGCCCGTAATTCTAGTTCTGAAAAATCACCATACTTATCTAAAGCCATCGTCAACTCGTCAGATAGTGGCAAATCATAACCCACACGAGGACTATCAACATATCGGTCATACCTATCTCGAAAGCCTTTTAACGAGTTTGCTGAACAACCTATTATACCCGCCAAGCTTTTAATCGTTCTTGTCTGGTTCCCAAAACCCAATCGATTAAGATGACCAAATTTTGCCAAATAAAGCGCCGATATTAACAGGTCTGTTCTATTAACTTCTGACGTGTGCATAGGGGTACGCAAAGTGTCTTTCTTAGGAGTGAATATTTCTGACTCATTTCCTTGTAGTTGGATATTGAAGAAAGGTTCTATCAATTGCCAACTGCGTAAAAACAGTTCAGATGTATCAGCCACACCATTTCCCAATGACAATAGTGGTTCCATCACTTCTGATTTGAATTCGGATCTTGTGAGAACAAAATCAAAGTTTATCTTTTCATCATTCGCCGATATTTCTTGGAGTTTATCCTTCACAACATCAAGTTCAGAACAAACATTCGCGTTACCCATTGAACCCGATATATCGACCAGCAAGTGCACAGCAGCATTAGGCGCAATGCGAGGTTGCCTTTGAATAAACAATCTCGACTCACCAGCTTGTGAAGCGGCAAGACGATGGGTTGCAACTCGAAGACCGTGCCTCTTGGCATGATTCCGATTGTCCTGACTGGACTGAACCATACCTCTAAGTCGGGCTCGAATTTGAGCGGACTCAGACGCCGACAAGGTCAAGATGGCCTCGTCACCCAACATAGCTTGCTCTGCTTGGGGCAAACTGAGTGGAGTGACGCCCTGATGTCCTTCAGCTTGTTCCGACAACACTTCTGCCACTTGGGCAAAGGTATCGGATTCAAACTGAGCGGCACTGGCCTCTAGGGCTTGTCGCAAATTGTCAGCTTGATCAGGGTGATCTGAATCCCCCGCTTCAGCAGCATCCCCCATTGCAGACGAACCAGTTTCCGGGGTTTGACTGTCACTACTGTTATTGCTGTCATTACTCGCATCTTGTCCAATGTCATTACCGTTATCAGCATCCGACTCATCCTGTGGTGGACGAGATTCTTCTTCCAACATGGCAACGATGGCATCGACAAGTTTTAGCACTTCACCTGTAGACGCTAGGCTAGGCACTGCTGTCAGCATGGCGCTTAACCGGCTCATCGCTGCGGCAGGAAAGAGTTGTCTCACTCTTTCATCGACTGCTTGATACAAAGGCGTCAGCGCTTTCTGGCCCAGAAAATGGCATCTCAAGCGGAACAACAACCATGCTTGCAAGTTAGATGCAGGCTCAAGCTGTTCAGGTACACACATTTGCTGTGTGTCCACCATGTACTCAATCACTTGCGAAATACTGCGCCGGGTTCCGGGGTAATCCTTTGCCAATTCGTTTTCAATGCGAACATCCTCAATGATATTGAGAAGTGCCTTTCGGATCGGCTTGGACGACGCCTTCTGCACCATGTCAAAATTGGTATGCCGAATATGCGCCGCTTCATGAGCCAGATAACCCCAAGCTATTTGTTGATAGTGTGGGTCGTCTGGGTTTGCTGTTGGGATCACAATCCGCTCACCATCTGTAAACGCATCTTGTCCTTGAATAAGCACCTTCACACCAAACTTTTCGCCATAAGCGGCGGCAACGATTGGCAGTGCATTTTTTAATGGATGATTCATGGGAGTCTCCTAATCATTAGGGGGAATACTCCCTCAGCGGGAGCGTTTCCCCGCTGGGAATATGGATGTTTAAACCTGTGCTTTTAGCTTATCCAGGTCGTATTTTTGACCTAACCAAGCCACCAATTGAGCTGGACTCTCGTGCTGCTCAAATGACGTTTTAAGCTGGTCTAAACTCAGGATGTCATCCAATGTCAGACCGTACTGATCTTGTAACTGAGTAGACACCTCGTGTTGATATTGCAGCCAGGCCCGCTCAAAAGCGGTTTGCTGCAATGCCATGTTTGGAACAAACACCATGGCCGTTACCCACGCTCCTTGTGCGTCCGCATCTGCGATCAGCACAGGGTTCTTTGGGATCACGACACTATGTGTTGAGTACGACCGTTGTACTAACGTTCGACAACACGCCACTTCTGGTATCGATTCACTTTCAACCGCATCAGTCACACCACGAAAATGTGCTTCAAACTGCTTCAGTTGGCTGGGGTTATGGATGGTTGATTGCATAATTTCCTCTTACATAGTTCAGAGGACATGCGCCCTTCAGGGCAACATGCCCTCAAGGACGTTAAAAATAAAATGAGTTTGGTACAGTCGAACCAAGGTTTGGTCTGACGGTTGGTTGTGGTATTGCACGTAAGTTATCTGGCTGAGCAGATACTGGCTGTGCGGGTTTAGGTTCAGGTTTGGGCATCAGTTGTCTGATATCCAATTGACCTTCACCGTGCATTCTCATCTTGTCTGGATCAGACAAAATTAAAATGGTCGCCATCAGTTCGTGATAGAGATTGTCTGTCACAGGGCCGGTCTTCGGCAGACGAACAAATAAATTGTCCATCGCTTCGACCATCGGCTGGACTCGATGATCCAGGAATGACAAACCATCCAACTTGTCTCTTAACCGTTTGAGAGGGTTAAGGGCTCGCTGACTGATTTGATTCTTACCTGCAACGGAACGCTCAAACAGTTCATTGGCATCACGAGCCACCTCCCTAAAGAGGGTGTGTCCCATACCATTGACCTTGTCATCTAAGCCACCAGCTTGGTCAGCCGGTTGCATTCGATAGATGGCATAATCGAACTGAAGCCGTTGTTCCACGTCTTCGATGGGTGACAGCGCACGCCGGATTGCATCTGCAAATTCCGGGTGTTTTGCAACCCAGTTAAAAGTCACCTGATCATAGTTGTCCAAGAACAACTGCTTGCACTGCGCAAACTCCTGACCTATACGGTCAAGTTCTGGAACAATCTGATCAATTCGGTCCTCAGGGACGGCATAGCCACCTAAAAACCGCACACCGACTTGCTCACACAAGCGCTGCGCTTCTTTCTTAAGCCTTTCAAAGTTCGCCAATGCCTCTGGGTCGCAAATTTTTTTACTCCCTAAGCTGGCAACATCCTTCGGTGGAAGTTGGCTGCCATTGGCTAATCTGAAATCTTCAGGCCTTAGTTTTTTTCTACCGCTCCAGATGGAACAGTCGATGTGACAAATCAAAAGTTTGTCGAGGGTTTGAATACTCATAGTGCATCCTCATGCGAGATGGGGACGCACCACTCCCAACAGGAGCAATGGCCCCCGTTTGGGTGGTAGTAGTTGACGCGCTAATGGCAATACCACTATCAGAAATAGTAATTTTGCGAATCAGGCGACGATTGGTTGACATCGATTTTAGCAGGCATTAAGTCCAGTGCTTCAGCTATCGGGCGAACCCGCTCTAAATCACTGCCTAGCAACCGCAATACATCTTTTTCCAACTTCAGTTGGTCTGATACTTCTATCCCTTCAGGACTCGCTACTGTGAGCGAACACAGAGGTGGTAATTGACGCTTAAAGGCCAGTAACAGCAACAATGGCCACGGGCCATCATCCGTGTTAACAATGCCAGCGCCTTCACCTGACACCATGCTGATTTGATTGGTACTAGGTAATCCGCTTTTGCAAAACCCCAATGACCATTCTCCAATCCTGACCTGGTTATCATCAATAACAGCCAAGCCATAGGCTTCAAGCAGCTTTGCCATATCGAATAACGCTTTTTTCGCCAGCGAAATTTGGCCATTGACGTCCTTGCGAGTACGAAACTCCCAACTGACGTTATTGGCGCACGCGACGCTATCTAGCGCATTTGAGAGTTCAAATGGCCGCCCTTGATGATCAATACCGACATGTCCAACAAATCGGTAACCCTTGTTGATTTTCTCATTGATTCGTCGGTCTGCTTCAGCGTTAGGATCAGTCGAGTCAATCAATCGCTGCTGCGACAATTGACCGGCTTTTCCAAACCGAACTTCAATCTCCTGGTTATCTGATCCAACATAAATGGCCCATTCTTTGGCTGTCCCATCAGAATGACTGTAACGGTAAAGAGCAAAGCACTTTTCCATCATCAATCCTCCCAATGGTCACCGAAGACATCAGCGGCAATACGGTGAATAGCTTCTCGTTGCTCCAACTCAGCACGAGCCGTCAAAGACCGAACCAGTGCATACTCCACTGCGTTAGGAGCACCTTTAAAAGCAAGTGTTAACTTTGCCCAGCGCACCAAGGTCCGAGTGGACATGGTGATACTAAGCTCCGCACCGCCATCCGCGCCCCCAATAAAAAGACGACGAATGTCACCAGCCACCTTCACCATTTTTTGGCGAAAGACCTCTGGCAAGCCCGGCGCAACATTCTCCAGAATGGCTTCCTCTACAGAAGGCTCTGCATAGGTCGCTTCGATGATTCTAAAGCGATCAAGAAAAGCCAAATTCTGTTGAAGCACGCCTTGATACAAGCCCGTTTGGTCACCGCTGCCCGCACTGTTGCCGGTAGCGATAAAACGAAACTTGTTATGTGGCATGATGATCTCACCGCCATTTTGTGCGATGACCAACGGGGCACCTTCCAAAATGTCATTGAGCCCAGCCAGTTCAGCAGGCTCAGCAAGATCCATTTCATTAATGATCAGCAAATGGCCATGCTTTACAGCCAGTGCCAGCGGTCCATACACAAAGGTCATGTTGCCATTAACCAGCGTGTGGTGACCGATAAGATCGGACAACTCCAATCGACCGTGCGCAGTAATTTGCTGAACAGGCCAATTCAATCGAGAAGCAACTTGGCAAATTAGCGAGGTCTTACCGCATCCAGTGGGGCCAGTAATATACAAACCGTCACCGTCTGGGTTAGACAAGAACGCCAATACGTCACGTAAGTCTTCTTTTCTAAAAACATACTCGTCCTTGCGAACGGGAATGTTTGGATGGGTAGTGTCGGCACCAAATCCTTCCAGAACGAAAGCATCAGGAGCCGGGACATTAAACGCTTGATTCACTTGAACCAAAAATGGGGATTGTTCAGTCATGGTAAACCTCATCTGTTTTGACGAGGCCCCATGCCCCAACAGGGAATGAAGTCCCCGTCGGGTGGTGTGTTGATTGTGGTATGGCTGTGTATATAAGAGTTCAGCTCGCTCTATCATTCGTACCCAGCATTGGCTACGAGTGAAACTGCTTTCTGATGCACTCGATGTAAGCGCATGAGAAAGGAGCCGAAATCGGCTCCAAGTGAACGTTAAAAGTAAAATGAGCTCGGCGAGTCACCTGGCAGAACCAAGTTCTCTTGCTCAAGGCTGATTTTGATTGGTGTTTCAACGGGCTGCTCTGGCTTATTGGTGCTAATGCGCAACCGCTCTTGTGGCGCTTTTCGGTAAGCGGCTAAAACCTGTTCATCCAGCTCGCCTAACTTATCGGTGGCCAATTGCTTATAGTCCACCGTGCCCGCCATCATGTAGCGGCTGAGTTTGACCCCAGCATAGTCGGCATGAGCGTAGTTACCCATCATGGCGACCAATTTTGACTGGGCGTCTCGCATTTCCTCTTTCAAAGATTTAATGTGATTTTCCAGTCGGACCACTTCGGCATGTGCTGAGCAATACTGTCGAGACAGCGATGTCCAACGGTATTGGGCTTCACCCTTGGGAACAAAACAATCTTGCTCAGGGCATTTTGACGGTTCTTTTTTGGTCTGAACTAACTCCCAAAACTGAAGCGCTGTTTCTTGCAACTCAGTTAAGAACGCCGCGTCTCGTTGTATTTCAAACTCAATCAGTTGATCCTCAAAATAGAAAACCAACCAACCACGCGTGCTATTGGCGACCAGTATTTGATGCTGTACTTGTACCCAATACAACTGGTACGCCTCGCTTTGTTCTCGGTGAGCTTGCACATCCTCATAAACTGACTGGCAAGGACATTTCAGTTCAACGGGTTCGCCCGCATCGTTGATGCCATCAAAGCTGGCTCGAAAGATTGCGTTATGATCGGCTTCTGCACATAACGGCAGAAGAAAGTCATTATGCGCATTCTCAAATGCTCGCCTTGCTTGAGGCTCCAACCGTATACCGCGAAGCACATTTGGATTATTCGACAGGTCTTCCGGTAATACGAATCCGGTTTTTTCTGCCCATAATCGCCAAGATGTTTTGTAGGGTGAACGCCCCATAATAATTGGGGCTTCGGATGCCGTAACCCCTGCAATGCGCCACTGGTGCCATGCAGGAGTACGTTGTGATAGGTCGATAACCTTCATATTGCCTCCTTTGAAGGGAGACTCCCCCGAAGGAGAGAACTCCCCTTCAGGGTTAAGTGGTTACTTTGCAGCTTGTGCTAACGCTATTTGGTGCTGAACAACACTTGCTTGAACCGAATCAATTGCCGCTTTACCGGCTTGAATCGAGCCTACGACAAGGGCAACAACCAATACCAAGCGAAAAAGTGAGACTGATTTAGTCATGGAAGATCTCCAAAAAAAAGACGAGACCTTCCCCCTGACGGGAGAATAATCCCGCCAGGGTTAGTAAAATGAATGCGTTGTGCTAAGAAGCTAAAGGCTGTGTGAACGCTTTGGCTGCTTGTTGCTGTGCATTAAATATTTCTTGTTTCGCAAACGTCAGCTCTACACCTTGAAAATGTTCATTGGCATATTCCAATGCACTATTCCAAGCGTTTGAAGCTTCCGCCCGCTCGATAAGCTTGTAAACAAGCCCTCGGGTTCGATCATCAACTTGCTCGGGTGGAATCACCGATGGCTCAACAACATGTGTTGCTTGGCCTTCGATAATTCGCTCCGCTTCGTCTTGATCGAAAATTCCCACAAAACCAAACGCAATGCGGGAACACTGGATCATGGATTTATGTCTTAGCATTCGCTTAGTGTGCGTCTGCCATGGACCATCTACACGATAAGGGCCATTTTTGCCGTTACCTTCAAAAGGCGGTCGATAGACTTCATCCAGATACTCAGTGATTTTGACTGGGTGCGAACGGTCGCGCCGATAGATGATGCATTCCATCCATTCCGGGCATTCTTTCGCGCCATCCAGTGAGACTTTGTTTTCTGAAGTCTTAAACTCCATGCCATCAAACTGGTCGTGTTGATTGATGATGCGAGACCATCCATCGACACCTACCACTGGGATAATCCCAGCTTGCTTATCAGGGAACGCAAAAATCTCTTTGGTGAAAGGGTTCAAGCCGTACTGATCTGCAACCACCAAGAGCGCCATCATCTGCTCATTGGTCGGTGCACTACCGTCACGTTGCTTGAATGCTGTTGCTTTTAGGGTATCGAACAACTTGTTTGGATCGACACTAAAGCGCTCAGCAAAGCGTTGGATTAGCTTTGGTTTTTCCATTTGGACTCCGACAATCAAAGTGGGAGTCTGCCCCTGACGGGAAAGTACTCCCGGCTGGGTTAAAGCGTTCTTGCTCGGTTAAAAATCTGGTTCAGGATAAGTTTGTGCCCAATTAGCTTGGGAGCCCGCATCATCCGCAGATGATGGCTCAGATGCTTTGTTCACACTATCAAGAAGCAGAAACTCGTCCGCGTCCACTTCGGTCAATCGATGCTTAATACCATCTTTCTCCCATGAGCGCGTGCGCTGAGGCCCTTGAACAAAAAGCTTCGCTCCTTTTTGGATTAAATCTTTTGCTCTTAGCCCTAACTTAAATCCACCACGATCTCGAAAAACGACCCGATGCCATTCCGTATGCTCTTTGAGCTCATTGGATTGACGGTCGCGCCATTTCTCAGAAGTGGCCAGCGAAATGCTGGTCACTAAATCACCTGATGGATAGGCTCGCGTCTCTGGCTCAGAGCCAACGTAGCCTATGAGTGTTACTTGGTTTTTCATGATGTTCTCCTCGTCTTAGTTGAACTCTGTGCACACAGTCGTTTCTGCCCGGCTGGGCAAAGAAGACTGACGACGCAGATAGGTTGGTATTTCGAGTAAAGCCATGTCGTACTGATGTGGCTCTTTGTAAAACGCAGATGTCAAACGGGGCATACCAGGAGCTTTAGGCACTGCCATTGGACGACGTTTTGGTGTTGGTGTGAGCAATCGCTTGATTTGAGTAAGTACAAATCGAAACGGGCGCACGCTTTGACGAGCAAGCAATCGCAAAAGCGACCAGCTCAGTTTTGCAAGCAACATAATGCCTGCGATTTGGATAATAAATCCGAAGATATATTCCATTGGTGACTCCTTAATTTGGTTGTGAAGGAGTCACCCCCAACTGGGGAGAACTCCCCCAGTTGGGTGGTGAAAAGGCGAACCGCAAGGAACGCATGGTTGAGCATGTAAAAACATGCAGGCTATTTGTTTAAGGAGGCTAGCTACCTCTTAGTACCACTGAGAAAACTCAGCGGCGGGCTTCCTTTGAGCTCATGCTCTCAGGCGCGGATATCACTGAAACAGATCAGCAATATTTGGTAGTCAGTGTAACCGTCTTATCCAGACAGGATAGTTAGAAAGATGCTCAATTCTTCCACCTAGCTGAAAGGCCATTACCTCACAGAGGATTAGGCTAGGGACTGATTATTGTCATATCAGGAGCAAACTTATGGCCCAAGCAAAACCCAATTACTCAAAACCCATCTTTGAACAATCATTCACAATTAATAGCTTACAGGCGCAACGTGTCGTTGACCGTGTTTTTAGACGGACGGTCAGTGCGCTTTATGGAATCGATGTTATCTTGCGCATCATTGGCGATGAGAACGAAATTGATGAAGTGGAACAGATCATTAGCCAGTTGATCGAGGATTGCGCTAAGGCGGTAGACAGCGAACAAGCTCGTTTGGACAAACTGATGGAGTCCAACGGCATCGATGAAGTACCTGACTACACCGACCCGATAACCTTCAACGCTAAAATCAGCTCGCCTCAGGTTGGCCAGTTTGTCGGCTTAGTTCGCAAACTCGATGCGTTGATGATCTCAATGGACACTCTCTGGTTGTCTAGCGTGCTTAGCAACAAGCAACGTGTTGATGGCAACTACGCATGGCAACAGCGCATTATCAAACTTGCACGTCGCATTATTGATATCGAAATTCGAGCCCGAAAATCAGCTCAAGCTAAGGGTAAAGAAGCAGAAGTTGAACAAGCGGTGCCGTCAACCGATGACGAAATCACTGAAGAGGAAACAGATACCCCCGCCAACTAGCCAACTAGGCTCCCATCACATAGCCCCTCTCGAAGGGGCATTTTTCAAGATACGACGCAAGGCTTGCGCTGCATATAACTATTCAAGCATTGGTTATACATGATTTTTGTAAGCGTGGTAGTTATCGAGTACTTGATGATAAAGCATTGCCGACTTTTTTCTTGCGGCAGGATGGAAGGCATTGATGAAGACAACCCCGTCATTAACATGCACTCGTTCGCTAACTTTTTTAAGCTCAGGGAATACGTAACGTTTAACTTGATTATATGTGCCGCAAAGTACAACAATGTCAGGGTTAATCAACTCAATTTGCCTTCTAACAAAAGGGGCAAATTCTCTGGCATGGGCGTCAAACGATTTTTGGTCGGTTCGCGCACTTCCCGATGTTTTCCTTATGTTTATGTATGCAATACTCTTAACGGCAATTTTTTCATTTAATTTAGCATCTCTCAGGGACGGCACAGCCCCATCATATTTTTGAAGTCCGTAAGCCCAACGACCCACCCGACGGAGAACCTTTCCTCGCCACCATCCACTTGCCTTCACTTCAACAGCTCTATTAATAGCGTTGACAATATTTTGCTTTGCTTCATTTGTTTCCTTTAAAACAAACAAAACTTTTTTACCACAACTATCCCAGTCCTCAGTTGAAATCACTCCATCGTAGTTGAAATACCAATCCTTCGGGAATGCCTCTTCCCATGCAACCATCAACTTATCAAGACAGTCTATTTCTGAAACAGATTTATCATCCATAGAAAAACTCAGGCAGGTTCTTATGAAACATCATTTGGATAGATGGGTAGTTCCATTAGGTAGCCATTCGATATTTAAAGTGCCACCACCGAAACGTACAATCCCTTCCTTTTTCGGAAGCTCGTTACATTGACCTCGGTATTCTATGAAATTATCCAGAAGCTCAAGCAAGTGTAGTTTGAAGCCTGATTCGGTAACCTGATCAAAAATGTCATCTTCAAGAGTCCAAGATGTTCCGCTTAGGCGGTCTTCATCATCTTCCGCACGAAACACTACCTCACCCGACACCTTCACAATGTCAGGGTGTTGTTTTGAAAGCATAGCCAAGCGAGTAGCTTCAAAGTTTTGATCGAAATTAGGCATTATTAATTTTCCTTTTATCATAAATTTGATATGTGCCAGACTATCAGCTTTTCCTTTTTTCAGCAGCCTACTAAGTCTGAAAATAGTAAAAAATCAGAGCAAATTGCGCACACGCTGAACAGTAAGCATAAGAGGAACAAAGTACCAAATTGGTTACCTTAAGGCGCATTACGTTCTTTAAAGTAACCAAAATGGAACATTATTGGCGGAGCTATTTGAGAAGGATACGCTCAATTATTCCCCGAAATTTCTTCTGTCGCCTCCTGACGCAATTTCTGGGTATCCATTCCGTTTAGCCGTTCAATGGCTCTGTCTGCGGCACTTTGACGGTTTCCATTCACGTTTAGCTTGCTTCCTGAGCCTGTGAGTCGTTCCAGATCGAGTGACGGTACTTCGGGTAGGTTGCCTGTTATCGACAAGATACCTATCCATTCATCCAGATTGACTTGGCTCCAATCCACCTGGTTTAACTGACTCGCGGTCAAACCTTCACAGTTTGGAGACTTCGCACTTCCCCAACCAAGGCCCAATTGTGGACGCACTTGCTCTTGAATGATTCGCGAAAGCGGCGAAGTAAAGCAGCAATATGACTGCCGTTTCTCAACACAGGCACCCAAGAACTTAGACTTGCAGTAAGAGCCTACGTAGTGGCAACTCTTCAATACCCGCTTGGCGTTCATTTCAAACTCACTCTGCTCACATTTCCAGATAAGCTGAATGAGGATCATGGTGACTGAATAAATCATGTAGGCCGTCATAACCGTACTCAGAACCGCGCCCGCAGCGCCTCCCAGTGCAAAGTTACCACCCGAAACAACACCATCGGCTCCAACCGCGCCACCAACGTTACTAAACAGTGCCGATTGCGCCCCCGAACCAAAGGTAGTACCTACCCATTCAGCCGTTTTGTTGGTCAACACCTGCATGAAGCCAGTCGCAGCTTGCTCCGCTCCCGCGCCAGCAGCAGTTGATGGCCCTGCCCCCATTAGAGAGTCCCATGCAGACACAAAAGGCTCTTTAACCGCACTCCAAGTACTCGTTATCGGTTCCCTGAGCGTATTCCACGAACCATAGATTGCCGACGACGGATTCATAGCCATGACTGCTGTATCAAGCTTGTTAACTGCCACTATCATCGCGATATAATCCGATAACGACACGCCACTTGGCTTTTCACAGCAATCCACTATGCCGCCAACGGCTTTTTTGCACTGGCCAGCATTACCTTTAAAGACAGTACACTCGACGTTATCTTGGCCATCAGCTCCCGTACATGACATATCATTGGTCATAAACTGCGCCGCATTAAGCATCGCAGCGGCCTCTGCAAAGTTAGCCTGCTTGATTGACTCTGGCTCTAAACAATCTGTGCCCATACAGCGAACTGGCCCCTCACAGTTGTATTGAGTTTCCATTCGAGCGTTTTGCACTTCAACGCTTTGTCCGCAGTCATACACCAAACTTTGGATATAACAGAAGCCTTCATGACCAGCCCCGCCTTCAGTGCATTCGGTTCTGACATATTGGCAAGCCAGATTTTGCTCTAGCGCGGCACACGTATTGGTGGTCGTGTTTTGTCCGTTATTGACGATAGTTTGAGTATTACCATTGGCATCTACCCAGCTATCTGAGCTGCCCATGTTGAACTCAGGATGAGCAGTCGAAGCATTGTAGGTCGCTCTTGCCCTCCAGCATGAGAGTCCCAGTCCATCAGAACTGCCGCGACTGGTTAAATGAGCAGGAGACGAAACAACCGCCGGATAAAGGCTTCCAAGATTAGCCAACTCGCCACTACCAACCGTTAACCCGTCGATTCGTTTTGTGCCCGTATCCAAACACTGCCACTGCACCGCAGTAAACTGATCCGTTTGCATCAAGCATTGGTCTATGCCCGGATCACTTGATTGATGAACAACGTCCTGCTCTAAGTACTTGCCGGAGAAGGTCAAGGAAGCACTCAGTTTCGCAGGAGCCAAGCACTTCTTAACTTCTCGGCTGCAAGTGTCGAAATCGACTTTGTTCCAGCCGGAATCGCATCTGGAACGAGTGACCTCCTGGGATTCATGCCACGAAATAATCGACCCATTAACGACCTTGCACAATGAGCCAACCAAGGTTCCTTTTGGACAGGTCATTTCAGGGTACTTAATGGACGGTTTCGTCTCTGTGACTGCTTCTTTATTACCCGTCAGTGAGAGTGTCGTTTTCCAACCATTTGCCTTTGACGGCGACTCGGTGATTTTTATCTCAGTATTTTGATTATCAAAAACTCTCAGCGTCGCGTTTCCAGTTTGCATGGTGTTGCTGTGCTGTGGAACAAAGCTGAGCGTTTCAGAGCTAAAGCAACCGCGCTCAATGGACCAGCTTTGTTGATGGGTTTCAGCGGATACGCGCCGCTCTAACTGACACTGAGTAAGCGTGCTGATCTTTTCGCACACCTGGTAATCCGGTACATGCTTGGTTTCAGTAAATGGCGTAATCGTCTGAGTAGGCTCACAGGCCTCAAAACTACTCGGCATAAGATTGGATACCACGCACTTTGGATCGCTGGTTTGTAATCCACAGTCATAGGTATCGGTAAAACGCATGCATTCACCTTTATCATTGGTCCCGGCACATTCTGACGACATGAAGCTACAGAAAGGATTCGCTTCAAGCACTTGGCAGGCCTGATTTTCAATCCCCTTATAGCTTTCGTCATCCACACTGACTTGTACACGCCGACATAAAGGCGATATGCCAGTCACAGGGCTTGGGGCAAAGTAGGATTCACAAACTGAAACACCATTGACCACCGTACATCCGTTGGTTGAAGAAGGCTGATCCGTGCATTGAATGCTGTAGTCTGAAAACTTCGTCGGAATATCCGCTGCTTGCTCGATACAGGATTGCGGCGACCAACTATCATTCATCACCACCTTGGTTGGATCAAAGCGCACCTTGATGCGTGCATACCCCTCACCACTCCCCGTAACCGATACGCGAATTTTTACCGGCACTTCTAAACCCGGTTCTACCGCTTTTAGCTTGGCAGTGAGATCGGTATTTGGATTGCGCTCCCAACTGGTACTGAGCTCGCAGCGACCTGCCGTTTCTGGTGGAAAGTTATTGTTCGGCCCAGACCAAACTTTCTGATCGCCAAGCCAAACTTGCATGTAGTCATCCCATTTGGCGTACTCAAGAACGGCTGAGGTAATCGCATCGGGGTTCACGACTTTGAGCGTGATGGCCTGTTCAAACACTTTACAACGGCCACTCCAGTAGTTGTCGCCAATTCGTCCTATCCAAACTTCAAGACATCCCTCACCACAAGAGCGAAGGTTCATCGGTCCTGAAACATGCTCAATAATGCCTGCCGTGTAATCGTGAGTAATAGTGCAGCTGTTAACCGCTGTATTAAGTCTGTCACATTGCTGGTAATTTGGGCTGCCTTCACCTTGAGACTCACAGCCGGGGAAGCTTTGCGTCAATAGATTAGGGTCAGTTTGAACCGCATCAGTTAATGCCCAAAGCGGATCATTGACCATATCTGGCCGAGACCTGTCTTTGATTTGCTGTAGCGAGCGAAACGCCTCACCCGTAGCGCCACTTTCGGATACCATGCTCTCTTGGCGCTGCGTCCCCAATTGATTCATGCTGGCATCAGAGCCATAAACGCCCGTTAAGACATCCAATGAGCCC
This sequence comes from Vibrio sp. 1457, assembly GCF_033340195.1. Lineage (NCBI taxonomy): Bacteria > Pseudomonadati > Pseudomonadota > Gammaproteobacteria > Vibrionales > Vibrionaceae > Vibrio > Vibrio sp. 1457. The sequence goes on from NZ_JAWOWA010000008.1 coordinate 213,033, forward strand.
TGATCCATACCAGGGAAAAGCTCTTGCAAGTTAATGGACTCATTACCACTGCCATTCGGCACCGACAATGTATTGCCATTGAGTGCGGGCATCGTCCAGTTTTGCAGCAATTGCTTACCTTCCTGTTGTCCGCTTAGGCCGGATTGGCGCTGTACATCAGCGGCCACACCATGTAAGGGCAAGCACGCCATAGTGATAGATAAAATACCCGCTAACACTCGGGTAAAAAATGTTGGTTTCATAGTTAACCTCCCGAGTTACAGCAGTCTTGCCAGCGCCACAAAATGTAGAGCGCATCTTCTCCGGCACCGGGGATCGTTCGCCACTCTCCCCATTTCATGGTGTTTTCACCGATGACATGCGCACTTTCAGTTTCCGGTACTGGGAAGAACATACTCATCTTGTATTGAGATTTCGGCAGCATGGGTTCGATAACAGGTCGGCATAGCGCACTGTTCCCCATTGTTCGCCTTGCAAGACCACGCCTGTGTTGAGCCGCGATTGCACGCGCCGCTAAATGGCTAGTGTTTTCTGCTAATGAGCCAAAGGCTAAGGTGTGGCCAGATAACGGGTAGAGATGGCCCCAACTGCCAGCACACCAAAAAAACTGATCGATGGGTTTACCAAGCGTTGATGAAGCAGCATCAGCGGTACAAGCCGAAATAGCCAATGGATTAGCAACAGCAGCCGCTTCAGGCTGAGTAAAAAAGGCCAGTTCATCGTTCAGCCATGTTGGGTCCAATTCCGACAAATACATCAAGTCAAAGTCCATGTAACCATCGGCATTGCAATTGCCATCCATGAACAAATCGAGCATGACCAAAAGCGGAAAGGCGTAATAATGGTAATGGTAGAACGCAAGATCGCCGGTATCGTATTCACCTTCACCATGACCACCTTGCAGTCGTCTATCACCTAACGGTAAACGGATCCCTCCCAGGGAAGGCGAACAACCCGGCGTTCTGACCAATTCAATCAGACGCGCTGGCTCCCACATGCTGGTAACAATACCTGGCCTTGGCACGCCTAAGTTGTCTTCACACAAGCAAAATGACTTGTTTGATGCGCCGCTTGGGACATTGCCAGAGCCAAGAGGAAGCCCTGCAACCCGGATAGGAAAAATGCATGACCAGCAAACATCCGTCAGCAACTTGCCCGATAATAAACCCGCGTCTGGGCAGGTCAGTTCGGCTTTAGCAGGAATAGATGCACCCAGGACAAGCATGACAACGAGAGTACGCAACCGACGATACGTATTATTGAGCTTTTTCATGAACAAGCTCCTTTGCTGGAATTTCTTCTATTTCAAACGCGAGCCCCTTTGCTTGAACAAACGACGGGGTGACTTGCAAATCAAAGCGCTGCTTTAGCGAGGCATTGAGAAGGTAAACCGGACTGTCCAATGTCTTTTCAAGCGCATTGAGGCGATTCCAGCCTTGGGCACGGTCGAGCTGCGTGGTGATAAGCGTAATGCGGCGCAGTGTCCTATCTTGCGTCTCAAGCCAATGCGCTACTGCGTCCACTTCTTCAGCGTTCGACGCATTAAACACCACGAGCTGCTGAGTAAATGGCAAGGCTTTTAGCGGGTTAATACGCGTTCCTGCTGGGATCAATGTTCGGCCATTGGCATCCAATAGTGGCCGCTGCATGACGATGGTTGGATCAACCATTCTTATCCGATACTGCGTGGCTTTGGGTAAGTCAGTAAATGTTTGGCGAGACCAGAAACGCTCAATGGCTTTTTTCTTTAACGCGCCCAGGTCAAGCGACTGTAAACGCTGCATCGCCACTTGCATCAAATCCGGTTCTAAAATCGAATGAATTGGACCGCGTTGACCCAATGAACCGCTATTGCCAGTTTCAATTTGGCGCTGCAACCAGTCCTTGCTGTAAACCCCTAGTGCACTTGCAGTCACCTTGTCATCTTCTATGCGGAAAATGGCAGGCACGCTAGTCACCCGCCAGTGCACAAAGGCTTTCGGATCGATTCGAACCTGAGGAACAGGATCAAGTCCCGCCATCAGGGTATGCCAATCACGGATAGCCGCCCCCAAAGTCTTTCCTTCAGGAATGCCCCGAAACAACACAATAGCGCCGGTAGCACTGGCCTCTTTAAATAGCTGCTTCAGTGACGAATCACCCAATGAGGACGACGCAAATATCAACCATTCATCGCTGTGTTTGAGCGACACAGGTTGTTCAACCGGCGCAAAAGGCTCGATAAATTCAGATGAACCATCCACAGCACTTTGTAAAATGCTGCGGCTCATTTCGACGATCTTTTTGTCCTCGTCAGACAACGGAAAAGGCTCTTGTGCCCAGGAAACTTGCACCCAAGACAATGGAGCAACCAATAAAAATAAGAGACATAGTCTTTGCATCATCTACCTCCTACCAAAGCGGCCAAGCGCGACCGACAATCTGCTCGCGCTTAACGGCATTCCAATAGCGGGAGTCGAAACTTGTTGCAGCCTCGCCGGAAAACCAATATTCGTTTTCTTGCAGCGTCAATGAACGGCTAAATTGTGATTCCGCCACACCAAGACGCTGGGCTAATGCCATGCCGGTAGAGACTTCAGCACCGTTCACTAGCACATGCTCAGGCGTCACATTGACTTCATCCCCAGGCATCCCTGTTAGGCGTTTCAGCATACGAGTACCGTCGTTATATAACGGAGCGAGTCCTTTTGAGTGGAAGGCATACAAACCATCCTTAACGGGCTCTTTATTCCATAGGTCAATCAGGTACACCGTGGTATCAGGCAGGCAGCGCTCTTGCTGGGTATCAATACCTATTCGGTAGCGCATCATGGCGTAGGTGCCTACCAAGGCCATGATTAACGCAAGAACGGTCAACCGAATGAGATATGGCCGCCAAGGCATTCTTTTACGGAGTATCTGCATGAGACACCTCCTTTGAGCCTACTGGCACAAATACAGAATCATCAGCACCCACCACCGCTTGGGCATCCAGCACGATAAAACCGGCTGCTTTTAGCTTTTCAATTTGCTGATTGGTCTGAAGCAACCTGGATTCGATGTCTTGTTCGCTGGCATTGGGGCCCAGTGACAACACCGCCTCCCCAAAATCCACGACTGCAATGGGCGTACTTAACGCCAACTGGCTGTGGATAGGTTCGAGTGTTTTCATTAAGAGCCAGCTGGTCATTAAACCGCTACCAGCAATAGACAAAGTAATAGAAGCCATAAATGGCCAAAGCGTGGTCTTATTCATAGCCTCGCTCCTTTAACAACTGGGAGATGGCATCAGCAACAGAAAGGCCTTTGCGCGTTAACTGCTTAATCGCGTTTACATCTTCTGCACGGGACGAGTACAACAGCTTGTGAAACGGATCGACGATGAGGCGGCCAATCCCGGTGCCCATTTCGGTAATAAAGAAAATTTCGGAATAGACACCCGTGACGGTATGAACCGTTTTTAGGTATTCGTAGCCGCCTTCACCTAATGGCAAACGGCCTTCTTTTTTGAGCGCGTTGATGGTTTCAGCTTTTTGGCCAAGCAGGTACATATTGGCCGAGTTTTCAGCGATGGCTTTACCTGTAGGGCTGTCATACAAATCGTTGACCGACTGCGTTACCGTTACAGCACTGCCGCCATATTTTCGAAATCTACGGTAACCGGTTTCGATGAACTTACCGACATCACCTTGAGTCAGCAGATCCCAGGCTTCGTCGATGAACACAATCTTGCGACGATCCCGCTCACCTAAATACATCTCTTGTTGGATTTGGTAGATAAGCTGAAGCAACACCACTTGTTGCAGGTGCTTGCGCCCCTTGAGCTCTTCTAACTCCAGAACGGTGAAACGGTTTTTGAAGCGAATATTGTTGTGGCCATTAAAGAAGCGGCCATATTCGCCCTGTGTCGTAAACGGATAGAGCTGCTCACCCACGTCTTGCACACGACGGTCTTCATGATTTTTTACGGCCTCTGCCACATCATCAACCAACATGGCACGACCTTTTTTCTCCCACAGTTCACGGGTCTGACGCTTTAGGTTGGCCATCTGAAAATCAGTTAATGACTGCGTAGGCGCGGCCATTGCGGCCAATAATCCAACCAGTACATCCGCTTCTTCGTCATAGTCCTCAACGATTTCAAACGGATTTAAGCAAATGCCACTGTCCCGCCCGAACTGTAAGAACTCTCCGTCATAAACTTCACACAGCTTTTCATAGGAGCGGCCAACATCAATCACCCAGCATTGCCCGCCTTCTGATAAGTAGGAGGAGATGATTTCATTCACCAGGAATGACTTGCCCGACCCCGATTGCGCCGCGATGCAACAGTTGTAATTACTGCCCGAGTCATAAAGGGACACACTCATGATCTGGCCATTACGGGAAACAAAGTTAATCACTGGCGTGCCTGTACCTTTCCAATCCGCAAACAAAGGCAACAGAGGGATCACATGCCGTGTCGCCATGGTCTTGAATCGAAACAAGTCATTCATCGCCTGGCGGTCAGCGCCAAATGGCAAGGCATTCAGAAAAATGGGCAAACAAAAGTACTTGTCTTCCATCAGCTCAAATCCGAGTTCTTTGAAGTAAGTTCGGGCATTTGAAACAGAGCTGATCGACGCTTCTTCTGTTGGTGAAAACAGCGTTAAGGTCATGTTTGCCCGAATAGGACGATCACCTTCTTGCAAGGCTTCAAAAAGAACATCAAATCCCTTTTTCTTGGCTGCAAGCACCGGCACAAACTTGAGCATCGGGCCATAGGCCTGATTGACCGCCCATTGACGCTTCGTCTCTAAACGAGATCGCATCGCCTCAGCTGAAGGAAAGTGAATGGTGACATTCAGCAAAAAGCTTCCGCGTAAACCGCGACTGCCCGTCATCATATCGCCCGCAAAACTTGCGGCATGACCAAACCAGATCCGCTCAGGCAAGCGCTTAAACGATAAGGTTTTAACTCGGTAATCACCCAGCATCAGACCTTGGCTATCCACCTTGATAGCTCGGTCATAATCCAACACTTGCTCTCGAAGTGGTTTATCTGCCTCACTGCGGATTGGTGATGGATTGCGCCAAGAAGCATCTTTTCCCCAGTTAAGCTGCGCACTTAATGCCGCGAGCCAGTTCCGGTCAGTCATCTCAGTAACGCGAAAACCAACCGTTGCCAGCGCCTGCGAGAAAGAAGCACGAAGCGCGGATGCTCGACTTAACTCACGCTCGGTCGGTATAGGACTTTCCAAAGGCAATTTGCAGGTGACGATCAGTTGAAAGTTGCGTACCTGAGTCTGGGTCGATTCTTCTATCGGTTGAACCGTGCCCCCATCGAGGAAATCCGCACGTTTGCGTATCGACGCCCTAAGCAATGGATCGGATTGACGATGCCGTAAGCCCATCATGCGTTGAAGGTCGGTTTGAATATCAGGCGAGGCGTACAGGCCAAATTGCAGCAAAGTGTCTTTTGGCCAGTCGTTGTTGAGAAGAACATTAACCCTGTCTGCAACAGACTCATCACCACCGGGCAATGGGTCACATAGAAAACCAAAGCCAACACTCTGGTCTTCCATGAAAAACAGTTGCTCATCGTCTGAATAGGCCAAGACTGGCAACAGCTCTGAAGCGCGTTGCCCTGAATACAGAGAGGCTTTCATTAACGCCCCTCCAACCAAGCAGAAAGATCATAAGGACGGCCTCGGCTGATGCGACCATCATTGGCGACGATGAAAGGCACACCTTGAATGCCCAGGATTTGAGCTGTCACCAAGGTACGCTGCATTGGTTCTAAGTTGCAGGCATCATCCTGTTCTAGGTTACCAATCCGGCCATTCAGCAATGCATCGGTGGCCGCTTTCTTGTCACGCGCACAGCCAAGCTGGCGAACCTGACGCTCTGAATCAGGACCAAGTACTGGCACAGGGAGTATTTGGAAGGTGTATTCTTTGGTTAGCGGTAAAGCTTGTTTCAAAAGCTCATGGCAGTGCGGGCATCGTGGGTCAACAAAGACCACCACTTTCTTTTTGCCTTCGCCCAGCGTAAGTGGGTTCAAATCATCCATTTTTAAGCCAAGACGACTTAAGTCCAGCGTGTTCCCCGCTTCACGAATTTCTTCAAGGCTGGTAAGCGGCTTTTTCGACCAGGCATCATAGAGCGTGCCATCAATGACGAACCGGCCACTGTCTGACATGAAAACAATACGGCCATTGCTTTCGACCGCTTTCATACCCGTGACAGGTAAAGAAACCATGCCATCAATTTTGCCAACGGGCGACACTTCAGACACAGGTTCAGCTTGAACCAAAGGAGACAGCGCAAGCGCCAGAATGATTGGAGATAGTTTTCGCATGAGGAGTCCTCGTTAATGTAAATCGAGGCTCCAGTCTATGCAGTTGTCCTATGTGGACTCGGTTAGATAGATTGAAGAATTGGATGCCTTGCTAGGGTGCTTAACTATTTGGAAATAACTGTTAGAATTAGGAGGAATAAACAGTGTACAGCTTATAACGAGCAGAAATGAAAAAGGCCGCCTTTCAGCAGCCTCTTCAAATTCTTCTAGATTTCGCCAAAAAACCTATGATTTTAAAGCAATTTCTAGTCAGATTCTGCCCTAGAGCCATATCACGAGCCGATGCTCGGAGGGGGTGTATCTAGGACTTACAGACACAGTATAGGATTGGAGATAAAGATTTGCAAGTAGATCAAGCGTTCATCAACGCACTAGAGGTAACGCTTTCGAAGTCCCGATTGGACACCTACCGCAGATACTTCAGCTGTCAAAATGATGCTGAAGCTCTTGGAACGTATCTTTGGAATAAGTCCTTATCAACAGCATTTTACCCCCTTCTTCAGGCGACTGAAATTACTTTACGAAATTCAATTCATTCAGCTGCATCCGGCCATTTCAGTGGAAACAAAGAATGGTTTTTAATGAAGAAATTCCCCTCTGCGAAAAAAGAGGCTGAGAAGCAATACCTGAAAAAAGATCGTAAAACACCAATTACTCCCAGACCTTCTTCAGATACCGTTGTAGCATCTTTGAGCTTTGGCTTTTGGGTTAATTTACTTACGCAGAACTACGATGACCCAGTGAAAAATACCAAACTTTGGCCGACATTGATTCCACAAGTATTCCCAAATGCAAAAAGCACGAACGCAACAAGGACTGCATTACATCATCGATTTAAATTTATAAAGGACTTTAGAAACAGGGTTGGCCACTATGAACCCATCTGGAAAATACGTGATACTGTTGACGGTGGTGGAAATATTATTCGCTTAGGTCCTACGACCCCGGAAGAAAGCATCATTCGCTTAAACGAATACATTGATCTGATTGCAGAGAGTTTAAAGTGGATGAGCTTTGAACGGTATGATTTTATTGTTGGTATGGGCATCATAGATCACATAAGACAACTATGTTCTCTTGAGGCATTGAGCCATTTTCAGGGAACAAATCCAACAAAACTAAAAGTCAACAAGTTGAAACATGAACTTTCAAAACGCCATAAAGAAAATGGTTCCGTCTCTGGGCTTTATGAACTAACAACATCACCTAAAGGCGTACATAAAGGGAGGAGCATTGTGCTTGAAGTTAAACAGATTTACCCACCAAGACTGATCAAATAAGCCAATCCTGATAAAAAATAAGGCCCACAAAGCAGTGACTTTGTAGACCCAAACCTTTTAAAGGCATATTTTGAGTTTATCAGGTGCCCAGTAAAACAGCGCTGATTGCTGGAACTGTTGTGCCAATGACTTCTTGAGTGCTGGCAACAACAGGTAAGGTTGCAGACATAACACTTTTATCGCCGACAAGCGATGATAGAAACGCCGTTGCTAGCCAACCGGTTTAGCTGAGCCCGTTTTTTTTACACCTATGTGGACTCGGTTAGATAGATTGAAGAATTGGGTGCCTTGCTAGGGTGCCACTTGTTGTTACGCATTATTAGTAAAGGTATAGCTATCATTCTGAAAGTTGAAAGGTTCCTCCCTGCTAGACCCCTGGTTTACTTAAGTCTATTTTTTCATACTCTAGGTGTTAAATTTCACAATGGTTTAAACCAAAAATAGTTACATACCGTCGAAATACAACTAACCAACTCTCAAAGTTCCAAGAACAACACCGCGTGTATCTATTGACTACACGCTAAAACCGTTTAAACTGTGTATTAAGTAGATATACGGAGGATGGTGTCATGGCTACAAAGACAGCCCCAATCAACATGCGAGTACTGCCATCGGTAAGAGACATCATCGATGCCGCAGCAAGTTTAAAGAAAGTCGATAGAACCGTATTCATTCAGCAAGCAGCGCTCAATGAAGCGCATAGTATACTGGCAGAACAGCGGGATTTTGTTCTAGAAGCAAAGGCTTTTGAAGCGTTTGATAACGAACTTCGTGCGGAGCCACAGACTCTTGAAGGTATGAAAGATCTGTTTAAAAGGAAAGCGCCTTGGGAATAAGTGCACCAACCCTACTCACTGCTGATCACGAGATTAACGCCTTTCAATGTGGCATCGAAGAACTCGATACTTGGTTAAGAAAGCAGGCGTTAAAGAGTCAAAAGCGGGGAACCGCGAGAGTGTATGTGGTCAATGACACTGAAGTCCATCAAGTGATTGGGTACTATGCCATTGCCATGGGATCAGTTTCCAGAGAGCAAGCTTTCAGTTCATTAAGAAGAAATAGTCCAGATCCCATTCCCATGGTGATTCTAGCCAGGCTTGGAGTAGATAAAGCCCATCAAGGTCAAGGCATTGCAGCCGGTCTTTTAAAAGATTGTATCATTCGCTCAGTACAAGCAATGAACGCTGTCGGTGGAGCAGGAATCTTAGTCCATGCTATTGATGGTAGTGCGCAAACGTTCTACAAGAAATTTGGCTTCAAAGAATCGACGTTTGATCCTTTAGTACTCATGGCAAGGATCTGCGATATCGAAAAATCATTGTCGATAGACTGAGATGACGGCTCCCCTTGCACAAGAGAAGCCGTCTATATTATCAGGTGCCCAGTAAAACGGCGCTGATTGCTGGAACTGTTGTGCCAATGACTTCTGGAGTGCTAGCAACAACAGGTAAGGTTGCAGACATAACACTTTCAACGACGGTTGGCGTATTGTAGAGACCCATACCGCCACCAATGCCCAAGGCAAAAGCCATCAAGCTTTGGCGAGCGATACCGCCCACAATACCCACCAGAACCATGGCTCCCGCTACGATCCGTCCCAAAGTACCTTGGGTCCAATCTTTTAGGGTATCCCACACATCAGTGAAAGCATCACCACCGGTGCCCGCAAATGAGGGCTCCGAAATCATTAACGCCATTAAACCAAGCGCTCCAATGGTCATTAGGCGCTGAGTTTGAATGGTGCGAACTGCATTTGTCATTCGTTAGTTTCTCCGTAGATACTCAAGTTATCGCGCTTACCATCAGCTCCCGCTGAGGCTGAATCGCTTTGAGTCTGAAGTGGACGTAGCACTGGCGAAACCGTTCGAGGTGCTGACCCCCCAATATCCCACCGGCGCGGTTCAATTTCGGTAAACACGTAGCTGGATAAATTCAGATCTCCACGGTCATCCTCCCAAGGCGCAATCCAAATTCGCATCACCCTTGAAGGAATGCGAATAGGTGCAGATTGCTGCGTCTCAGGTAATGCTGGATGGCTCAGCAGTCCTGTCTCTAAATCAGATTGTGAATACCCAGAGGGAGAACCAATTCGAGTCGCCACAGCATCAATCGTCTTGGGTGCAGCGCCATTACTGGTAAGCTCATAGACTTCACGAGCGGATAAACAGCGCACACCGTCAGGCATACCTGGGCATCCATATTCACTACTCCCGAGACCCAATGAACTACAGCCAGACAATAAGGTTGAGCCGACTGCCAATAAAAGTAATCCAGCTTTAGACCACTGTTTTGACTGGTGCTTTGGGTTGTTCTGCATTGATGTCGTCATGGTTAACTCTCCTCTGGATACACATCTTATTGTCTGAAACGGACTTCGATCGGTTAGCAACATGCAGGATTTTTTCATCTTCTTGCACCTACCCCTTGTGAAGTGGCCAATGACAATGAGGCCCCACGAGTGACGATGACTTCAATTTTCCTTGCAGCGTCTACCTCTATGACTGGGAACATATTTTCAGCCATGTCCAAATAGAACTTGGCCACTCGATCCAATGCTTTACCAGTGCCTTTAATCGCAGCGCCTTGTAATGCTTCTTGGCTCATGACTTGCTGGTACAACTGAGTATCACCGGCATTACCCGTCTGAATCGTCGGTACAGGATTTACATCAAATGCGCCTGCCAAGCCCTGAAGGAATCCGGCCATCATTGATTTGGCCACCAGCTGGCCTTGTTTCGACACCAATCGGCCACGAATACCTGCTTTGCCGTCTTCACCCACGGCATAAGAATCCAGTCGCGTTTCAATGACGCCACCATCTTCTCTCACACATGAAATGGTCTCGCCTCGCAAATAAGCACGCTCAGAGCTCAAATCACCGTAACCTGCGGCGATCAAGAAACACTCTTTGATATCCGCTCTAAATCGGTTGGGTAAAATGGCTTCCTTTTGAATCCTCAGCAATGCAGGAAAAGGTTCACGTCTTGCAGACTCGTGAGTAGGAGCATCCAAACCCGTGATCAAAGTACCTGAGATGATGCTGCCCGCCGGTAAATACAAAGGCGGCGCTTCTTGCACTACAACTTCTGGTTCAGCAACCACTTCAGGCTCAATCATACGAATCGTGATTGGCGGCAATGGAACATCTCGTGCTCGTGTACCTTGGCCATTGGCTGGCTGCTGATAGAGCGGATCAGGCAGCGGCGCATTGGCAAAATAGTCGTCTGGGTTAGACGGCAGTGGCTTTTCTTCTTTAGGCAATTCCATGGCAGATAAAGGCACTTCAAAACGGCTATTTGTGCCTTCAGCTACTGAATCACCTCCAGCGCGAACATCATCAAGCTCCGCTCTAAGCCGAGCCAACTCCGCATTAACCTCACTTGGTATTGAAGGCGAACCTGGGCTTAGCCGTCCTGAATCGACGTCACGACGCAAGCGCTCAACTTCACGACGTAACTGTTCGTTGCGCTCACTGAGTAGTTTTAAATTTGCAGCCAAACTATCGACCCCAACATCACGAGTATTGGTATCCGTAAGAATGTGCCGGATCGTTTCCTGCCGGTTCCGACTGCTTGAGCCATCGTCAGGATTAGGTGAAAACACCATCACCATAAGGATGAGACCACCAGCAATACCAGCAACCGATAGACCCCGCTTCATGTTCGGGCTCATTTGTTCCCATTGTGCTTTCATCAAAGCTCACCTCCCACAAGAAGCGAAGGTCGCTGACTTTCCACCGCTTCTTCACGATGATTGCGAACAACCACATACAACTCAGTCTTTTCACCCGGCAACAAGATATTGCGAGGCCAGTAGGCGCTTGCCACTATATCTGGTGCATGACAAGCTATTTCACTGGCTTCTATCGGCTCATCGGCAAAGCTTTCAACCAGTCCTACATAGACGGTGAAGTAATGTCCCGTCACAATTTGCCCCTGCTTAAAACCAAACTTTAAGCCCGGCTGAAAACATTTCGGGCTTGTGTCAGTTTGGCCAGCCAAACGGATGTCATAGCCTTGTGGTAGTTCATTTAGTGCAAGTCGTCTGAGTAAATCACGTAGGCTATCGACGTATGGCTGAGCCGTTTCCCAAGTGGCGGCTTTTCGGTTCACGACGCCCTTAATAGGCCACTGCTGACCATCAATAGCTAAGGTGATTTCACGCGGTGGAATACGACGAGGTACTAAGGTGACAGATAACGCAGGCGCTTCCTGACCAGGCGGAGTGATGTAAAGTGAAACCGGTGATTCTTTGTCCGTGGCCACATATACAACATTCCCCTTGATTTGCGTCTTAGCATCACTGGTTGTTCTCACCTGAGGCGATTCAAACGGCGTCACAATCCGATTCAGATGGCCAAGTGCGACAGGGATCAGTTCATTAACCCCCGGTGTCATCAGTAGCGTTGCTGGCACATCCGTTGAAGCCGTATTGGTTTGAGTCGGTGGATTTGCTGTAGCGGACTGCTTCATCACACTGGCTGGCACAATCGGCAATTCCACGTCTGCATACGACGCTTGAGATAACAGGACGCCACTCAAGCTCATTGCGATTAAGCTTGGTGTCATCCATCGACTAATTTTGGTTCGCATCATTCACCCTCCGGTTTTGCTCTTGGGTCAACTTTTCACGAACTCGCTTCGTTCTAGCTTGCCCCTCATACGTATCCATCCAACTGAGCTTTGGACGGTATTGCTCAATATCGATGTCAAACTCATAGGTGCGAGTTTGGCGCTGTTCATCTCCAGATGGTCCAGAGACCAAGGAATAACCGGTCACAAAGACATGGCCGGTTTCATACTCATACTCCACTTGTCTGGGTTGGAATTTGAGCGTGACTCGGTCTTCCCGGATTTGTCTTGCCTGAATCTCCAGTGCATCGACCACTTGCTGGTACACCGCTGGAGAAAGTAGCGGCTCAATAGCAACCCGGATAAAAGACACATTACCCGGCGTCACGTTGCCCATAAGCTCAGCCAGGTAGAGCCCCCAGGACTCCAGGTAAGGTTGAGTAGCCTGGTTTCGTGACACTTCAGCCGTTTCAGACAAGGTTGGCGGTTGAATGGCCACTACGGTATTACGAGAAAATGCCGCAACCGCAAGCAGCAAGTTAGATAGCAGCAGCACTGCAATCAGAAACCGTTGCCATCGGTTCTCTAATTGCGTGCCTTGCCATGATTTTAAAAACACGTCGAACTTCACGGCAGATAGCTCCTGATAAATGGGTTAGGGATCGTCTTGGCTTTGGTTGGCAACAGTCCAGCCCAGTAGATGGCGTGAAGAATAAAACCATCTGGGCGACCATCACGAAAACGCCGATAGAGTTTGGTTGTCACCAACCCCAACAGGCATAAAACCAAGGCATTACCGGTAAAAATGCCGATCACTAGCCCCAACAGAATGGGAGCCATCTCATCGGCACTCCAAAGCAGGAAGTGCGGCGGGTCATCGATATAGGACGGAATACTCACAGGTTCCATAGTCACTCCTCGTTGTTTGAATTGAGAAGTGAAGGATGCCTCGGGATTGGCAGCTTCAGTGGTCAGCTAGATGCCGAATTCTTGAAGGTTTTGAGGTGGCTTAGTGATTCAGCTCTTACAATCATATTGATATCGCAACCTTAAGGGTTAGAATTAGTGCACGATAATTGGCACGTTTCGTTCAGATTCAATAGACTTGAGGCTGAAATTGTTAACTACGAGGATTATCACTCATGACTATGCATAACCCCGCTCACCCTGGTGAGATATTAAAAGAGTTGGTCATCGAGCCGTTAGAGTTAACGATTACCGGTGTTGCAAAGCACTTGAATGTAAGCCGTAAAACACTATCCAAGGTATTAAACGGACAAGGTGCAATTACTCCAGAAATGGCCGTACGCTTGGAACTGGCTTTTGCTAAACCCTCTGCTGAGCAATGGTTGCGCCTGCAAAATGCTTATGATTTATCAGTACTCAAAAATCAAAAGGCCTCGTTACACGTCCAGCCTTATGAACTAGCATTGGGATAAAATTGATGTCTCTAAAAACATTGAAAGGAAAGGCACTTAAAAATCAAAGTGTTGCACGTGAATATCATAAACTCAGTCACGAATTTTCACTCATCGAGCGTCAACTTACACACAAAAACGCTCGAACACGTAAACCTTAAGCTAGTACAAACTGTCACTAGTTCTATTGGCATATTTTCTCAATACTCGTGTTTTCAACTCAAGAGCGCCAGCTTATAACGAGTACTCCTGCCCCCAGCATCACTTTTTACCAAGCAACCAAGCTCGACCAACGCCGCTAAATGACGAGACGCGGTTGGTTTACTCACTTTCGCCACTTTATGATATTGCGACGTATTAATGCCTTGGTCAAAATCCCCATCAAGCATTCGATTGAGCACTTTTACTTGTTCCGAGGACAGTCGCGTTTGATCGACATTTCGCCAGAAGTTTGTTTTAAAAACCGTTTGGTCGATTTCTTCGAGCACATTGGTGAATGTTTCACCTAAGGTGTTTAAAAACCACATAAGCCAAGCAGTAATATCAAGTTCACCTTTCTGGGATTGCTCTAATATTCCGTAGTAGCTTTTACGGTTGGCTAAAATCGCCACTGACATTGCATAGAAACGGACAGATTGACGTTCAGCCTGGGCCAGCGCCAAATCAGTGAGTAAGCGGGTGATCCTCCCATTGCCGTCATCTAAAGGATGGAGCGTCACGAACCAAAGATGTGTTATCGCAGCTCTAAGCAATGGATCTAAAGCTGGGTCCTCACGAGAGTCATTAAACCAGCGAATAAACACGTCTAGTTCGGACTCAAGCACATCTCGGCTCGGCGCTTCAAAATGCACCGTGGGTTTATCAATCCTACCCGACACTACCTGCATAGGCTCTTCGCCGCGTAACTGCCCTCCTATCACAGGGTTGAACAAGGTGTAGCCCTCAGGAAACAGTCGTTTATGCCATTGTAATATTCTCTCAAGTGAGAGCGGCGAGTCTAAATTCTCTACCGCATCTAACATTATTTCTGCAAGGCCATCAGTGCGTTCAGTGGTTGGAAATGGTTTTTCTTCAGAAAGACCGAGCTTATTAGCCAAGGACGAACGAACAGAAAAAGCATTGAGCTTCTCACCTTCAATGGCACTCGAATGAATAATGTTCGCCAATAGCGTGTCTAACATACTTTGCCTTTGGTCTTTAGATTGGCTCGACATCTTGCCCAACAACATTCCTTGGTGAAAGCGAATGTCGCGTAACTTGGGTTCAATGACTTTTTCATCCCAGATAAAGTTCGGCCAGTCAGCTTGTTGCCAGATCCACATCTTGTCGCCTTTTGATTTAAATAACAGCCTATTCAAATCATAGCATGATTTGAATAAAACTCACAATCGAATCAAATCATGACAGGAATAAGCCAGATATTCATATCATGCTGTCTTGGCAACTATTAATTTAGATCTCATATCTTCTTCTGCAAGTGACTTAACGCCAACCCTGCCATCAATGCTAAACCGATGATCAGCGACGGTAACATCACAGGTGGAATGGCCAACGGGGCGAACAATCCCATAAACAGCAAAATGACGCCTGAGCCCAGGATGATCATGCTGTAGCGGTGAATGATAGGGCTCGAAAAATCAAAGGTTGTCTTCTTAATTTTCCAGGTCATCAAGCCGTCCCACAGCGCCGGTAACATGAGAATAAGCGCAAAGGGCAACCAGACCATCAGCAAAGCAAATCGAGTGAACACTTGGTACAACACATCAAAAAATGCCTGAATACGGTCTTCCACCCAGACAAACCAAAAGCCACCCATGTTCTCCATCCCTTTAGAGCGCAGTCGCTGCTCTTCAGTGGGGATTAGAAAATCACGCACAGATTGCTCCATCTGCGTATCCACAACCCATGATTGATACCAGCCATGGCTAGTTTGACCAATCCAATAGCTCGTTTGTGCGCCCAATTGATTTTGGATCATCTGCTTCTCTTTACTAATGACCCGGCCAGTCCAATCACCGGGCACTAACACGCCAATGGCAATAATCTCCAGCATCAGTGCCAGACACAGCAGCCAAACCGACTTATGCTTGCTCATGCCAAACATCCTCTTCTACTCGGGCCAGCATGGCTGAAACGGTTGGCGTCATAGTCCGGGCTTTAATCACTTGTTGAAGCCGCTTTGTCGTCGTATGGCCACTAACATAACGCACATCGATGTGTCCTTCAGCCAAATACGCCATCCGATTTGGACGATTACGAATCCAGGAGTAGAAATACACACCATCCACGGCGGCCCATTCGAAATGGTCAGGATCACGCAGGCGAATCCCCGTTAAAGCACTGGCGGCAGTCCAAGTCAGTGCCTCAATGAAATGCCACAGGCGCACACTGTCATCATCACAACTGACTTCTTCATAACTGCCTAAACCATTACACAGACACAAATCAAAGATGAAATGGCCATCTAACGTGAACGCATCCGTTAAATAGTCCGCCAAACAGTGCACTGAAGCCAAAGCATGAGGCCAGTCGGTTTCAAGTAGTCTTAAGGTTTCCTTGAACTGGGGGTTATGTTGCTGCCACTGAGCGAGCATTTCTTTACTGGTAAGTGTTGTCATTTTCAGACAGACAGAATGATGCATACAGACTCCTTATGCTGCCTGTGTAGAGCTGGTTAAAATAGGAATGCGGCCTTTGATCACGCGGCCACCTGAAAGCTTGGCGATGTACTCCAGGTTGGGAAGCTGGCCTAATAACTGCGGTGGAAACATATCGCCTTCTTCCTCCATCAAGCGCTCGCCATGATTGCCGGTAAACAACGCGGGGCTGTCCGAGTTGGACGACATACCTTGAGTTTGCATGATGTACTGCAACCGAGTCTTAGGCAGATTGTCGGTAATGTACTGCTGTGTTTCGGCATCCATCACCCGAAGGGCTATCAAGTTGTTGATGTTACCTAACACCTGGCGAGCCTTAGCTTCACTGCCTGTACGAGCGGCAAAGTCAGCAAAGGTCTGAGTAGCAATCACACAACGCATTTTTGCGCCACGGCCTTTGTTGAGCAGTTGAATGAAGGGATCGTTGACGACTTCAGCCGCCTCATCGATGAAGATATTTACGGGACGATTATCAACACCATAGTTATAGCGGTCACCGGCCACGGCGGTGAGATCGGATAAAAGCAACGAACCAATGGCGCTGCCAACCATGGCGTCGGTCAATGAATCCAAGCCGATATACGCCACTTGGGCATTGTTGATAATACGGCCAGAATCCGTAATTAACCGGCTGTCATCCACATCGTTTGCAATAGGTGATAGCAGTGGGCCAAGCTCACTTGAGGTGAGCATATTGAGCACCGGCATCAATGAGGCCACCATCTTTGAATAGTGGGTTCTGTCATGCTCAAACATGCTCAAAAGGCCTTCCAAATCAGTATTAGCGGCAATGGGCTGAATGCGTTCGTAGTAAAAAAGCAGCATCGCCATGGCTTGTTTTGCCAAGGTATTGGCCTTTTCGGTAAAGCGTTTAATCTCCACACTAAAGTTCGGATACACCTGCTCACCCCAAGCTGTGACGGCTTTTACTACCAAACCTTCTGGGCCACCTTCCAAGAATCGTCTCAGTGTTTTCAGATCAGGACGTTGTGAAGTAAGCAACAAACCTTGCACTATGTTATTCAGTGCCATTTGGCCAAAAGCTTTAAATGGATCAGCACCGGTTTCGGATGGGATTAAGGCCGCAATTCGGCTGGCGATTTCAGTACCCCGGTTAAAGTTTCTCAGGGGATTAAGGCGTACTGAATGCTCAGGAAAACCCGGATGAAAATACACAAAGCGCTCAGGACTACCGGCGGCAATACAGGCTCGCTGCGCATTATCCTTAAGTTCCTTGTCTCCCTTAGGGTCAATAATAATCACGGCTTCATTGCGCAAAATGGCCTGGGTGATCATCGCATCAAAGCATCGGGTTTTTCCGGCACCGGTCGTACCGACAATTAAGGTGTGCCCCTCAGTGTGACCAACTGGCTGATACACATCTTCTTCTTTGGGCTCGACACCATGAATCCAGACCGAACCCATTTGTTTGCCGTGACCTTGGTTCAGCAAGGTTTGCTTATCCCGCTTTAAGATTTCATAAGCGCGTTGGGCATGGCGTTGGTCCCACTCAAAGCCATACCCTAACCACAATTCATCAGGATGTTTTGCCATCACCTTTTGCAAATGCGACAGCGCCATAAATGCCAATGGCTTACCTTTTAATCCCTTCTGCAACTTATGAAGACGGTAAGCCTCAGGCAGGCGGTACAACGCCATGCCCGAGGAAATCCCTGTCATCCACCAAAATGGCTCAGGTGGTAGCTCAGTCAGCACTTCTGCGGCAATTGCCCCTGTGGCCCCAACCAGCCAACCTGCTGCTGCCATGGCCTCATAGTTCGTACGCCAGGGCATTTCGTATGCGTTTTCTTTCATTCATGCTCCGCAAAATAACCGTTTGCAATCCGATTAATTTCTAATGGATTAACGTTTAGCGTGAGCGGTAAACAGAACCGTTTCCCCCTCATCAAACTGGCATTGGTCACTGGCCGAGATCCCCCGAAGCAGCTGTCCGGCTGGAATGCCATGCTCATTGGCGACTTGGCGTAAGGTTTGAATCGTGACGCGAATACCTTCGGCACTATGATCCACGTCTGGGTAATCGCCATCGGTCAGTAAGATGGGCAAATCTTTCACAAAATTAACCATCTGTTGGCGCTGTGCGTGTTTGGGGTCTGTACATGAGTTCGTATTGGGCGCTATCGGCTTTTGCTTACGCTCCGCTCTTGTGGCGGGCTCCTTTGCTTGGGCATTGGTTGTCTCAGTTCGACTCGGACGCTGTGAAGCATCTTCGTTCTGAATTGCTGACACTGATTCTGCGTCTTGATTGGAGGGGTCTATCAGTGCAGTAAGCCCTTTAGAAATCGATACTTTTAACAGTAACCCTTGCTCCTGAACGCCACCTTTCGTAGTCACAGTTCTAGCCTTACGTGTCGGGTTTGCAGGATCTAGTTCAAGCCAATCTAATCGACTGAGTTCAGCAAGCAGTTTTCGAGGAGCACACCAAGGCCTTACGGCATCGGGATAGCGGATCAGGACTTGCTCACCTACCACAACCAGCGTACTGCTGGCCTCTGGGAGCCACGCCAAAGATTCAGGGAGATTCAATGCTTCTGCATCGTGCTGTTTTGCGTTATTTGCGATAGCAGCCTCTTTTGAATCGTTAGGCTTTTCGCATTCATCACCTGGAGCATTTTCAGTTGCCTGAAGGTGATTAACATCACTGGCATGACGAAGTTCATTTTCTTGTTCGGACGATTTTATCCATGGCGACTCAGCAGAATTGCTGTGTTCAATTGATGATGACTCTTCAGGCAAGCCTGAATGCTCACTGGTGCGACTCTGAGGCTCTGCTTGTGTTTGCTGTGTTGCTTCCCACTCAGATTTGCTGAACAGCGTTACGCTACTTGGCACATTCGAGCTGAACAATAAATCGGCCTCAGATATATGCAGCATGGGTAACCAGATTGGCTTGTCGTCTTTGATCAGCACTTCGGGGGCAAGACTTTCATATCGCTCATTTGCGACGGATTTAGTGGCCAGTCCTCGCTCAATGAGGATGTCCGCAAGGGTATCGGGATCTCGTGGAATGCCAGGTATCTTGTCTCTGGCCAATAGCTCAATGATGTCCTTAGCGGCACTTTTCCAAACCAGGTAAAGATTGGTTGATTGATTCGATTTTCGTAACCAGACTCTGGCGTCTCGCTGATTGACCAGCCACTGCGAACTGGCAAGTAATCGCCTCATGGCATCAAGTAGATAGCGTTCGACTGGGACACCAAGGGCATTGTCGTCAACGGAAATTCGTTGCGCTTTCAGGTCTCGCTGGACACTGGTTTGGTCAGCTTCAATGACCAGTTTAGACAGGACATGCTCGGGATCGGTATTGCCAATTGCTTCCAGCATGGCTTGCAAAATTTCAGGGCCAGGTTGAGTTAACCAGGCGAGCAATTCAGGTGTCATCACCCGGTTTAACACCAGAATTGAAAATTGCTCGTGTCGCTTGCACCGTCCGTCGCGCCAGCGAATGAAATAGCGTTCAATATTGTTGTTTGTGTTCCACTGGGATAAGGTTTCTAAAAAAGGGTTCCACTGATAGCGTCCATCTTCGTCCGTGATGGACAAGTCTGAAACGGGTTTACCAATATCATGGAACAAACCGCCTAATGCCGCCGCAACACGCCACCTTGGTTCAAGCTCTTTTTTCTCAACAGGTGTGCCACTGGCAACAAAGATGATCCCTTCCGCTGCTTGTGCCGCCCAGAAAGCAACTTCCAACGAATGACGTAATAAACCACCAGCCCCACTGTGGTGATGATGCTCAGAAGCTGGCAACAAATGAACATAAGCCGCCAGATGATCAATGCAGGGCTGGATTAGCCTTTGAAAATCACGCAGATTAAAGCCAAGTACCTGGCGCAGTTTGGCAATTAGCTCGTCTTGTGTGGACTGCAAATCCTCAGGTGACGCAGCTAGCAACCCCTTCAGGAATGGCGGGTAGCGTGGAATTTCAGTATCGAGTTGAGATGACAGCTCTGGTAGTGCTTTGGCTTGAAAAAATAGGTTTTTGAACATAGTGAACCTCCGACACTATAGTGTGAAGGTTCACTAAGAAGAAGATAACAAGATAGGTAATAAGAAATAGAACTTAGTTAACTTGACTTTAACTATCTAGTCATCTGAAACAGATGTAACTCCTATCGCGCTTGCACCAGCATCTCCCGTTAGGTACATCCGCAATGCATATAGCAGATCGGGTGTGTTGCGGAACATTTCCGGCTTTTCTATTTGAAGGCTGATTCGGGACTTCAGTTCGATGTCACTATCAAATACTATTCTGGAAACATCATCTACCAAGGTCACATATTTTTTGGTCAGATCATTATCCGGGGCGAAAATCATTTTGAACTCTTCACCCTCAATCCCTCGACTTCTTAGGAGTGCAAGAAGAAGCTCCAAATGCTTACAGAGAGTCGCTATCTGATATCCTTTTCCATCATTCACAACCTTCTGAAAGTCGAACTCAAGGCAGCCATATAAGTTTCTGGATAAAGCCCCGAGATCCTCTTTAGTCAATTTGTTGATCAGTGTTTTGGAACGCCAAAGGGCTATCGACAAAACCTCCATGGTAATGGATCTGGTCAGGCCCTCATTATCAATGGGGTCGATGACATTCTCCAACAGCTCTTGTTGGTATGGCAGTTCGGCATTACCGATGGCGAAGGCTTTGTTGCGTAATTCAATTGAACTTAATCAGGAATTTACGATCTGATCGTGTATGGACACTCCCTCTATTGCAAGTAAATTTTAATGAAAATGAAGGTATAACTGCCCACGTGTATTCGGTTTT
>NZ_JAWOWA010000009.1:0-185313 GCF_033340195.1 Vibrio sp. 1457
GTCATAGCCGGGTTTTAAATCAGATATCGGCCACCGAGAACATCGTTTACACCCAGTTTAAAGCACCATGGCCTGCCAAAAATCGGGATATGGTCACCTACTCAAAGTACTGGGTCGATGAGCTGGGATTCACCATAGAAATCAAAAGCGCACCTGACTCATATCTTGCTGAACAAAATGGTTATGTTCGAATTCGCTCGGTTGATGCGACTTGGGAGTTACAAAAACTCACAAACGATACAACACTCGTGGAATACAAGGCGTTTGCTGACCCCGGAGGTCTATTGCCAAACTGGCTGATCAACAAACTCTCAAAAGAAAGTGCATGGGCGACATTTAGTAATTTAAGAAAAGAGTTACCTGAATATCAGCAATACTCTCATCCTCAAATAGATGAGTAAGCGTCGCTCTTCCCACTCGCTTTTTAATACGGTACATAATAACAAAAGGCGGCTTCAAGCCGCCTTTTTCTACGCAATGTGTTACTGCTGTGCAACCGTTACAGGTTTAGTTGCACCGCGGTAATCAAACTCAAAACCAATACCTTGGTCTGTCACGTCCATCGTCATACCACCAACAAGCTCGCCTTGTAAGCTTTTGACAACATCATCCGGAACCGGCTCCCCTGTGATTGACGACGCACTCTCTAACACTTCCAAAATACGCTCTGAATCAAAATCAAAGCTGAACAAGCCATTTGGAGAAAGTGATTGCGCCATCACTTCTTTGCTTGCTTCCGCAGCACTATCACCACTGTAAAGGGTGAAATGGTTTTCGTTTAGACGAGCAAACACGTCCACCTTCATGCCAGTATGCATTTCTAATAGGTCACTGACATTAACAGGTTGGTTATCCGGTTGAATTTGCAATTGAGCAAGTTCAGGAACGAACATTTGCGCAGTTTGAATAAGCATCATTGGATCATTGGCAGAAAGAGACAACATACCATCTAGCTGGCTAAATACTTCACCATGCTGAGCATTAGTATCTACTTTGATATCAAACATTTGCAGGCTTAACCCTTTAAGGCCATTAACCATGCCTGACCCCATGCTTACAGCGGCTGCTGGATTCTGGCCGCCCATCTCTTGCTGCATTTGTGTCAATAAAGAGCATTGATATTGAGGCTGGGTCAAGTCAGCCCAAATCTGACCAATCGATGGCGCTAGAGTATTAATGTCTAAACCAAGCGCCATACTAAAGAAACTCTTATCACTTTTAGACTCAGCCAATACACCACGAATCGACTTGAGCGCATCTAGAATCACTTTATTGTTGGACTCAACAACAAAAGAACCTTTAATGAACGCCTGATCGCCTTTCATCTTGTATTCTGCAAACGCGACGGACTGAGGCCAGTTTTCTGCAACTTGAGTGAGCTCAGTATGGCAGGCTGGTGAACGCATTTCCTCAATAGTTGGTTCAGGATCTATTGCATCCAACGTGCTGATTTGACGAGCAAACATATTGCCATCTTTCGTCGTCAAACCTTTAATCACTTCGCGATGATCAAAGTAACCAAAAGAGTTGTTGTTTTCACCGTATTTGGCTTGCAACGCCTCAAGGCGTCCACTGTCAGCAATATTTTGACTTGGTGCTTCAAGCCCTAATGCCATTTTAATCGGGTTTTGAACGCCCAGTTGCGGAACATCAACCGTTAACGTAAGCACGTTATCAACCACGGCTACAACCAAGCCAATACCGTCCTGCGGGTCAATTGAATCAGTCATCTCGTAACGACGATACTCGACGTCACCAAGCTTAACCAACTCATGCTTAGCGCCGCTCATCTGCTCTTCATGATCCAGTGTTTTCCATAACGCGGCAGGGTCTTCAATATCCACTTTGTACACCGGTACCATACCAATTGTGTACAACACAGGATTAATGTTTTCCCCGGTGCCCAAATAAGCTTTTAATGTTTCTGGCGACGCAGCACTCTCTAGGTACCCATCGAATAAGTTAACTGCAAACTGCTGTTGTGGAGACAGTGGTTCATCGGCAAAAAGTTCTGCAATCGAGCCTTGATTCGCCGTACCGAATGCGTTCATGTATTTATAATGGTTAAAAGGTTCTGTCTGATACGTCACCATAAGTGAATCTGCAGGAACTTGCGTTAACAGTGAGCCTGCATCACTTGTGGTAGTATTGTTTTGGTACAGGTAGCCAGCGCCCCCTGCAGCTGCGACCACTGCTGTAGCCAATAGTAGTTTTTTCACGACCAACTCCGTTGTCATAGTTATGTGTTCCTAAACGAAATGTAACGCTTAGGTTTAAAGCCAATGAATAGTGCTTTATATCAACCGCTATCATAAACAAGTTATCGATGTAATGAATGTCGGTTTGATAAATTATCCAACATTTATAAGGCAAACCGTGAAGTAAGTTGAATTGCGTGCGGATGCTATTGGCAATATTCACAATCCAATTTCTCGGATAACCGCCTTAAAAATCATAATATTCAGTTAAATGAAGCGATTTGGAGTAATTACGACCAAAATCAGCAGAATATTAAATCTTTATTGAGTCTTTTATCTAATATCTGAAAACGCCTCACGACCTGACACTTCTTTCCAATTTGCCTCTGGCAGTCCCTACTCGTTTTCCTTACATTCCTACTAACTCAGTGACGAGACGTATACCAAATACGAGCAATAGAAGACGATGAAAGACCAGTTGACGATCTCTATATCAACTATCAATGGCTCAAGACATTGGTACTTCAGTAAAAGGATGCAACGCAACATAAAAACGTTTTTCGTTTTTTTTGTTGTTGCTCTGGCCGCGACCGTAATCTTAATTCATCACTTGTACACTCGCGTTGATAATGCAGCGTTAAAACAAGCTGAATTGACAGAGCATTCACGCACCATGGGTGAAGAACTCAGCACACTGAAAACACTTAAATCAGAGCTAGAAAATGACCTTTCAGAACGTGAAGAACGGGTACAACTTGTTTCGGAACGTTTGGGGGAATTAGAGAAAGTGCTTGGGGTTGGAGAACATACCTCGACAAATAACTTGGATGCTAGGCTCGATGCGGCGGCGATAACCTCAAACGTTCGCATGGTGTTATTAAACCAAATACCAAGTGGCTCTCCAGTCGGCAAGGTACGGCTATCTTCCGGATTCGGTAAGCGTATCCATCCGGTGACAAAAGTTGCCAAGATGCATCGTGGGCTCGATTTTGCCGTAAATATCGGCACCAAAATTTATGCCCCCGCCGATGGGGTAGTGGAAGTCACCCGCCGCAGTAATAAAGGCTCTGGTAACTTCCTCAGGCTGCAACATTCTTTCGGTTTTTCGAGTTCTTATTCGCACTTGAAAGCGTTCAAAGTAAAAAGTGGTCAGTTCGTCAAAAAAGGGCAGCTGATTGCAATTTCCGGCAACAGTGGGCTCTCTTCTGGCCCTCACCTGCATTACGAGGTGCGATTTGTTGGGCGAGCACTGAATCCGAAACCATTTGTCGATTGGAGCCTTAATGATTTCGAAGACATTTTTACTAAGGAGCGAAGAATACGATGGGAATCTTTAATCAAAACAGTGGAACAACGAGTAGCTCAGCAGCTTCAACTCTCATCGCCAAAGGCTGTTCTCTTAGCGGAGAACTCAAAGTAGAAAACGATGTCCAGATTGATGGCATCGTCGATGGTCAAGTTAACGTGGAAGGCACTCTCGTTGTCGCAGAAAGCGGGCGAGTAAACGGTGAAATCTACGCTAAACAGCTGATCATTAATGGCATGATGGACGGAAACTGTCACGCAGAACACATTCAAGTACTTGCCAAGGGACGCGTAAGCGGTAGGATCTGGAGCAATAACCTCAGCATTGAACCTGGTGGCAAATTCTTTGGTGAAGCAGCCGAATTACCTGAAAAGGAAGTGGTAACGTTAAAGGGTAAGGCTCAAGACAGTGCGATCACAAAAGAAAACAACACCAACAATGAAAAGCGACTTGCGCGTAAATCAGCATAAAACGCTCTGATTAAAGTGCTTAAAAAAGACGGCTTTCACGCCGTCTTTTTTATTACTATTGCCACGATTTTCGTCAGAAACTACGTGATTATTCGGCCGGATTTAAAACCATCACCGAGCGTTTTGCTTGTGGACCAAAAGCTGATTTTGCATGCGCTTTCACTTCATCTAACGTCACACTCTTAGCCACTTTCTCAACGTCAAGCAACACATCGACGCCGTAATCATGCACCAAATAACGAGTATATGCCCATGATCTCTGTGCTGGGTTGTCATCCAATCCTTGCATCGCGACTGCCAGTTGTTTCGCGGCCGTATCCACTTCTTTTTGGGTAATATTTGACGCTAAACCATCAAACACTTTGCCCAGTTTACTCTCTAAAAGTGCCACGTCTTCGGGCTCAACTTGAGACTCCAAGAGCCAATCAGAGATGGGTTCGCGATCTTGTGTCATGGTGTAAATGCTCGGGCTGTAATCAAGGCTAGACTCTTCTCGCACAATATCCAAAACACGTGCATTACTAATACGTTGCAAAATATCTTCGATAACCGTGTCTCTTGCCGTACGTTGGTAATCGCTCGTATTAGTCAAACGCATTACATACAACGATGAAGGTTCATGCCCATCCGCAACCACAGTTCGCTCCGGCACTTCCGGGTTAAACGCAACGTGATAATCAATCGAACGACTCGGTTTCATTTCGATAGAGGCCACATACTTACGCAAAAGTGGTGTAATTTCTTCCGGCTCTACGTTTGCAACAATAACCATCTTAAAACCATCATTGGTTTTGAAAAGTTGCTCATGCACCGCTAGTACCTGCTCGGAAGTCACTTGTTCAACATCATCACTGGACACTATACGATGACGACTCCCCGGCAAATAAGAATTGCCGTTTGCTTTTTGAATCAGTTTTCCCATCGGTGATTCAAAAAAAGCGCCGCTCTGCTGTTTAAACTCTTGCTTCGCTGCTGCCATCTGGCGCTCGTCGACTTTAATCTCCGTCGCTAGGTTGTATAGTCCATTCAAAGCATCAGTTAGGTGCGTATTTGGCGCCGTAATTTGAGCTCCGTGACTGGTCGCATCAAGCATCGCGCCAAGCGCAATGTTGTTTTTGCGTAAGTAGCTATCTAGCTCTGAACCAGAAAATGCTCCTAACCCACTGCGTATTGCCGTTGTTGCTGCGATTTCATAAGCGGCATACAACGTCGGATCAACAGCGGCTTTACCACCTTGGCTCGCATAGTAAATATACGCTCGACCACCCGCTTTAGTATCTTTTTGGAACCACACTTCGATACCGTTTGATAGCGTATAGACTTGAAAACCACCCGCTTCCTGACGCATGCTCGTGATGCTGCCTTCCTGGGTAGGCTTTAAGAATCCATCCACTTTGTCATACATCTCTAACGGTTTTTCGCCAGTTTGAAGATAGGCACTGTTTAGAGCGGCAAATACACCATTGAACTGTTCTGACGTTTCGCTTTTCCCCAAACCAATAAAAAAGCTTGGCTGCTGAGATAACAAAGCCGTCAATTGTGTGTTAATGCTCTCTAAATTCTCGTTGTTGATGAATTCTGCCAAACTCTGGGCATAATTCTCTTTTGATTGGCTGACACTGTCTTGTCCAATTTGAAAAACACGTGCTTCTGCGTAACTGTTTGGCTTACGCTGACTCCAATCTGAATCAATATTTGCAAGTTCACCTTGCCAATTTGACATAACGCTATCTAACTCGGATTGAGTCGCACCATAATCTCTTAACGACGCCAAGGTACGAATGAAAGTCTGGTGCATTTGTTCGCGGCGATCTGGTGCAAACGAAATCCCTGCCGACATCATACGCTGATAGTTAGAGTAATAGGGCTCTGCATAAGCGTATTGAAAAGGTTCAGCGGCATCACTGAGTACACGGATCAAACGCTGTTGAATGAGTTGTGTTGCGACTTCATCACGCCACACTTCATGTTGTTGCTCAATCGTCGCGCTGCCACTTAGACCACGCTCAATCACTAAATGAAGACTTGGTGATTCCATCGTGTTACTTGGCAAGATTCTGTTTTCGTTGTTCACTCGAATATCACGGCGCTTCTCTATTACCGTATCCGAGGTACTTTCCCAGTTCGAGAACTTGCTTTTGATAATCTTGGACAGTGAATCTACGTCGATATTACCAGTCACAATCAACTCGGCATTTTGTGGCTGGTACCACTTGTCGTAAAACGCCTTTAACTTACTCGAGGAAGCGTTTTGAATCGCTTCGCGAGTACCAATTGGGTCATGTTCACCATACATAGTGCCTTCAATCGAGGCTTGGTAAGCATGCATAGAAAAGGACTTATCATCTGGATTAGCACGTCGCCATTCCCCAAGAATCACCCCTTTTTCTTTCTCTACTTGCTCAGGAGCAAACTCAAGTCCGTTACCGATATCTCTCATCCACTTCAGGGCATCTTCTAGCTTCGTATTATTCGCAAGGTCAAGTTGGTAAGACGTTTGCTGATAACTGGTAAAAGCGTTGATATCAGCGCCAAAGCTACCACCAGATTGCTCAAAAAGTTTGACAACGTCGTTACCGGTAAAATGTTCACTACCATTAAACGCCATATGCTCAACAAAGTGAGCGTAACCCTTTTGAGAAGATGTTTCTTGGAATGAGCCGATATTCATCACCAAACGGACCGAGACTTCTTGGTCTTCTGTTGGATAAAGATGGTATTTCATACCGTTCGATAACTGGTCCACGTGCCAGTTGGCGTCAGGTTGAATCGGCGTCGACTGTTGTATCAGAGCACACCCTGACACTAATAACGCGGGGACTAACAATATACTGCGCATAACGATTGCCCATAACAATGATTAAGCTAATCAATATATATCCGGTGCTATAACCTTCACATTTTTAATGGATTATCAGACACGCAAATGTGATAAAGATCACCATTTATTGAAATCAATTCTCATTTACAAAAATCGACAAATCCTTACTTTACAAATACATAAAAAATATCGTTCCAAATCCTTTTGCTTATTTGATGTAAAACTCAAATTCGCGACATGGAGTCAGTATTTATTTTGAGCAATAAAATATAATTATTGAACAGATTCGAATCTGACTTTCTGCTGCATATTCAACAGCACAGAGAGTACTGATGAGAATAAAAACACAACAACTATTATTCAAAGATCTATTATTCGCTTTATGTTCAAAAATCTATCACTAAAAAACAAACTGGCAATCTCTGCCAGTGCCGCCATCATTCTAGGGGGAGTGCTGGTAGAGGGGCTGTCTTTTCGAGATTCATTAAACAGGCTCGATGTCGAAGTCGCACAGCGACTAGAAAGCACTAGCGCATCTTACAATCAATACGTAAAGGACTGGCTACTCTCTAAAGAGCGCGCACTAACTTCACTCTCTTCTGATTCAGAGAAACGTTCTCTGGTTACGCATTTGAAACAAGTCCGAGACTCTGGCGCGTTCGATAACGTTTTCCTCGCTTACCCGGACGGGTCACAAGACAACGCTAATGGGGTGGTTTTGCCACCAGGTAATAACGATCCTCGCAAGTGGGGCTGGTACACCAACGCCATTGCCAATCCATCGAAAGTCTTTATGGATAACCCGACCGTTGCTGCTGCAACTGGTGCGAATGTGGTGTCGCTCGGTAAAGCCCTGCAATTGCATGGTCAAACCGTCGTTCTGGGTGCTGACGTAGAGATCGGTGATATCCTGAACAGTCTGAACCAAGTGATCCTACCGGGTGAAGGTTATATGTTTATTGCCAATGAACAGGGCAATATTTTCACTCATAACAACGGTAAACTGCTGAATCAACCGGTTAGCAAGCTAGGCCTCAACAACAACGACATTACGTCTGCCGCACGTTCAGGTACAGAGCGTCGCGTCTCTATTAACGGCACCGAATATGTGATTTACGCGCGCCACATAGAGGGTACCAAGCTCACAACAGTGACGGTGTTAGATCAAAACTCGTTGGTTGCCCCACTTTACGATGCTGTTTGGGATCAGATCATCGCAACCACCATCGTCGTCGTTATCTGCGTAGCTTTGTTTAATCTGCTATGTAACATCTTGTTCCGTCCGCTCTACAACGTTTCGAATGCGCTCGCACAAATCGCAAACGGCAGCGGCGACCTAACTCAACGCATCAAAGTAGAAAACCGTGACGAAGTTGGTGAGCTGGCTGAAAACTTCAACCAGTTCGTTGAAAGTTTGCAGCAACTTATTGGTCACATTCGTCACCAAGCGGAAGAACTGAGCCAACAATCGGAGCTGAGCACGAATCGCGCGAATCAATCGGTTTCCGATCTGAACCATCAGCAACAAGAAATCACGATGGTGGCGACCGCTGTGACTGAAATGGCATCGGCAACGCAAGAGATTGCAGCACATGCAGAGCAGACGGCTAAAGCCGCTCAAGACTCTTCAGCGAGCACACAAAATGGTCATGAGTTAGTGATCAACTCCAAGTCATCCATCAACAATTTGTCTTCTGAAGTCAACCAAGCGAGCGTTGTCATCGGCGAGCTCAACCAGCACGCGCAAGACATCTCAACCGTACTATCAACGATTCGAGACATCGCAGAACAAACCAACTTACTGGCTCTGAATGCGGCGATTGAAGCGGCGCGTGCAGGTGAACAAGGTCGCGGTTTTGCCGTTGTTGCAGACGAGGTTCGCGTGCTATCACAACGCACACACACCTCAACCGAAGAGATTCGCTCGACGATCGAGACTTTGCAGCAAACCACACAACGCGCCGTGACCATCATGGATACAAGCTCTCAGCTCGCGCAAGGTTCGGTGGAAGATGCAGATCGCGCAGCACTGGCTCTGGATGAAATCAACGCGGCCGTTGCGCTGATCAGCGATATGGCAACGCAAATTGCGACAGCCGCCGAAGAGCAAACGCACGTAACCAATGAAATCACGCAAAACGTCACGTCCATTAAAGATGTGACCGATCACTTGGTAGTTGGTGCCGAAGAATCGATGAATCAATCTGCTGAGCTGAAATCGCAAGCTGAGGATCTCAACTCGAAAGTGGCAACGTTTAAACTGGCTTAAACGCCACATTAAGGACGCTCTTAAAAACAACAAACCCCGCTAGCGACTTTGTTACTAGCGGGGTTTGTTTTTATGGATCGACGTTTTTACTGCAGATAGCTTTCGAAAGACGTAAACCTACACCGCCACACACATCGGCGTGCCTGAGATTGGGTCGTTAAATACTCTCGCTTGTAAATCAAACACCGATGCCAACATACCTTCTGTCAGTACCTCTTGCGGTGTTCCCTGCGTGACTAACTGACCTTTTTCCAACACCACCAAATGATCGCAGTAACGGCACGCTTGGTTTAGATCGTGCAGCACTACGACCACTGTTTTGCCTTTGTCGTTCATCTGCCTCATGAGTTTCATCAGCTCAACTTGGTGAGAGAGATCCAAGTAAGTGGTTGGCTCATCAAGCATCACTACGTCGGTATCTTGAGCCATTACCATCGCAATCCACGCCCTTTGCCTTTGACCGCCAGACAGCGATTCAACTGGCTTGTCAGCAAACTCAATCACGCCAGTATCTTGCATTGCTTGCTCGACTAAGGTCTTGTCTTGTTGACTTAACCGGCCCCAATGAGAGAGATAAGGCGAGCGGCCATATTCGACCAGTTTTCTGACGGTAATACCTTCAGGACTGACAAGAATCTGCGGCAGCAAAGACAACGAACGCGCCAAGCGTTTATCACCGTAGTTGCTTAGAGGTTTGTCGTCATACAATACTTGGCCAGAAGCGGGTTTATTGATGCGTACCAAGGTTTTTAATAGTGTCGATTTACCGCAACCATTTGGGCCAACAAGCGCGGTAATTTTACCTTGAGGAATCGACAAAGAGAGATCTGGAATGATGGTCTGTTTGCCGTACGCGACGGATAAGTTCTGCGTTCGTAACATGCTTACCAACCTCTATAACGATACAAAAGAAAAATGAAATATGGTGCGCCAATAACAGATGTCAGCACTCCCGCTGGTAGTTCAATTGGTGGCTGTAAGCCTCTCGCTAAACCATCGGCGCAAATCACCAACAAAGCGCCAAGGGTTGCAGCGGCTGGAATCAACAACTTGTGGTTGTGGCCAAACAGCAAACGCGCAAGATGCGGCGCAAGCAGGCCAACAAAGCTGATCGTGCCTGCCACAGACACACTGATACTCGCCAATAGCACGGCAGCAATCAACGCAAGAATTTGGATCTGTCTTGGTTTCGTGCCAAGTGTAGTGGCGCTTTCTTCTCCCAGTCCCATAACATCTAGCCGCCAAGCCAGCCAAAACGCCAATGGTAGTAGCAGCAATAGAGCACTCCAAATAAACGGCACTTGTTGCCAATTTCGTCCCCACAAACTGCCGGTTAGCCATACCATCGCCGTGTTGATTTCGATAGGGTGCACAATCAGAAGAAAATCGATACCGCTGGCTAAAAATGCGCTGACAGCAACACCAATCAGCGCCAAACGTGCTGGTGTTGGTTTCGACCAGTAAGCCAGCACAGCAATAAAGCCAGCAGCAAGCAAGCCTCCCGCCATGGCGACCATCGGCAACATTGCCACTGGCGCATTCGGATACAGCACCAAACAAGCGGTAGCGGCCAGTCCTGCTCCGGCGCTTATCCCCATTAAATCTGGTGAGGCAAGTGGATTACGGATGACGCCTTGAACTAAAACGCCTGACAGCCCCAACCCAGCGCCCACGCCAATGGCGAGCAACATTCTCGGTAATCGATATTGGTGAATCACAAAGTCCGAGTCAGAGAAAGAAAACAGCAATGCAAAAACCTGTTGAGCCGACATGTTCGCCGCGCCAACAAACAGCGTGAGAGAAGACGCAATCAGCAACAATCCAACTAATGCAAACAGTTTGGTTTGATTCATCATGATGATTTCCTCATTGCAATCGCGATAAAGCAAGGTGTGCCCAACAGCGCGGTAATCACGCCCACTGGCGTTTCAGCCGGAAAAGCAATCGCGCGTGATAAAGCATCTGACCACGTCACCAATGCCGCGCCACACAAGGCGGAAACCGGAATGAGAATGTGATAGTTGTGACCAACAATCGGGCGTACCAAGTGCGGCACTAACAACCCGACAAAGCCAATTGGCCCAGCAATCGCTACGCTAGTTCCTGCCAACAGCACAACCGCTAAACCACTGATAAATCGCGTAAGACGAATGTTACCACCTAGCCCAACAGCAACTTCGTCCCCCAACGCGAGTAAATTTAAGTTTCGCGCTAAGCCCATGGCGAGCACCAAACCTAAAGTCGCAAAAGGCCACAGTTGCTGCCACTGTTCAGAATCTACCGCGGAGAGTGAACCCGTTAACCAATGCAACACGCTGTAAGCCATGTCATCCGCCAAAATTACCGACGCACGAGTTAACCCTATCAGCAGTGCACTGATGGCAATGCCCGCTAGCACTAAACGCAATGGGTGAGAACGCGCGGAAAAAAAACCGCCCAACAACATGACCGCACCACCACTTAGTAGCGCGCCGAGTACTGCGTTGATGATTGGGTTCAATTGACTAAAGAATGGTACGCCGATGGACGCCAAGGCCATAAAACAAGCCGCACCAGCATTAATGCCGAGAATGGATGGCGACGCCAAAGGGTTACGAGTTAATCCTTGCATCAGCACTCCGGATACCGCAAGCGAAGCGCCAATTAATAACCCAGCATAGGCACGAGGCGCACGCAGCGTCGCGAGGATTTGATGCAGCATATTGCCCTCATCAAACGCAAACCAATAGCTTGTCAGATCATTAACGCTCAAAGAAAAGTTGGACCAGCCAATCATTGAGGCTGCATAGCCTGAGAGCGTACACAACGCCATAGCACAGACAAACAAGCTCGCTTTCCAATGCGATTTGCTAACCGAAGACGCGCTTTCCGAGCTTATCGCCGCACTCATGAGCGCTCCAATAACGCTTCAAGATTGCGGGCAATTTCTTCCGCAGCCAACATGCCGCGATTTAACGACCACAGTTCAGGAGAAACCTCAACAAGTTGCTGTTTTTTCGCAGCAGTTAGCAACTTAAACAATGGATTTTTGCGCCACTCATCCACAATATTTGGTTGAGAGTAAAGTCCAACTAACAACCAATCAGGGTTGGTTTTTAGTAAAAGTTCGAAACTGGTTGGGATATACGCTTTTTGCTCAGATGGAGCCAGCGGGCTTTGGATGCCCAGCATACTCAAAACGCCCCCAGCGTAAGAAGCCGGGCTATGCAACCACATCCCTTTGTCAGAAACCACACCAAACTGAATGGTTTCTTGTGTTGCAAAATGCTGTTTGAACTCCGCCATTGTCTGTTTGTGCTGCTCAATTCGTTGTGTCATTTTCGCTTGTTTGCCAATTGCCACGCCGATTTTGTGTGCGGATTCGAGATTTTCTTGATATGTCTCACCACGGCTTTTTAACAGCAAAGTTGGCGCAATTCGCTGCAAATCTTGATAAATCGCGCGATGACGTTCTGCATCAGCAATGATCAAATCCGGCTTGAGCACCGCAATCGCCTCTAAACTCGGTTGCGAGCGCATGCCGACCGATTGCCAAGGACCAACCTTGGCACGAACAGCAGGAATGACTCGTGTGGCATCGTTGTCATCGGCGACGCCTACAGGTGAGACATCGACTGCCGCTAATGCATCGACAAACGAAAATTCTAAAACCACAATACGTTGAGGTATCGCTTCTAGCTCAAAAGTGCCTTGCTCATCTTGCACGCTGCGCGCCTGAGAAAATGCGCTAAATGACATCAAAGCTGAGCTCAACAGCATCAGCAAAACGGTTGAAAAGTGTTTGATCGTAAATTGTTTTTTATTTTTCATCTTGCTTTTTTCCAGTGCTAAGAGTTTTCCATTACCTAAGATCGGCAAAGTCGCCAAGGTAAATTGGCGACTTTTCTTTTCAAACTCGGTGAACGAAACGCTTAAAACTGATAGTTCAGATCCAGTGTGTAAGAGCGTCCCGGAGCTGGGTACCGACCAACTGGGCTTGTATCAATCCCGCGGAAGTAATACTCCTCGTCAAACAAGTTGTTCACCGCAACATTCATGCGTAACTTGCCTTTGTCGTCTTTGTATAAATCTGTCCCCAAGTTGAAGTTCCACACCATGTAAGATGGTACTTTACCCGTTGCGCCAGTTGCATCTTCGGCACTGGTGTTGGCGTTATCGGTATACGAATCACTAAAGTAGAAGCCCGATAGCGTGGTGTCCATGCCGTAAAATGCGTAGGTTGCATCCCAACCAAGCTGATGCTTAGAGGTGTAAGGCAGTTGATTACCTTTATTCGCGCCTTCTTCTTCAAGCGTAGCGTCTAGATAGTTGTAGCTTGCGCCTAAACTCAGTGCAGGTAGTGCTTCAGGCACGTAACGAGCAGAAAGCTCTATGCCTTGGTGAAGTGTTTTTCCGATGTTATCGAAGGTCTGCGTTGAGCTTTGCCATTGCAATTGATCTTCAAAGTCGATGCGATAAAGTGCAGCGTTAAAGCTGGTCGCATCTTGGGTGTAACGCGCGCCGACTTCGTAGTTCCAAGCCAGTTCGCTACCTTCTTCACCCAAACCTCGGATGTAGGCAATTTGTGGCGCACGAAGTGATTTTTGCGCGTTCGCATACGTCACCCACTGGTCAGTTAAGTTGTATGCCACCGTCAAACCTGGCAACCATTCCGTCACGGTGTTGTCTGCCGTTTGTTTTTTACCACGATCGGTAAACGTCATTCGAACCGACTCAACACGCAACCCAGGCGTTACCTTCAATGTATCATTGAACAAACCAATTTCGTTGCTAACGTATCCAGCAAACGCGTCCGTATCTAGATGCCAATCACGCGGAACGCTGGTTGCACCACCGGCGATTGGAGTCTGAGTGAGTTTGTAGTCAATGTCTTCATTAACATAACGGGTACCCACGATCCAGTTTTGAGTAACGGATTTACCTTCGCCAAAGTACATCGCCATTTTTGGCTCTATACCATACACGGTAAATTCACGTGGAGAGGTACGAACGTCCGTCGCTGGCAGAGCCGGATCCGCCCAATGGCCACCCGCGCTGTTAAAGCCCCACTTGAAAAGACGCTCTGACTTATGGCCAAACGTTAGCACTTCTAGCTCGGCACTGTCGGCAAATGGCAAATCGTGGATGTACTTAACACTCCAGCGCGTCGACTTACCTTCATAATCATCGTAAGGACGTTTCGATTTGTGACGATCTTGCTCGTAATCTTGTGGCGAAAGTGCGCCCGGCATTTGCGTTTCAGCATCGTAACGTTGCAGGAATGCTTGAATCTCTTGAGTGTCACTCAATAGCCACTGTGCTTTAGCTTGAAAGTTCTTCACGTCCGTATCGGAATGTTCACGGAAGCTTTCACCTTTTAGGAAGTTACCTTCCAACTGCAGTGCAAATGTGTCGCTTAACCAGCCGCCCGTGCGTAGGTAAAAATCATTCAGCGGCGCATCACCGCCATCAAACACGGTAAGGCGGTTACTGATTTCAGTTTGCCACGTGTGTGGAATCGGTTTGGTCACTAAGTTGATCACACCACCGACGTTGTTTGGGCCGTACTGTACTGCGGCACCACCGCGTACAATGTCAATACGATCAAGCATCGACAGTGTTGCTGGGAAGATAGACTGACCAGTGTGACCATATGGCGCAAGTGTTAGCGGTACACCATCCATCAAGAACTGAGCATGACCGCTACGGCTTGCTTTCAAACCACGTACGGAAATGTTAGGCAATACGCCCGTTCCGCTTTCATCCTGAACTTTAATACCCGGCACGCGCTGTAGCGCGTTATCAATCGAGCCTGCGGCGGTTTTCTCGATTTGATCGCGGGTAATGACGGTACGAGCACCTGGGTACTCTTTGACGTCTTCAATTTCAGATTTACCAATCACGCTACCAGTGACAACGACGGTTTCCATCGCGGTAGTTTGTTCTTTCTTAGCAGGAGCGGCAACCGCGCTCATGGATGTGGCAGAAGCGATTGCAATCGCAAGCACACTGTAAGTGGTAGACAAACCAGCACGTACACGCACTTTACCATCCAAATTCTGGTAAGACATTAAGATCTCCTTTGCGAGAAATTGAGCCTCGGGCAGAATACATCCCGTAGGCTCTCGGGGCTAAACATCCTCAATATGAGGAAAAAATCGGCTAACAGGCGCTAACTACGCACAAAAAGCCTAGAACTGATATCCGTAGCTGAGCATGAACTCGGCTGGTGCGCCGTAGCCAATCTGGTTTAAGCCAGACGTGCCGTTTGTTGCGCCAAGAATGTATTTCTCATCCAAAATGTTGTAAGCGTTCGCTTGGATTTTGTGACGACCAGTGGTGTACGCCGCCATCAAATCCACCGTTGTGTAATCGCCAAGTGCGACGGCTTCGTCGTTACCTGCGTAACGGTCGCCCACGTACTTCACACCACCGCCTAAACGCCAGTTGTCATCCAATTGGTAAGTGCTCCAAAGAGAGAACAAGTGGTCTGATACATCGTTAGGCTTTTTGCCTGTGGCTTTGTCTTCCGCATCTAAGTAGCTGTAACCCACAGAGATGTCCCACTGTTTGGTGATTTGACCGCGAGCCTCTAATTCAATACCTTGGTGACGCACTTCAATTTTATCGATCACATCGCCGTCCACGTTAGTTTGTGGTTGCTCTTGATCAATCTGGAACAGTGCCGCATTCAACATTAATGCGTTATCCAAAAGGTACGCTTTCGCACCCACCTCTTTTAAGTCGGTGTGGAAGAATTCCGCCAATTTTGGATTGATGTAGATACCAGCGTACGGTAACTGCCAAGAGCGCGCTAAACTGGCGTATACGGATGTGTCGGAATTGATGCGGTATACCAAACCAGCACGGTAGCTGACTTTGTCATCATCCAATTTTTCCTTATCTGAGCCCGCTTTTTGTTGTTCGAGTTCCATCGAGTCGTAACGCACGTTACCGATCAAAGAAAGGTCACCCCACGTATAGACGTCTTGCACATACAAACCTGTCGTGGTGGTGGTATTGTCACGAAATGGCTTAAAGCCCGGATCAGGCGTTGGACCAACGACTGGGTCGTAGATATTTTGCGGAGGAAGCGTTTTGTCACTTGCCAACGTTAGGTCGATATCGATCTGGTTGAAATCAGCACCCACCATCAATTGATTGTCCCTAGTTTCCCAAACCAACTCAGATTGTAAAGTGGTCGTAGTACGTGGATCGTAACCAAAGTTGTTGACGGTTTGAGACACTTCATTACCCGTCACTTTGCCCTGACGCGTGCCTTTTTGCTCAAGTTCGATATGGTTGAACGCCGCTCGGTTGTTCCATACCCATTGATCATTCAGACGCCATTCGTAATCCACCGCAATACGGAGACTGTCTGACTCCTGATAGTCGTTTGTGCCGCCAAAGTAAGTGCTTACTGGCAAATCAACTGGCTTGCCATTTTTTGATGGCACACCACGATACGGCACTAGTTCTTGATGGGCGTATTCCACGTCAATATCAATGGTGTGACCGTCCGCTGGTAACACACGAATGGTCGGTGCAATGAAGAAATCGTTTGAATCAACATGATCAACGTACGAGTCGGCTTGACGGTATTCCAAGTTAATACGCCCGTTGACCTTATCTGTAAACGCCATTGAGCTGTCGACCTGACCAACATACTGGTTGTTGCTGCCTACACTACCGTTTACGTGAGTAAAATTCTCACCGTTAGCGCGTTTCGTCACCAAGTTGATGATGCCCCCAGCCGAACCGCGGCCATACAAAGCACCCGCAGGGCCTTTCACAATTTCAACGCGTTCAACGTTCGCTAAGCTGCGGTAAGACTGCAACGTACCGTCATCTCGCAAGCCATCACGGTACATATCGTTGAGTGAATCAAAACCACGGATCATGAACTGATCGCGGCTGCCTTCGCCCAAGGTGTTATTGACCCCGGCTACCCCATCTAGCGCATCCACTAAACGCACCGCGCCTCGGTCTTGCATTTCTGTTTTCGTTACTACGGATACCGCTTGTGGCACATCAAGCCATTCCACATCGGTTTTGGTGCCTGATTGAGGCATGTGTTCAGCATAACCTTCGTACTGATGACCGAAGACTTGAATCGTTTCAGTTGCTGATGAGGTTGAGTTCGTCTCTTCTGAAGCCACTGCGCTTGGTGCTACTAATGAAGAACCAATCGCGACCGCCAAGGGGGTCAGGGTCAATAATTTATTCATTCCATAATTCCGTTTAGTTGTTATAAAGCCAACGGATGGAAATAAGAACAAATATTATTTCTATTTGCAATATTAATTTTATGCTCTATATTTATTTACCCTAAAAACACAACTAACAACAAAAAAAACCAAATATCATAACAATAAATACTAAAACTTCTGCCCTCCGTCTCGAGAGAGGCACATTGGAAGACGACCGTGAGCGACTTTATCAACGTTAGAAGAAAATGTTAGAAAATTAGGAAAGCTCATGAAATCTACGATGATTATCGTAAGTCATGTCGTTAACGATGCAGTCACTCACGGCTTTGTGCCTGCAGCTAAAGCGATGGACCTTCACGTCGTTCTTATCACCGACCATAAGCTCAGCCATTTAGAGTTGGCGAGTCATGATAGTCACTTTAATCCGGATACCATTCTAGAATGTGATGTCTTCAACCCATTAGAACTCATCGAAACCATCACGGAGCATGAATTAAAGCCAGACGCTATTTTCAGCAATAGTGATCACTTACAAACTTCCACCGCCATCTGCGCGCAATTTTTTGGCCTCCCATCCAAAGATTGGTCTGTCACGTTAAAGGCCAAAAACAAACACTTAACTCGACAAGTGTTAAATGAAAAATCCTTACCCAACACACAAAGCTGTTTGCTGCATCGCCATTCGAATGTGGCATTAGGCATGGCCTTCCCTGTCGTAGCAAAACCC
Organism: Vibrio sp. 1457; assembly: GCF_033340195.1. Classification (NCBI taxonomy): domain Bacteria; kingdom Pseudomonadati; phylum Pseudomonadota; class Gammaproteobacteria; order Vibrionales; family Vibrionaceae; genus Vibrio; species Vibrio sp. 1457. Next base: position 17,981 of record NZ_JAWOWA010000009.1, read on the forward strand.
AAAGAAGGCGTGGCAAGTTTAGATGTACAGCGCTGTGACTCCCAAAGCGAGCTCGATGCTTACTGCGAGGCGTTTTGGCAAAAGCACCCAAACGCCGCCATTCTGGTGGAGCAGTTTCTTCAAGGACCGTTGGTTACGCTCGAAACTTTAGGAGACGGTAACCAACTTATCGCCGTGGGCGGTTTTGATGTGTCGCTCTCTGAGCCGCCTTACTTTATCGAAACCGCCGCAGACTGGAACGGACCAAACGGCATTGCTCACCGAGAAGCTTGCTTGGCTCAACTGAAAGCGTTCGGCGTTGGTTTTGGAGTTTGCCACAGCGAATTTATTATTACGGAAAATGGCCCGGTTCTGGTGGAAATTAACTACCGCAGTATTGGAGATGGCCGCGAATTCTTGCTCAACAATCTCGCTCCCTTCGGTTGGTTTAGCACGATTTTGGGTCTGCATCTGGGTCGAAGATTGGACGGCGATTACCAAATTCATGGGTCAGCGCACGTGCACTACGTAGTTGCGGAACACAGTGGTGTGATTGACGGAGGTTCGACGTCGTTCATCCAACACGATGACGATATCATCACCCAGCAACAGGTACTAAAAACCGCTGGAGAACACTTCCAACAGAGTTATTCCAATAAGGATTATCTCGCCCGAATTTCGATTGTCTCACCATCAGGGCGAAACCTCGACCAAGCGCTGCAGAACGCGCTTAGCAATTTCGATCTCGCTCCGACTCGTGAGGTGGCAGCATGAATGACAACGCTTTGTATCTAACGCAACGATTGATCGACACTTGCTTGCGCGAAGACATGTTTGGCATTTTGTCGAAGGCCAAGTTCAGTAGAGACGCGCCAAAAGGGGTAATTGTTCCTCAAGACGAGCAAGTCTGGCTGATATTTGCCAACTCTGATTTCACGTTGTATTTACCTGTTGCGCCAACGTATTACATGCAGCACTGGCGCTACGGTCACGCCAATGACGAAACACCACCAGGTTGGTGGGTGGAGAAAAATGGCCAAGTCGAGCATCAACAGCATTACAAAGAGTGGATTGCGCTACTAACGACACTGGCGCACGAGAGCTCTCACGAGTTGCTGGCGGGATACCTTCAAGAACTGGAATGTGCAGAGAAACACAAAGCGCTGTGTGACCAAGCGTTTCATCATCATGCAGACCACATTTCTCAACCAATATCCGAGCTTGGTTCTTGGCATCAAAAACTGCTGCTAGCCGACCAGATCGCTTCTTACCTTGACCATCCGTACTATCCAACTGCGCGGGCGAAGTTTGGTCTGAGCGATGAAGACCTTGCTAAGTACGCGCCCGAGTTTGCACCAAGCTTTGCTCTGCATTGGATTGCGATTGAAAAATCACTGGTAACATTAACCAGCGGACAACCTGATTGCTGGCCAACCATGGAGCAAGTGGGGCTTCCTGCTGATTTTGCACTGAGCCACGTTCTGTTCCCTGCACATCCGCTCACCCTGCGATCTTTAGAAGCCTTACCCGAAGGTGTGATAGAAGCGCCTTTAACGTATCTAGACGTGACGCCGACGCTTTCCGTTCGTACTGTGGTCGTCAACGAGGCACCGCACATTCACATCAAGGTTCCGCTGATCATGCGATCGCTAGGCACGAAAAATATTCGCTTAATCAAGCCTTCAACACTGTATGACGGCCACTGGTTTGAACGCCTACTCAGCCACCTTGAACAAACGGACGCCGATTTAAACAGTCGCTTGTTCCATTGCAACGAAAAACACGGTGGACACATCGGCGAGGATAAAACCTTCGCGTACATCGTACGTGAGTACCCACTTACTCATTGCGAAGACAAAGCGTTAGTTCCGGTTGCAGCACTAGCAAGCCCAATGCCTGACGACCGCTTGTTCTTAGAACATTTGGCAGAACATTACTATCAACAAGATACGCTGGCGTGGTTCCAAGATTACGTCGATCTATTATTCCAAGTGCACCTCACCTTGTGGCTTCGTTATGGCATCGCATTGGAGTCCAACCAGCAAAACGCCATCATTGCATTTGATCAACAGGGCAAAATGACGCTCGCGATGAAAGACAACGACGCGGCGCGAATTTGGCCAGAGCGCTTCCACTTTGCAACAGAGCATGCAGCCCAAAAACACGGCGCAAAACTACTTCCAGTGGATTGCGATGAACTGCTCGACCAACGCATCAAAGTCGACAATGAATTGGCGCTCGGTCAGATGTTTACCACCATCACACTGCAACTGGATATCGCAGCGATTGTAGAATCTATGGCAGCGAAGGGCATTGCCTCTTCAGCATCGCTTTACGCCATCGTGGCCAAAAGCATTGCAGAGCAACTCAACCGATTGGAAGGCGAAGGGTTAGAGACAAAACTGGCACGCGAGTTACTGCAAGAGGCGCCTGATTTGTACGCCAAGTACTTGTTGAGCTCTGGCAGTTTGCTCTCGAAAGAAGCCTCCGGCGCGAGTGACATCAATAAGTTCTATGGTTTGTCGGCTCCGAACTTCTTGCTGCTTTCTAACGAAGAAGCGCAACGCGCCTACTTAGAAGCCATCAAAAAAAGCGTACGTTAAACGATTATGACCAAACTCATCTACAGTGTGTTGTTGTGCCACTTTATCGCTGCGTTTGCCGCGTTAGGTATGCCGCTATTTCTACCCGTCGTGTTGCCAACGTTAGGCGCAAGCATTGATGCGGACTGGGCAGGGGTATTGTTTATCCTACCTACGTTTTGTACTGCGTTGGCGGCGCGATTTTGGGGCAACTTTGCCGATCGCTACGGTCGCCGCCTCTCACTCTTGCGTGCGCAACTTGGCCTTGCAGCAGGGTTTGCGCTGTGCGGCTTGGCAGACAACCTCGCCATGTTTGTGTTTGGTCTTATTGTTCAAGGAACCTTTGGCGGCACCATGGCCGCCTCGAACAGCTACTTATCTAGTCAAATTAAAGAAGCCAAAACACTCGGCAAGTCACTCAATAAAACCCAACTATCTGCTCGCTTGGCGCTGATCGTTGCGCCCATTGGGCTCGGCTGGAGCTTGTCAGAGACCAACCCGCTCAACGCGTACCTGTGGTTATGCGTTTTGCCTTTAATTGCTATGGGCATCACGCTAACACTGCCAGCGGATAAACCCGCCGACCAAAACCTCGAAAAGCCAAACTCAGAACCTCAGCAAGAAAAACCGGTTGCACAGAAAAACGCAATGCATGCCATTCGTTGGATCTTCTTTGCTCAATTCGGGTTTGCGTTTTCTATGGTGGTGACCTTTCCTTACTTCTCGCCGTTTGTGCAGCAATATGGCATCACTAACCACGCATGGATCGGTTTTTTGTACGCACTGCCGCATGGCGTCTATCTGTTGCTGGCAGGAAAAATTCACGTGTTGTCAGATGGGTTGAATCGCCATCAACCGCTGCGCACGTTGTGGCTTGGGTTTGCATTGCTTGCCGTGAGCTCTGCCTTGCATTTGATTGCGTCCGAAACCGCACTCATTGCTGCGAGAATTATCTTCGGCATCGCGATGGTGTGTTGTTATCACGGATTGCATCAGCATCTTGCGAGCAATCTGGATCGCAAACTCAGTGGCAAAGTATTTTCTCGCTTTGATGCCATGTCCAAATGGGGTGGCGTGGCAGCGGGATTTTGCGCTTCTTTCATTTCTAGCTTGGGGCTACTTGAGGTTCCTTTCCTACTTTCTGCGATAGTCAGCGTAATCACCTTGATCGCGCTGGTTCTCCATTCAAAATTTGGAAATCAACATGTTACAAACTCAATCCTCTCAGACTAGCGAGTTGCGCGCGCATGAGGTGCAGCTCAATCGTGAGAAAGCCCAACTCAACACGATAATGGGTGTTCTTAATTGTTACTTACGTGAATTTGCACTGCCGAATCAACAAGTGGAATGGCACTACCAATCAACATCGCTACCCCAAACGTTAAAACGCAACTATTCCGCCAAGCAGCAGGTAGCCGTTCATCTTTCTCAACAAAATGGCGTGCTGGTTTTGCCGATTCACTACGCGAGCAAACTGGGCAAAATCAAATTGGCAGAACTGCCGTGGGCGAAAATGCCGGGATCTGGTTGGGCGAAATTGGATGCCACGCAAACTCTTACGCTTTTGCTTAACTATCTCAAGCAGGTATTGGCGATCCCATTTAACCATGAGCTGATCGAACAACTGGAAAATAGCGTGCTGGTTACCGAGCAGTTTCTCAACGTCGCGCCCAAATCGCATCACAACGAGTTTATCGCTTCGGAACAGTCTCTGATTTGGGGGCATACTTTCCATCCGACCCCAAAAAGTCGTTCGGGCGTCACCATGGATGATCTCTTGGCGTTTTCTCCAGAAGTCGGCGCGCAAGTCCCGCTGTACTGGTTTGAAGTGGATACGTCCTTACTTGATGTGCTGAGTTCCGACGGAGAAGCTAACCCTGCTCAGCACATGCTACAACAGCTCGCGCCACAACACGCCACCAGCAATGGGAAGACCCTCTACCCTTGTCATCCTTGGGAAAGCTACACCATTTTGAGCAACCCAAGCGTGAAGCGTGCCATTGAACAAGGCATGATCACGCCACTGAGTTTAGGTGGTGAAAAGATGCAGCCGACCTCTTCAGTTCGTACCCTCTACCACCCAGATATGGATTGGTTTGCGAAATTCTCCATCAACGTACGATTAACCAATTGCGTGCGCAAAAACGCGTGGTACGAACTCGACAGCGCCGTGCAGCTCACGTCGATTCTCAAACCAATTCGAGAAAACGAACAGCTGCACAACCCCGTATTTAAAGTGATGACAGAGCCTTACGCCACCACATTGAATCTAGAAAGTGTCGCTGAGCGTAATTGGGATGACAACACCAAAGCGCGCGAATCGTTTGGGATTTTGTATCGCGAAAATTTCTCGCTGAGCGAAGTCGATATCTTAAAACCAACCCTCGCTGGCGCTCTGTTTGCTTACGACAAAAACGGCAACAGTTGCATTGCTCAACGCCTTAAAAACAAAGCGCGTACTACGCAAAATCGCTATTCCGACATCGCGACACTGTGGCTTGAGCGCTATTTGCATTGCCTAATTCCGGGCGTGTTTAATTACTACTTCAAACACGGGGTGGCGTTTGAGCCGCATTTGCAAAACACCTTGATTGGCTTTGAGCAAGAGATGCCGTGTTGTGTTTGGATTCGTGATTTGGAAGGCACTAAATTACTGCCAGAGTTCTGGCCAGCAGAAACATTAACTGATTTGTCTGAACGCGCGCGACAATCGGTTTACTACAGTCGCGAACAAGGCTGGAATCGCATCGGATACTGCACCTTTATCAACAACATCAGCGAAGCGATTTTCTTCATCGCAGAAGGTGATGAGCCACTAGAGCAAACGCTATGGAATGCGGTGCAAAGTGCCATTGTGCGTTGGCAATCAGTGAATGGAAAACAGCCGGAACTAGAAGCGTTGCTGAATGGCGGTCACTTCCCGAGCAAAAATAATTTCACCACGCGTTTGATGCAAAAAGCCGATAAGGAGTCGGGCTATACCCAAGTCGCCACGCCTTGGCAGCAACACGAAAAAGGAGCGCAACATGTCTAATTCCCTCTCTCTACCGACACGCGTTAGCCAACAAGTTCACACACTCGCACAGCAGCAAAGTCAACCCTTGTGCGCATACGTGTATGACCTAAGCGCCTTAGAAGAACACATCAAACAACTGCGTCACGTTTTGCCGAGAAATGTCGAGCTATTTTACGCAGCCAAAGCCAATCCATCGGGCCCGATTCTTAAAACGCTCGCGCCGTATGTCGATGGTTTTGAAGCGGCATCTGGCGGGGAGTTGACACACCTCCACCAGCAACAACTCGATAAGCCATTGATCTTCGGTGGCCCCGGAAAAATGCTAAGTGAATTGCAACAAGCGATTGAGCTTGATGTTGATGCAATTCATGTCGAAAGCCTCACCGAGCTACAACGCATTGGAGCACTATCCGAGCGCCTCAACCGCCCTGCTTCGATCTTTTTGCGTATGAACATCGATATTGGCGACATCACGCTCAGCAAGTTGGCGATGGGTGGCAAGCCGACTCCATTTGGCTTGGACGAGTCCGAGCTGAGTAATGCTTTGATGTTGCTGCGCGATTTCCCGCAAGTGTCACTCAAAGGCTTCCATTTTCACTTGATGTCGCATCAGCTCGATGTTGAACGTCACTTAGCGTTAATGCAGCGCTATTTCCAAGTCGTGAAAACGTGGCAGCAGGAGTTCGAACTCAGTGAGCTGATGATCAACTTGGGCGGCGGCATGGGGATTAACTACCAAAACCCTGAGCAACACTTTCCGTGGATGGAGTTTTGCGACAAGTTGGAATTCCTCATCGCCAAAGAGCAAGTGCAAGACTGGACACTGCGTTTTGAATGCGGACGTTTCATCACGGCGGCATGCGGTTATTACGTGATGGAAGTACTGGATATTAAGCAAAATCTTGGCGAAAACTTTGTCATCGCGCGCGGAGGAACTCACCACTTCCGCACGCCAGCGGCGCAGAGCCATGATCATCCATTCGTCATCCTGAAAAGCGAGCAACACCATGAGATTTCTCATCCAATTCAGCATGCACAAGCGACCTTTGTCGGCCAGCTTTGTACGCCCAAAGATGTGCTGGCACGCAATCAACACGTCGCCCACGTCGATATTGGTGATTACGTTGTGTTTACCTTAGCGGGCGCCTATGCGTGGAACATCTCCCATCAAAACTTCTTGATGCATGAACCGCCGATCTTCCACTATTTTTAAACGGCATACTTCGCTTTACTCAGCCCCAATCATTGGGGCTTTTTTATTCCACTCGGCACAAATTAATTGCCATTAACCGCTTTGCGAAATAGCAATAATGCGTTTTATCAGCTCGTCGGGTTCCATCTTGGGATTGCGGTAAAAACGGAAGATTTCCGAGTTTATCGCTTGCTGAGCAACCGGATTGACCGCCATTGAATCAATCATACTCGGCACAGCGAGGTTGTGTTTAACGCCGTAGTGAAAGTCTTGATATGACTGGACCTGACACGGATTAAAATCGCTGATGTCGATATCGGTACGCACCGGAATCGAGCCTTTTACCTTATTGAACTTAGCTTGAAACTCGACGTCTGCCAGCGCGCTTGCGGTTTGCTGAGCCGCCTCGGCAGAAAACGACTTGCTCGACATAAACACCAAGCTGTCCATGTTGTAGAGGAATACACCATCGCTGTCCGGCGTTGGGTAACAGCCGACCTCTTGCGGAACCGAGACTTGATTGACGAGCAGCTCACCTAATATCCAATCACCGCCGATTTGAAACAGTGCTTGACCGTCGGCTAACGCTTGGGTAGCGGTATCCCACTTACTGTCGGGTAATTGGTTGTCGATCAACAAACTGAGGCGACGAAATTGCGTCAACGCTTGGCGCAGGGTGTCGCTGTCGATGCTGTCGCGTTCTAGTTTGACCATCGCATTGGTGTAGAACTCAACGCCGCCAGTGGAGATCACTAAGTTCTCGAAAAGTTGGGCGACTTGCCACGGCTGCTCACCGACCGCGATCGGTACAATGCCATTTTGCTTCGCAAGCTCCATGGCGGCGAACATATCTTGCCAGTTTTTCGGCGCGGATAGATTCAGTTGTTTAAGCAGCTTGTGGTTGACCCACAGCCAGTTCAAACGGTGCAGCGTAAGTGGCAGGGCGATGTAGCCGTTTTGTGTTTTATTGATTTCGATAGATAGCGGGTAGAGCACCTCGTCCCAGCGCTGCTCATCGGCAACTGCGTTGACGTTGTGCAAAATACCGATGGCATCCCATGCTTTAATACTTGGCCCTTCGATTTGCGCGAAGCTTGGTGGATTGCCCGCCAGCGCGCGAGCTTGCAGTACCGTCATCGCACTGTCTCCACCACCGCCTAACACCGGGCTTTGCAGCAGCTCTATATCGTGCTGTTTTAGCTGAGCTTTAAGTGTTTGCAGCGCTTGCTGCTCGCCGTCAGAAGTCCACCAATGTAAAAACTCTACCCCTTGTGGCGACTCAGCGCGAGCGACGCAAGGGGCGAGCAACAGTGGGAACAAGAATGCCAGTTTGTTCATAGTCAGTCTCTCGGGAAAGTCAGTGTGGCGCAGAGGCCGCCAAACTGAGAATGGCTCAGCAACAAGTTGCCGCCATGAGCCTTTGCAATACTCTGTGAAATGGTTAACCCCAGCCCGCTGCCTTCTTTATCGTTGCTAGCGCGGAAGTATGGCTGGCAGAGCTTTTCAAGTAATAAATCGTCAACACCGTCACCGTGATCTTCAATTTCAATCTGGATCGACTCTGGGCTTTCACTCAGCGTAATGTCCGCTTGATGGCCGTATTTGAGCGCGTTATCGACCAGATTCTGAATGCAGCGCTTAATCGCTAACGGTTTACCAGCAAAGTGGGTGCGGATTTCACCGTGGATGCGAATTGTGTCCGGCGCATCGGCGATATTGGCGGAAATGTGCTGAATCAGTTGGGTGAAATTGATCGGCTCGATTTCCTCGTGGATATCGGTCTCTTTAATGCATTGCAATGCGCCTTTGACCATCAAATCTAGGTCGTTACTCAGGCGGATAAAGCGTTCTCGGTCGGCGTCGTCATCCAGCATTTCCGCCCGTAGTTTTAGGCAGGCTATTGGCGTTTTCAGATCGTGGGAGATGGCACTGAACAGCATCTCGCGGTCTTTAATGTGGCTGTCGATGCGTCGATTCATTTTGTTAAACGCACGTACCGCTGCTTTCAGTTCGTTGCTGCCTCGCTCAGAGACTTCGGGCACGTCTAATCGGCTCGACATCAGGGTTGCGGCTTTTGCCAGCTCTCGAATGGGTTGAATTTCTTTGCGAACGATAAACCAGGTACACAGCAAGAGCATTAGTGCGGACAGCAATAGCGTCAGCCATTGGCGCAGCTCAAAATAGTTAGTCTCTAGGTTGATGTAAGGCGCGGGTAGCACCGCCGCGAGATAAAACCATTCGTTCTGTGCGACTTCGACTTGCATCACCAGAATAGGCGGATTGAGGTCACCAAACGAAAGCGAATAATGCGCCCACAATAGCGGCAGTTCGTCGATAGGTAGCTCGTTGTTGAACACTTTGAGTTTGTCGCGCTGGGTGAACTCCACCTCGATATTAGGAATGCCGCTCAGCTCGCTTTCTAATACCTCGCGAACTTGGTTGATGACCAACGTTTTGCGCTCGCTCTCTGGCAGTGGGTCGACGTCAATCTGGTGATTGTTGAGTGAGACGAAAAAGCGCGTACCACCCATGTTGCGTAGTTGATTGAGCACCAAGTGGCGATATTCCGAAGGGAGGGTTTGAAAGAAGGCGATGGTAGAAGAAGCGCTCAATGCTAAGCTTTTGACTGTCGTGGTCAGGCCTTCTTTATCGCGTTCGCTGGCGTGTTGATACCAGATAATCCCGGATAATACCTGCGCCAGAATGATCACCAGCAACAAGAACACACTGGTGCGAACGACCAGTGATCCCGTCCAGCGTTTAATTCTCATAATGCACGTCCGTGGTCAGCATGTAGCCTTTGTTGCGCACCGTTAGGATCAGCGAACGGTCTTTATCTTCAAGGTGATGACGCAAGCGGCTGATCTGCACGTCAATGCCGCGTTCAAACGGGTCTGCATCGCGTCCCCAGATCTCGCGCGCAATGTCATCGCGAGACAATATGGATTGCGCGTGGTTGACGAATAAACCGAGCAGCGACAAATCCGCGCCACTCAGTTGCTTAACCTCGCGGCTAGCAACGTGGGTCAGTTGCCGGGTTACGGTATCTAATAACCAATCGTCAAAACGCACTTTACGCGTCAGTTTGCTATTGGCGGTCGATTGGCTGCGTCTCAGAATGGTTTTGATGCGCGCGAGCAGTTCACGCGGACTGAATGATTTGGTGATGTAGTCATCGGCGCCCATTTCTAGCCCTGCGACTCGGTCGGCTTCTTCAGTGACGGCGGTCAGCATGATGATCGGGATATCGGAGTTTTTGCGCAGTTTCTGGCACAGGGTAAAACCGTCTTCACCGGGCATCATAATATCGAGGATGATCAAATCAGGATGGTGATCGTTGAGCAGTTGCCACATCACGCCGCCGTTTTCTGCGCAAAGCACTTCAAACCCTGCGCGACCAAGGTAATCTGACAATGCTTCGCGAAGGTCGAGGTTGTCATCGACGACCAGTATCTGCTTGTTTTCCATCCTACTTTCCCTGTGTCCGTCCCTGTGCCTGCCCCTGAGTTTGGCGCTGGCCAATATGATGCATTCTTAAACGCACATTCACAATCGAGCCGATTGCAATTTTACTTCTCGGTGTAAGAGATTTGTAAGCGGCCACTTACAAACTGATTGCCTTTTGTAACCTTAGGCGCCGCCTTGCTCGCTATGATCATCCTGACCTTACGTGAAACAACATGACCTGAAGGAATCAGGTCCTACAACACTGGCATTCGTCAGGAGGAAACCATGTTTGCAAGTATATTTGGACAACTACAAAAAATAGGGCGGTCGTTGATGCTGCCTGTGGCGGTGTTACCGGTGGCTGGCTTGATGCTGGGTATTGGTAACGCGGGGTTTGCGTTTATTCCAGACACGGTCAACAAAGTGATGCTCGCCGCCGGTGAAGGCATGTTCGGCAACATGCAGTTGATGTTTGCGGTCGGTGTGGCGCTCGGGTTGTCAAAAGGCAATGACGGTGCCGCTGCGCTCGCAGGCTTAGTTGGCCTAATTATTATGAACGCATCGCTCGGTATTGTGACAGGTCTGCGCGGCTTAGAAACTGATGCTACCATCATGGGCGTTGAGACGCTGCAAACCGGGGTGTTTGGCGGCATCTTTATCGGTGCGGTCGCGGCAATCATGTACAACCGCTTCTACAATATCAAACTGCCGGAGTATTTGGGCTTCTTCGCGGGTAAGCGATTTGTGCCCATTGTCACCGGTTTATCGGCGATCGTCGTTGGTGCGATTCTCGCGTTTGCATGGCCACCTGTCGGACAACTTCTTGATGCATTCTCTCATTGGGCAGCGTACCAAAACCCTGTACTTGCGTGGGCGGTTTACGGCGCGGGCGAACGTTCATTACTCCCTGTTGGTTTGCACCACATCTGGAATGCGCCGTTCTTCTTCGAAGTTGGCAGCTATGTAGACCCAGAAACCGGCAAAGAGTTTACTGGTGAGCTCACTCGCTTCTTCGCGGGCGATAAAACCGCAGGTTATCTGTCTGGTGGCTTTATGTACTCCATGTGGGCGCTCCCAGCAGCGGCACTGGCGATTTACCACTGCGCGTCTCCAGAGCGCAAGAAAATCGTCGGCGGTTTGATGATGTCTGCGGCGTTGACCTCGTGGTTAACTGGTATCACTGAGCCAATCGAATTTACTTTCCTATTCGTCGCGCCAGTGCTGTACGTGATCCATATTTTCCTTACCGGTATTGCGTTTGCGATCACCGCGTTTTTGGAAATCAAACACAGTACGGACTTTGCGCACGGCGCGATCCAGTTCTTCCTTTACTACCCAATGTCGACCAACGCGTGGATGTTCATCATCATCGGTCCAATCTGGGCGACGCTGTACTACGGTTTGTTCCGCTTCCTAATTGTGAAGTTGGATCTAAAAACGCCGGGTCGCGAAACCGACACTGCAGAAGTGAAGATTGCCGGACAGCCTGATGAAATCGCGGTGGATGTAGTAGCGGCATTGGGCGGCAAAGCCAATATCAAGTCAGTCGATGCGTGTATCACTCGTCTGCGCGTATCGGTGAAAAACATTGCTAACGTTGATGTTGCTAAGCTAAAAGCACTTGGCGCGCGAGATGTATTAGTGATTGGCGACAGTTTACAAGCGATTTTCGGTACGCAGTCTGACTCAATTAAGTCAGAAGTGCACAGCGTACTCGCCACCTCCTGATCTTATCTACCCCCAGTCTAGGTAAGATTTGCCAACCTCCTTGTGAGGTTGGCTTTTTCGTTTTCGGAGGTAAAAAAGCGAAGCCAATAACCAGCCCTACTTCGCCGCCGCGTGGGTTAAATTGCCCAGCACGCCGCTGATTTTGTTCAATACCTCGTCACAGCCTTCAATATGATGGCGCTGCTTTAAATACATAGGATCGTTATAAGCTAACCACGTTTTGCCTTCATCATCTTCATACACCAACACTTTTTGGGGTAAATCTAGCGCCACTTCCTGCGCACAGATCATCAGTGGTGTGCCCACTTTAGGGTTCCCAAACACGATAACTTCAGTTGGTCGCAACGTCATATCGACTTTCACGGCGTTCTCTTGATGGTTAATGTGCGCAAAGACGTTCAATCCTTTTTCTTGCGCGATAGCGACAAATTTATCCGCCGTATCTTTTGCTGAATGCGTGCTCGCAACGGTTACCACACCCTCACCAGCTAACGCACTCAATGACGTCAACGCCACTACCAACCCGATGGTTACTTTTTTCATTTGTCGTCCCTTCCTCTCTCTGAGTAGAAAACTAAATATAGAAAAACCAAGTGTAGGAAAACTATAGAAGTCAGATTCCGCTATGGCGAATTGCACTCTACCCACTCAAGAGTCGACCGTGTAACACGGATAAATTGATTCAGATTAATAAAGCATTAACTAGCCGAGCATCAAAAGCGTGAAATACGTAACATTTGCAGCCTATTTTAGTAAGAAAGAGAAAAGTAGTGACACGCGATCAATTTGAGTTATTAGCACCCGGTGGTGATTTAGATTCCATCAAAGCCGCCATTGCCGCTGGCGCCGATGCAATTTACTGTGGGCTCGACCGCTTCAATGCTCGTAACCGAGCGACCAACCTCACCTTAGATAACTTAAATGGCGTGTTAACGTTGGCCCATCAGCACAGCTGTAAGATTTTCCTAACGTTGAATGTGCTGATTTTAGAAAGTGAAATTCCAGCGATTGTTCGCTTGCTCAGCCAACTGAACACCACCAAAATCGATGGCGTGATCGTACAAGATCTCGGTCTGGCCTACATTCTCAAACATCACTTTCCCGATTTGGATGTGCACGCTTCAACGCAACTGAACACGCATAACGAAGGCCAAATCCTCTTTCTCAACCAGCTCACCGCAAGCCGAGTAAACTTATCTCGCGAACTTAACATCAGTGAGATAAAACATCTGGCGCAATTTGGTCGCGAGCACAACGTAATGATGGAAGTGTTTGTCCACGGCTCATACTGCATCGGATTCTCCGGAATTTGCTACATCAGTTCCGCTCGCAATGGCGCATCAGGTAACCGTGGACGCTGTAGCCAACCTTGTCGCGAACAGTACGAAACGACCAAAACAGGCAACAACTACCCACTCAATATGAAAGACAACTCCGCCTTTGGGGACTTGGAAGCGCTTGCCGATGCTGGCGTGTATTCATTAAAAGTGGAAGGGCGAATCAAGAAATCGCACTACGTCTATACCGTGGTCGACAATTGGCGCCAGCAAATCGATCGCTTGTGCGAGGGTTTGGAACTCTCTGAAGACACCACAGAGTTATACACGGTGTTCAACCGTGATTTCTCCAACGCATTTTTGCAAGGTGATTTCGGCAAGGCGATGTACATCGACAACCCGCGCGACCATGCTGTAAAGCATTTTTCGAAGGTTTACCAATGCCAGTCTGCTGATGATGTACAAGCGGTGAAAAAGAAACTCTACGATGACAAAACCGCGATCATTGAGAAAGTGGCAGAGCAAACTAAGTCGTTCGATGTCACTTCAACACAAGTATCCGGCAGCAGCTTGAAAGGGTCGATTGATGTGCCAACTCTGCCAACGTTACCTCAACCAGAACCTCGCCAAGGTGCGCCAAAATTATCGGTTCTGATCTCGTCAGCACAAGAAGCCATGCTGTGCGAATACCACGACGTTGATGTTTACTATCAATTGCCAATGGGATTGTCTGGTGAACTGAGCGCGATGATTGAATTGTTCCAAGCCAACCCAATGCTCAAACCTTGGTTCCCAGCCATTTTGATTGGCGAAGACTACCACGCCGCGCGCGTATTTTTGGAAACCATCCAACCTGAGTTGTTGATCACCAACAACTCAGGTGTCGGCATGATCGCAAAAGAGCTCGGCTTAGGCTGGGTGGCAGGCCCACAACTGAACACGGTGAACTCATACGCGTTTAAATGCCTTCAAGACGAGTTCGCGGCAAGTGGCGCGTTTGTTTCTAACGAGCTGAATATGAAGCAGGTGCGTCACATAAAGCGTCCGAAAAACATGCGCAGCTTCTACAGCATTTATCACCCGAACACTCTACTCACGAGCCGCCAATGTTTGTTTCAACAAACCGAAGGATGCCGTAAGGTGAAGGTCAACAAAAGTTGTTTGAAACGCTGTGATAAACGCACGTCTATCATCAACTTAAAAGACAATCCTTACTTGGTGCAAAAACAAAAAGGCAGCCACAATTCAATCTACAGCGAGCACAACATCTTAAACCTGCAAGTGCTGCACGATCTGCCGCAATTGTTTACCGATGTGTTGATCGATCTGCGTGATATCCAGACCGAAACGAAAGTCTCAGCAAGCAAACCTGAGTTGATTGACGCGTTCTTAGCTCTACTTGAAGAACACAGCGAACAAACCGTCCAAACGCTGAATGCCATGATTCAACCAACAGCCAACGCGCAGTATTTAAAGGGGTTGTAGGAGTTACTTGAAAGTTAAACAACGCATCGACTCTCAACATATCTTGAACACACACAGTGCACTGACTACAATAGCGCACTTTTTACGGAATTTAGGTCACACAAAATGACAGACACAGCTAAACCAGCTCTACCAGATCGCCTAGCGGGTAACCCACGTAGCCCATTCTTCATCAAAGAATGCTTCGAGCACCAAATCGGTATTCGTATCAACGGCCAAGAGCGTACTGACGTAGAAGAATACTGCATCAGCGAAGGTTGGGTAAAAATTGCTTCTCCTAAAGCAAAAGACCGTTTCGGTAACCCAATGCTAATCAAGCTTAAAGGCGAAGTTGAAGCGTACTACGTGTAAGCTGACCACGCTGAATGTATTTGAAAGCTCGAGTTTGACTCGGGCTTTTTTAATGCCTGTCATATCCCTTCCTCATTTAATCTCTTCCCTCTTCTTTTCAGTACAAGTTATTAAGAAATCGATGTAAATCGCTGTTTTTATCTGATTGTTGTCTAAAGTTTCTAAAGAACGAACTGCAATAGCGATTGCCAAAAGAAACGACACCTTTTTAATACAGGGAGAGGAAATGGAAAGCCCACTTGTCACACTCAAACACGCCAGCAAAAGCTTTGTTGATGGTAAAGAGACACATCGCGTGTTGGAAGGCGTCGACTTCACGTTGAACACAGGAGCGAGTGTTGCGCTGACAGGCGCAAGTGGCAGCGGCAAAAGTACTTTACTCAATGTCATCGCTGGCTTTGAGCCACTTTCCGACGGCGAGTTGTGGTTAGATGGTGATAACACAGCGGCTTGGAAAGACCCACAATGGAGCCGATTTCGACACCAAAAACTCGGTGTTATCTTCCAGCAATTCAACCTATTAACGCCACTCAACGTGCAGCAAAACATCGCCTTCCCTCTGCATTTGAATCAACAGAAATGGAACGACTGGTGCGATTATTTGGTCGAGACTCTGAGCATCAGCCAACTGCTCGATAGACATGTTTCTGCCCTTTCCGGTGGTCAACAACAACGAGTCGCTATTGCGCGCGCCTTAGCACACAAACCTAAACTGCTACTTGCTGATGAACCCACAGGTAACCTCGACCAAAAAGCGGGGTTAGAAGTGATGAAGCTACTCAGTGAAATCACCACCCAAGGCAATACGGCAGTGCTGTTAGTCACCCACAGCCCTGAATGCGCTGAGTTTATGAAAACACGGCTGCGATTGGATAACAGTCAGCTACAGAACAGCCATCAAGTAAACAAACATGAGCTTCACCATGAAGCAAACTAAGCCATCAAACAACAGATTCACTCATACTCGACTCGCCCTGAATCTGTTTGCAGCGCACTATCGGCAGGCGCCACTGCAAGCCGCCGCGATTCTGATCGGTATCGTGTTGGCTGTGACCTTATTCGTTGCGGTGCAAGCCATCAACCTCAATGCCAAACGAAGTTATGCGGAATCTACCGAGCAGCTTAGCGCACAAGCTCAGAACTTAATTATTCCACCAGCAGGGCAAAACTATCTGCCCGAGTCTCTTTATTTCACCCTTAGACAAAACGGGCTCAGTGCAGCACTACCTGTAATCGAAGGGCGAGTGAGAGACGAACAAGGGCGTCGCTGGTCAGTGCAAGGTAGTGAGTTGATTGCCGCAATTTCCTCACGTTCGCGCTATTCGTCAGAAAACCAACAAAACGTGTCTTTGTTCGACAGTGCTTTACCTTTACCTGAGCTTTTGGCCGGTAAGCCGATCGTGATGATGAGCCAATCTCAACATCAAAACTTAGGGGAAGTAGAAACCCTAACTCTGGATGACATTCCAACCCAAGTGGTGGTGCTACCAGACGAATGGCAGTTAGGTAGCCGAATGTTGATGGACATTGGCTTTGCCCAGCAACTGCTCAATAAACAAGGGCAGCTCAGTTACATTGCAGTTTTCCATTCGGGTGATAAAGGGGATAAAGACACGCAGGCAAATTGGCAGAAGCTGATTAGCGATCAAGGGCAATGGATTTCCAATAACCAAAGTACAGACCTTGGTTCGCTGACCGACAGCTTTCACCTCAACCTCACCGCAATGAGCTTACTCGCGTTTTTATTCGGGCTGTTCATCGCTTACAACGGCGTAAAGTACAGCTTGCTGAAACGCAATCGGCTGTTAGTGCAAATTCAACAAGCGGGTGTTGCGCCGAGCATTGTGTTCTCTGCGCTGTTAGTTGAACTCACTATTCTCGTTACCATCGGTGCTTCCCTCGGTTTTGTCTTGGGCATGCAGCTTAGCCATTGGTTGCACCCGACCGTGGCGCTGACATTAGAACAACTTTATGGCGCGACACTGCTGCCCGGCACTTGGCAGTGGCAATGGTGGGCGCAAGCCCTGCTGCTCACGTTAGCCGCCACCCTGTTGGCGTGTTGGCAGCACTTTAAACAGCGAGTGCGCCAGCCGCTCTCCTCTCATGGCGGATTTTATCAAGCACCTGAAGCTTCTAACGAAAACCAATTGTTCGTGATAGGTGCTGCGTTGACGACTCTCGCACTCGCAGGGTTATGGCTGAGTGAGCATCACCGCTTCACCATGGCGTGGCTCGGCGTGCTTGTGGTGTCGATTCCTTTGTACCTACCCAAAACACTCAGCGTGTTAGCCAATTGGTGTGAAAAGCGCACCAATTCCGGTTTGATGCAGTATCTGTTTGCTGAGCTGCGCGAGCTGATTTCTCCGCTTTCTCTCGCCATGATGGCGCTGCTACTCGCCGTTACTGCCAATATGGGGATGAACACGCTAGTTGGCAGCTTTGAATCCACCCTAAAACAGTGGTTAGAACAAAGGCTACACGCCGACATTTACGTCAGCCCTGCCCAAGGAGAAATCGCTGATGTAGAGCGAACATTAGGGCAGTTCGACAAGGTTGAGACCGTCTACAAGCAATACTACGTCGACGATAATCTGCAAGGCTTACCGATTTTGCTTGGCACCAAAGACAAAGACACCTTAGAGCAAACCATGGTGTTCAAATCGCATTTGGAGAACTTCTGGCCGCGCTTTTACCAAGGTGAGTTAGTCGCTATCAGTGAGCCAACCGCGGTCAAACTGGGTTTATCACTGGGTAGCGAGCTCACGCTTGATGCCGTTCCAAATAAGAACCTACTTGTGGGCGCGGTATTCCATGATTACGGCTCACCCAACGGTGAAGTCTTATTAGCACCAAAGTTATGGCAAGAGAGCGGGTTTACCGACCTGCCAACAAGCCTCGGCATTAAAGTCTCGGGTGACCCACAAATCGTCTACGAGCAACTGCGCGAGCAATTGAATCTGCATCCAAGTCAGCTCTACGATCAGGCGCAAATCAAATCCATCGCGTTGGATATATTCTCGCAGACCTTCGCCATTACGCGTGCGCTCAACGGCGTGACGTTGATGGTCGCGGTGATTGGCTTGTTCAGTGCTTGTTTTATGTTGCTCGACGCGCGCAAAGCCGCCATTGCAAGGCTGTACGCACTTGGTGTTAGTCGTCGCAAATTAATGACCATGGTGGTCGGACAGATCGTTGCTTTGGTCAGTTTTACTCTGGTTATCGCCCTGCCCCTCGGAGCCATGGTGGGTTATGTGCTGACAGACATCGTCACCCTACGCGCTTTTGGTTGGAGCTTAAATTATCTGTGGAATTGGAGTGATGCCCTCAGCATTGCGGCGATCACCATCTTGGTGGCAGTGATTGCAACCTTGATTCCACTGTGGCGATTGGTCAGCAAGCCTGTCGTGTCCAGTTTGCAAAGCGAGGTGTTGTGATGGTTCGATTGGCAAGCAAACTTACTCTACTTATAAGCAGCTTATTCCTGTTCGGTTGTGAAGACCCCCAACAAAAAAATATGGGCACGTTGCTGGGAAGCGGAGATACGCAAAGCGAGAGCAACCTATTCACTCCCGTAGAAAAAGGGATTGAACTCACCTTCCCAGCAGACCATCAAGCGCACCCAAACTTTCGTCATGAATGGTGGTACTTAACCGCTAACGTAATTGATGAAGATGGCAACCCACTTGGCGTTCAATGGACACAATTTCGCTTTGCTGCTGCGCCGCCAACGGACGAAGATGACGTGAAGAAAACCGAGTGGCAAGCTCAACAAATCTACATGGCGCACAGCGCAGTCACGACCGCGGACAAACACTACGCCGATGAAAAATGGTCGCGCGATCAAACATCCCTCGCTGGCGTCGACACTTCACCATTTCGAGTTTATCTCGATGATTGGCAGTGGACCTCTTCAACCAACGACCTCTTCCCTGCCACATTGAAGGCGAACTCCGAACAGTTTGGCTATGCGCTGACCCTTACCAGCAGCGCACCTTATCAAAAGCAAGGCGAGCAAGGGTACAGCACCAAAAGTGCCGATGGTCAGGTGGCTTCGTATTATTACAGCCAACCGTTTATTGAAGTCTCCGGTGAGGTCACTATCGACGGAGAAACCCATCAAGTATCCGGCAAAGGTTGGATAGATCGAGAGTGGAGCTCGCAATTCTTACTCGACTCACAACAAGGCTGGGACTGGTTTGCCTTAAGGTTGAGTGACGAGACCAGTTTGGTGGTGTTCCAATTGCGGGATTCTAAAACCGGAGCAGCCGGTTACTCCAGCGCAAGGCTGATGCAGCAAGATGGCTCTGGTATCGCTATCCCACAAAAAGACATTCAGTTAAAGGCGACCAAGCAAACAGAAATCCAAGGGCGAAAGTATCCAACCCAGTGGCAAGTGTCGATTCCTAACCAGCAAATCGAGCTTACGGTTTCGGCACTCAACCCGAGCGCGAAAATGCCACTTTCGGTGCCTTACTGGGAAGGTCCAGTGCGAATTAAGGGCTCTCATTCTGGGACTGGTTATATGGAACTAACGGGGTATTGAAAAGTTGAGTGATTACCCCAATTATTCAGCTAGTACAAACACAGGTAACCGAGTGATACACTGCACCTCAGTGTCATCCAATGAATGATTATAAGGAAATGCGATGAACCCGATTATTGCGCTGCTAAAAGAGAACAACATCAGCGATGAGCAAATCAACGAGATTTTTCAGACTCTGACGCAAAACCCTCTAGCGGCAATGGCAACAATCAGCCAACTAGGTTTGCCACAAGACAAGCTACAAATGCTGATGGCGCAAGTGATGCAAAACCCTGCGCTAATTAAAGAAGCCGTAGACGAGTTGGGATTGGATTTCTCAAAGGTTGAAGAAGCAAAAGAGAAGCTTCAAAGCCAAAACCAAGGCAACTAAGTCTTAGCCATTTAGCGCTGAATATAGAAAAGGCCGTTACCCCGAACATGTGGGTTAACAGCCTTTTTTGTTAGCTAATTATTAGCGATTTAAAGACGCGAATTGTTCTGCGGTCATACCGTAGTAAAGTTTATCGTCAAAGCCTTGCTCTAGTTTGTAGTAGTCTTTCTGACGGCCTTCTTGAGTAAAACCATTTTTCTCTAACGTCTTGTAAGAACCAGCATTAGAAGCGTAGCAATCGGCACTGACTTTATGGGCGTTTAGCTCAGTAAATCCAATCTCGGTCATCATTTGGCAAGCGCGAGTCGCAACGCCTTTGCCCCATGCGCAAGTAGGTAACTGATAACCCACTTCGTAGTTGCCAGTTAAGAACATCACTGCGGTCACCGCACACATTCCCATGTACTGACCTTGTTGGTCACGAATCACGAACGTTGGGCTGTCTGGCCAAACACCTTCTTTGATCGCTTGTGCCGTATTTTCGATAATAGGGCCCAAGAAACCCTCATATAAGCTGTTGTCAGCAGGTGCGAAGAATAGATACTGATTGACCTTATCGTCGTTCAACATCTCGATAATATCTTGTAGATCAGAGCCTTGAATCAGTTGGATAGTCAACGATTCGTTAAATGGGATGGCTTCGCCTTGTTTTAGTTTTTGATATGACATGTGTTACCTCGTTATCTGCTGAAAATAGTAGCCCAGCGAATAAGAGAAAAATTGGATTTTTGCGACAACTTTCGGGCTGATTAGCGATGTATTACGACTCAAAATCGCCATAGATATCGATGGTTAAGTCGCGCTTTTTCAAGTACTTGCTCGGTGTTTTTCTTAGCTGCTGTTTGAGGGTACGAATCAAATGCGATTGGTCACTGAAACCAAATTGCTGTGAGAAGCTCGCCCAATCAATCGCCTCTTGTTGCTTGTAGAGGGTCAAAATCATCTGCTCCAGACGTGCCATTTGTTGATACTGCTTAACACTCAACCCCACCACCTGCTTGAAACTGCGCTCAAGCGTTCTTCGAGAACAGGCGCATTGTTTGGCTATCTCATCAACATCCATCGCTAACTCAGGTGAACGTAGCGCTTGAGCATCCATCACCGACACCGCTTTTTGTGATGCCAAAAACGGTTTGGTACGGCAAGCTTCGATATCTAACGCATCTAGATGTTGTTTGATGTAGTTCAGCAAACATTGCGGTGAATCTTGCAACTCTAGCTGCCATAACCCTTGTTGAAAGCGCTCATCAAAGGCCGTGTTGAGCCAATCAAACCATTCGCATTGGTTAATTGCTGCAACTTGGGATGCCTCAGTAAACCGTGACTCAATGGCATACAAACCCTCTGGGCGAAAGGTGATACCAATACGCTTGATGGGAGCCGTATCTTCCAACAGCAGCAAATGTTCGTTAGCCGTTAATAAATGGCAGCCTTTGCCAGTAAGCTTTGTGTCTCCCGTGTCGTAGCTGTAGTCTTGCTCTGATGGCGTAAAGAGTAAATGAGCGCGCGGGTTTGGGATAAGGTACGGCTTGGGGTCAATGACTTCACCCTCTGGCACTTCCAAGTACCAAATTTGATGAATGAGCCAGTTGTACTCTGGCAGAGACTGTTTCCAAGCTATCATGATTGTCCTAGCGGTTAGTAAAGATAATGAGCGCAACGTTTTTGCTTAAACATCTGTTCGTTGAGTGTGACTGATTGATGCTCATCTCGCCACGCATTTCTCACCCTGCTCCCTTGCAAGCTTGTTGGATTGCGGTAGGCTTTGAGCAGAGAATACAAGCTGAACAGAACAAGGAAATACCCCGATGCGCGTCGACTACCACCAACGACTGGTTCCTGTGATTCGCTTTTTAGAACAACACTTTAATGAACCACTCAACCTGCCAGAAGTGGCCGCGCTGGCGAACCTTTCTCCTTATCACTTTCATCGCACCTTCAAAGCCGTGCAAGGCGAGACATTGGCTGATTTCATTCGACGTTTGCGTCTAGAAGCCGCCGCCGATGACTTATTCAAATCCAAGCAACCAGTATTGAACATTGCCCTAGAGTACGGATTTTCTAGCTCACAGAGCTTAGCCAAAGCCTTCAAACAACATTATGGCGTTACACCTACGGCCTTTCGTGACTGCGAAAACTATCAGCAATTTTCTGAATTAGCACGAAACAGCAAGATTGGACACACGTTGCGCAAGAATGGAAACGAAGTGACACCAAGCGATTCATATACTGGCTCTGAACTCACCAAATGGAGCACGACAATGGAAACGCAAAACTTTGAAAAAGCAAAACTGGCTTACATTCGCGTAAACGGCCCTTACGGCCAAGGCTATGAAGAGCCATCAGGTCGCCTGTATCAATGGGCAGGAATGAAAGGTTTGGCAGGCAATACCTGCATCTTCATCTACCATGACAATCCTGAAATCACGCCAGACGAGAAGTGCCGTACTGATATCTGCTTGATGGTGCCAGAAGACACGGAAGTTCCGAAAGGCATTGAGCTGCAAGACTTCCCCGGCGGTCAATATGCGGTGATGCGCCAGCACATTACTGACCCGAGCCAATACTCAAAAGCGTGGGATGATGTCATGAGCAAGGTAATTGAATCCGGTATTGAGAACGACGACCGCCCTTGCTTTGAGCTTTACCACAGCTTCGACCCACAAACGCACCATGCAGACGTTAGCTTCTGCACTGCCATCAAATAAACCAAAAGCCTGCATCGTTGCAGGCTTTTTCATTTCTTACTCTGGTCGCTTAAATCCCTTCTTCTAAACGCTGTTTATCTTTTAATCCAATTACTTAGAATACGAACGAATACCTTTTTATTTTCGTGATCCTACTTCGCGTTTTGACTACGCGCGTTCATTCGCTCGACTGAGTTGGGATTCATTTCACAGATTATTCATGGAGCGAACCTAGACTGAAAAAAACTCCATCGACCCCGTTCGACCTACAACGCTAGGCACAATAAAAACTAGGTGCTACAGCACCTCTAGGACATTCCATGAAGAAGAACTTACTTGCCATTGCTCTTGGTAGCGTGATTGCGCTGACTGCTGCCCCATACTCTATCGCGGCTAACGATGCTGCCGTCCAATCTTCCGCCGATTACTCACAAATCGTCACTAAACGTCAGGTTGTCGACCAACTTCTCAACGACGCGGTACAAGCATTCAAATCCCCTGCGCGTATCTCGCATGCGGGTTTTACCGCCAAAATGCCGAGCAACATGGAGATTGTTACCGACCGCTTATTAGAAGCGTACAAACTTGAGCCGTACCGTACTGACCTACTGATTTCTGCAGCAAACGCGCAGATCTACAACAAGAATGCAGACCGCGCGATTGAACTGTTTGAACAAGCCCTTTCTGTTGCACCAGATGATGTGGATTTGCACGCTTACTTAGCGGTATGGCAACGCTTTGAGGGCAACCAAGCGGAATCAGCGAAACACATGGCGACGCTCACTAAGCTCAATGCAGGTAAAGCCGCAGACATCCAACGCATCTTCGACACCGTAGACCGCGTACTTGCCACGCCACTAAAAGAGAAAGCCGACAAAGGTAAATTGGATGACAAAGGCGCAATCGTCACATTGGGATACGCGCTGAACCCAGATGGTTCAATGCATCAAATCTTGGTTGAGCGTTTGGAAACCACGCTAGCCATGGCAAAAGCAAACCCAGACGCGTTGATCGTATTGACGGGCGGCGTACCAAAGAACCACAAAACCGAAGGCAAGTTAATGGCGGATTGGCTGATTGAAAAAGGCATCAGCAAAGATCGCATCATTGAAGAAAACTACGCCACCAGCACGGTAGGTAACGCTCTATTCAGCAGCTACGCATTGGCACGTCATAACATTAAACACGCGACCATCATCAGCTCAGCGAGCCACGTACGCCGTGGTCAAACCTTGTTTGAAATCGCAAGCTGGCAAACTGGACCACAAGACATCACTTTTGACACAGTGAGCTACCCAGACAAGCCACTGAAAGAATTAGCCAAAGCCAGCGATGGCGAATTGCTTGGTATTTACCGCGATGCACTGCGTACTTACGGCATGTGGAGCTACCGCTCCTACCCGCTAGAGTCACGTTAATACACTAGAGCCAGAAAGCAAAAGAGACCGCGTTAATGCGGTCTCTCATAGAATCATTTGAACATGATGCAGTGGTCAATCAATGCGTTTTGTAGGTTTTGTTTGTCGCTCAGAATCACTAGAGCATAGATAGTATTTTTGTCACCAATTCGGTAAAGCAGCTTGAATCCATCAAAGCTGAATTGCCGGATGTCGTAAACACCGATGGTTGTCAGTTCATAACAAGGAAGATAGATAGACGGGTTATTCAAAACGTTGTGTTCAAACCTCTGCTGAACCGTAATTAATCTATCAATCACATCGTTGCGAGCGCTCCAGTTCGATAAATAGTTAATACTCTGAGTAGCCGTATTTTCAAAGGTTTGTGTATAGAGAACTTTTGCTTCCATGCTCGTGTCAAACTCAATCTTTGAGTGCTGCTAACGTGCTCTTCATATCTTCTGATGACTTTACACGTTCATTCGCAACATCATTTTGAGCAAAGCTAACAAACTTCATTAAAGCAATGGCTTCATCACGCTTCTGACGTTCTTCATAAGACTCAACGACATAAACAGGCTTACCATTTTGCGTAATCGTCATTGGTTCATCCAGTTCAAGCTTCGCAGCATTCTTTTTTAGATAACTTACCGTTTCAGTGCTCATCACATGACTCCTATCGGCAACCTCGCTGGTTTAACAACAAGCGAAACCAGCCGAGCTATACTGCAGGTTTGACCGAAATATTTGAATCAATAGAAAGTGCTAATCACATTCTATTTTTCGTTTAGATTTTGACCTAATCTTGCCAACTATACCTGTGCATTTCGAACAAACTAAATTAAGTTTAAATTTAGACTCTTACTTCAAATATAGAAAAAGCCTGCGTACTTGCAGGCTTCCTTATCTTTGTTCCGTGGTAAGACCCGCTTAAATCGCTTCGCCGTTTACCGTTACTGCCACATCAATGTTGCCACGAACTGCGTTTGAGTATGGGCAAACTTGGTGTGCAATGCGCGTTAGCTCTAGCGCTTGTTCTTGTGGCATGTCTAGCTCTACCGCTAGGCTCACTGTCAGTGCAAAGCCACCGTTATCATTTGGACCAATGCCCACTTCTGCCGTTACAGGAGCGCTTTTCAGGTTTACTTTACCTTCACGTGCTACGTGCAAAATCGCGTTAGAAAAACACGCTGAATAGCCCGCTGCGAACAGCTGTTCTGGGTTAGTTGCTGCGCCTGTGCCGCCCATTTCCTTCGGGTATGACAGCTCTAGATCGAGAAGACCGTCATCAGTTTTTACTTGACCATTACGACCAGCCAAAGCGGTAGCTTGAGTTTTGTATAGAGTAGTCATGCGAGTGTCCTTCCTTAATTTAAGTTGCGCACAATTTAATTGCTTGCAATCTTACATCGAAGTGAAGATAGTTTGCAACTATATTGTGCACAATTTATTTTATAACTCTCTTTCTCTGTAAGCAGGTAGGCAACACCAATGAGCCAGTGTTACACCGACAATACCATGACCGACAACGATAAACTCTTACTCGAAAACCAAGTTTGCTTCCCGCTCTACAGCGCAGCAAATGCAGTGATCCGAGCTTACCGCCCGTTGCTGGACGAGCTTGATCTGACTTACTCGCAGTACTTAGTGATGATGGTGCTGTGGGAGAAAGACGGTGCCAGCGTGAAAGAGCTGGGATCACAACTGCATTTGGACTCTGGCACACTCACACCGCTGCTCAAACGCTTAGAAGCAAAAGGTTATGTAGAACGCGGCCGAAGTGAAACCGATGAACGCGTTCGCGTACTCAACCTAACAGAACAAGGTCGTGACCTTAAAGAACAAGCCAAGTCAGTGCCAAACGCCATGATGTGTAAAATCACCTTAGAGTTGGATGAAATGATCATGCTGAAGAAGTTGTGTGGCAAAGTGCTCGACAATCTGAGCTAAAAAAATAGAAGCATTCGCTTCCCAGCTTCCTATTAGAAAGAGCCTGCCGAGATGCAGGCTCTTTCGATCTTATTCAGACGATCCACTTAAGGTCATCACCGCTATTCTCTATTGCTACTCTGCCTTCATCTTCAATAAAACCTATCAAAGGAACCCCTCTTACATCGGATTTCCCTATCAAGTGAAATAGGAAATGGCTATCAATAGGATAGTTACAAGCGATTTTCCTTAAACACACTCCGATGAGAATATACTTTCCGAAAGCAACAACAGCTCAGCTTAAAACATTCAAAGGAAAGTAAATTATGATTAATACTCAAATCAAACCATTTGCAGCTACAGCGTACAAAAACGGCGAATTCGTTGAAGTAACAGAACAAGACGTTCTAGGTAAATGGGCAGTATTCTTCTTCTACCCAGCAGACTTTACGTTTGTATGTCCAACAGAACTGGGCGACCTAGCAGACCACTACGAAGAGCTACAAAAACGTGGCGTAGAAGTTTACTCAGTATCAACTGACACACACTTCACTCACAAAGCATGGCACGACAGCTCAGACACAATCGGTAAGATTCAGTACTACATGCTTGGCGACCAAACAGGCAACATCACAAACAACTTCGGTGTGATGCGTGAAGGTCAAGGTCTTGCAGACCGTGCAACGTTCCTAATCGACCCAGAAGGTACTATCCAAGCAATGGAAATCACTGCTGAAGGTATCGGTCGTGACGCAGAAGACCTACTACGCAAAGTGAAAGCAGCTCAATACGTAGCAGCACATCCAGGCGAAGTTTGCCCAGCTAAATGGAAAGAAGGTGAAGAGACACTAGCTCCATCACTAGACCTAGTTGGCAAAATCTAAGCCACTGAAATTTAAGTTCTAATCAGTTCCCGATTTCCTTTTTCTGATTAGAACTGAATTAGAGAGCACTTCAGGTTAGATACCTTGACGACCTTCTGCCTGATTTGCTCTCTCCCCCTCAGGTTTTATCTACAGTAACCACTTTTTATTACCTATCTGAATAAGTAGGTGTGCAGTAATTGCGTAGAAAAAATCGTTTAGAACCAGGCATAGATTTTCGATAGCTAGTTACTCTAACTACAAAATCTATAACGCAGTTATCAACGATTTTAGCTAGCAAGAATGAACAAATACTTGTTTTGATTGGTAACTATTTAATTAAGGTAGTAACAACTATGTTAGACCAAGCGATCCAACAACAACTCAAACAATATCTGGCTAATGTAAAAGAAGAAGTTCGTTTAGTGGTTAGTCTAGATGAAAGCAAAGCATCGAATGACATTTTGTCTCTAGCGAACCAAATCGCAGAGATGAGCGACCTAATCACCGTTGAACGTGACGACAACGCAAGCGCACGTAAACCAGTGATGGCGGTAACTAACCCAGCAAAAGGCACAGCACTACGCTTTGCAGGCTTGCCAATGGGTCACGAATTTACCTCTCTAGTATTGGCACTGCTTCACTCTGGCGGTCACCCAATCAAACTAGAACCGGAAGTGATTGAGCAAATCGCAGCATTAGACAAAGATCTAGACGTAGAAATCTTCATTTCACTGTCGTGTCAAAACTGTCCGGACGTGGTTCAAGCGTTCAACATGATGGCGGCGATCAACCCGAAAGTAAAAGCAACCATGATCGACGGTGGTTTGTTCCAAGATGAAGTGAAACAACGCGACATCATGGCCGTACCAAGTGTATTCGTGAACGGTGAGCTATTCGGTCAAGGCCGTATGTCTCTGACTGAAATCCTAAACAAAGTGGATGACGGCGCGAGCGAGAAAGCCGCGAAAGCACTAAGCGAAAAAGACCCATACGATGTACTTGTTGTCGGCGGTGGTCCTGGTGGTAGCGCAGCTGCTCTATACGCCGCTCGTAAAGGTATTCGTACTGGTGTTGTTGCTAAGCGTTTTGGTGGTCAGGTTATGGACACCATGGCAATTGAGAACTTTATTTCGGTAAAACGTACTGAAGGTCCAAAACTGGCAACAGACCTAGCAGAACACCTAAAAGAATACGACGTAGACGTCGTGACTGAGCAACAAGCTGAGAAGCTAATGGGCGCAGCACATACAGAAGATGGTTTGATTCACATCCAACTTGAAAGCGGCGCAACGCTGAAGAGTAAGAGTGTCATCTTAAGCCCTGGTGCACGCTGGCGTGAAATGAACGTTCCGGGTGAGCAAGAGTACCGCAACAAAGGTGTCGCGTACTGCCCACACTGTGACGGCCCACTGTTCAAAGGCAAGAAAACTGCGGTTATCGGTGGTGGTAACTCAGGCATCGAAGCCGCTATCGACCTTGCTGGTATCGTAGAACACGTAACGGTTCTTGAATTCGCAGACGTACTTCGCGCAGACCAAGTGCTTATCGACAAAGCGAACTCACTACCAAACGTAGACATCATTACGATGGCGCAAACTACTGAAGTGGTGGGTGACGGTACTCGCGTAACAAGCTTGAAGTACAAAGACCGCAACACAGA
Organism: Vibrio sp. 1457; assembly: GCF_033340195.1. Lineage (NCBI taxonomy): Bacteria > Pseudomonadati > Pseudomonadota > Gammaproteobacteria > Vibrionales > Vibrionaceae > Vibrio > Vibrio sp. 1457. The sequence goes on from NZ_JAWOWA010000009.1 coordinate 46,490, forward strand.
TGAAATCAAAGAGATTGAACTGTCAGGTATCTTTGTTCAAATCGGCCTAGTACCAAACACAGAATGGCTAAAAGATTCAGAAGTAGCGCTATCTGAGCGTGGCGAAATTGAAGTCGGTAGCCGTGGCGATACTAGCTTAGAAGGTGTGTTCGCAGCGGGTGACGCAACAACCGTTCCTTACAAACAGATCATCATTGCGATGGGTGAAGGTGCAAAAGCAAGCTTAGGCGCATTTGACTACCTGATCCGTAAGCAAGGTTAATCTCCAATTTCTTGAGCACAAAGCGCACGGTGCTGTGTTTTCTTCCCCGGAAAACCAATCGGGGCACCGTGACAGCGATGAGTAACAAGAAATAAAATCAAAAAAACCTAGAAGCCCAAAGACTTTGCCAGCAGGTATTAACTGCTGGCTTTTTTTGTTTGGGGAGAGGTGTAAGCAAATCCCTCAGCGCTCCGAGTTCAAACTGGAGGGAATGGCTCTACAATCACGGATAATTCAGTTCACTCCACCAGCATCAAAACGCGCTGCGAATAGATACTGAATACTCGCTTAGGCTCCTTCAGAATGACGCTGTCCGTTTAGCGTTCTCTTCCCGTCATTCCCGCGAACCTAGGTGAGACTGGGAATCTACCTACCTAAAGCTCGAACGAAAGACATTCACACACATACACGTGACGCATCAACGGTTGGAGGGTTCATGAACATGATCCTCCTCTCAACCTCAAACCACCAATCCCATCTAACCTTCGCTTATATCAAACTCTTAAGATCTCAGCATTCCGAGTGCAGGTGGCAAGTTTTACAGTCACAGATAATTCAATTCACTCCACCGGCATCAAAACGCGCTGCAAATAGATTCTAAATACTCGCTTAGGCTCGTTCAGAATGACGCTCTTCGTTTAACACTCTCTTTCCGTCATTCCCGCGAACCTAGGTGAGACTGGGAATCTACTCACCGTAAACTCGATCGAAAATGATTAGCAAGAACACGAACAAACAAAAGGTGAAACAAGGTTGCAAGCCCCTAACCCAACTCTCAGATTCAAAGCACCAAACCCACCGAATCTCTCAATGTATCCAGATCCAAAGATATCAACCCTAAAAAATTTTAAAAAAGCCCTTTACCTCAACTTAACTTGAGGTTTTAGCATATTCATCGTTGGCTAGAAAATGACAAAAAGGAGCACATCATGATCCAACTAGAACATATTAACTTAGTCGTGAAAGATATCCCTGAAATGCTGAAGTTTTACCAAACTGCATTTCCACATTGGTACGTGCGTGATGAAGGTAAAGGCGAATGGAGTGGCAAACCAAGAAACTGGCTACATTTTGGCGACGAGTATCAATACATAGCCATGAGTGACCATGGCGAAGGAGAAAACCGCGAGTTGAGCGGGCACCAAGTTGGGCTAGCGCATTTTGCTTATGTGACCAACAACGTCGATGCAATCATCAAAAGACTAACCGATGCAGGTTATCCGATTGCCCAACCTGGTGCTGATGAACCATATCGCAAAAATGTGTATTTTGTTGACCCTGCAGGTTTTGAGATTGAATTTGTTGAATACCTGGCGGATGACCCAAAACTTCGTAACCTGACAAGCTAAAAGAGATGTAAATAATAAAACGCCAGCAGATAGTGACTGCTGGCGTTTTATTTTTTATCTATCGGGCTTCTTTATCGCATTAGCGCTGTTTGGCAAAAACCTGAGTCCAGTAATACCCGTAACGTGCAGAGTGATTTTCGACAAGCGACGCGCCCATCTGATCAAAATCCGCACTCATGATATTAAGGCAGTGACCTTCACTCGATAACCAAGCATTAACGACGGCGTTAATGGTGCTTTGCCCTACGGCGACATTCTCACCAATGGCGCTCCAAGCATAGCCCGTTGCGTTAACTCGATCTGACATCTTGCTGCCATCAGAGCCTGTGTGGCTCATGAAATCGCTGTTCGCCATGTCGCTTGAATGTCGATAAGCGGCGCTTTCCAAATCGTAGCTCCAAGTCAGGGTCCCAACAGGTGGCATGGTGGTTGCGCCACACTGTTGTGTAGTAGAGCGAGCACTGTTGACCGCTGCGAGCATCTGCTCGGCAAATGTACCTTGTGACGATGTGGAACCTGTGTTTTGAGAGCCGTTTTCTACAGGTGCTGACGACTCCCCGTCGCCGCCACATGCGCTGAGAAGTAGAGCCAAAACTGGCACTAAGATCTTAGTTGGCATTGTCTTTCCTTTATGAGTGACGAAGAGCAAACTGCGCTTTTCGATAATAACGCACAATAACCTAACAAAAACCGATAAAAGCACCATATGGCTTGGGGTGTTTTAACCAAAGACTCACATGAAGTTTTCAATCACCTTGGTTCGGTTGGTAAATCGGCAACGTTTCAGCCCACGTATGGAATGGCGTTTCATCCATATCCTGTATTGCTTGAGTGATAAAATCGATGAACACCCTCACTCGGGCAGGCACATATTCCCGGTTAGCATAGAGAAGATACACGCCATTTCCTGCTTGACGCATGCTCGGAAATATCGGCACTAAACGCCCTGCTTTGAGCCAATCTCTCGCGATAAAGTGAGGAATCTGAGTTAACCCTAAACCTTCTGCGCAAAGCTCTGCCATGGATTCACCATCATTTACAATGTAGTTTCTTTCGGGGTCATATTCACTCGCACCGTCTGGTTCTGGCATCCGAATCGGCAACAGTTTCCCCGTTTGTTTAAAACGAAAACGAACCCAAGAATGGTCATTGAATACATCCGGGCCACTCGGAACACCATGGCGCGCTAAGTAATCCTGACTGGCACAAATGATAAAATCGATAGGGCTCAGCTGACGCACAATCAATTGACTATCGTGAACGACACCAGAGCGAATCGACACATCAATACCTTGCTCAATAATATCAACGTAGGCGTCATCGTAATGAATATCGATAGTGATGTTAGGGTAGCGGCGACAAAACTCTTTTAATAAAGGACGAATATAGAGGCGACCGTACGAGACTGGCACATTAATCTTAAGCTGCCCTGAAAGCGCATCATTGTGACTTTTTAATGAATCCTCACATGCCGCCAGCTCCTCCAGTACAAACCTAGCAGTATTTGCGTACCTACGACCAGCTTCTGTCAGGCGGCTCTGTCGCGTAGAACGTTGAAAAAGCTGTATACCCAAATCGCTTTCAAGACGATGTATGGCTTTACTCACGGTCGAAGGGTCAGTGCCATACACTTTGGCAGCCGCAGCAAAACTACCGCCATCTAAAGTGGCAATAAAAAATCGTAGGGACCGTATCTTATCCATATAACCAATGAACTCTATTCATGAATTTTATTCACTTTAGTAAAGACCAAGTGGCTCTTCAATCACTAATTAGCCTAAATATAATGAACCTCAATAACTTGATGCTCTGTTAACGAGGAAAAAACCATGGGTAAAAACGGATTGAAGAATGCACTACAACTATTGATAGCGACACTAGTCCTATTCTTTGGGATGCTTCAAACAGCACATGCCGCAGATAAACGAATTGGTATTCTGGTTTACGATGGCGTACTGACCTCTGATGTTACTGCGCCTTTAGAGGTTTTTGGCGTCGCAAGTCGTCTCACTTGGTTTAGTGATTATGACGTGCTCACCATTTCCGTCTCAGATCAGAAAACCATCACCACTGAAGAAGGATTAAAAATTGGTGTGGATGCTTGGATTGGTGATCTGCCGGAACTCGACGTATTGGTTTTAACATCCAGCTATGACATGGATGCACTAATCGAAAATAAAGATCTCATTCACTTTATTAAAACTACCTCAAAGGCGGCAGATTGGATGGCAAGTAATTGCTCTGGCGCGTATTTGTTAGCCGAAGCTGGCCTTTTAAACGGCAAAAAAGCAACAACTTGGGCCGGAGGTGAAAACGGCTTTCAAAGAGATTACCCAGCAGTCAAAGTACAAGTCGACCAGAATTTTGTCATTGATGATGGCGTTATCACTTCGAACGGTAGCCTAGTTAGCTATCAAGCTGCTCTTAAGCTACTTCACCTTATGACTTCAGAGTCTAAAGCTCAGGAAGTCGCAGATGCCATCCAGTACTCACGCTTTTCCAACCAACCATTTTAAGCGTGTAAGAAAGAAATCAGAGTCACCCTTCGATATTTGGAAGGTTAACTCTTCGAATTTGTCTTCCTAATCGAACAACCCTTTTTATCACTGTAAAAGCGATAAAAAGGGTTGTCGTTCATCTGGCAGACACAACGTGCTCTCCAAACTTTTTATCTTAATGCTATGGAAAAACATAAACGTTACGAAGCACTGACGAAAGATCGATACCAAGAGATTTACCATCTCGCGTATTGGTTATGCAAAGATCACCACCTTGCTCAAGATTTAGCGCAAGAAACCTTTCTGAAAGCGTGGCGATTCTTTGATAAATTAAATGACCCCAACGCCGCGAAGTCTTGGCTCATTACTATTTTGCGTCGTGAGAATGCTCGGCGCTTTGATAGAAAACAGTACGATTTTGTCGACATTGATGAGTGTGCAATACAGACAAAAACCTACCCTGGCAGTGACTACGACATGGCCCAAGATTGGCTTCAAAAACAAATGATGATTCTCGAACCCAAATACCGAGAGCCGTTGCTCTTGAGCTTAGTGGCTGGGTTGAATCATGATGAAATTGCCCAAGCCTTGAGGCTCAACCACAACACAGTGGCGACTCGATTATTCAGAGCGCGTAATCAGATCATCGCACAGAAGGAGAGTCATTAAGACACAAAAAGTAGTCAACCATGTAAACTAACTGGCTATGCTCCGGTCTATTTCATAAGTCGTTACACAACTCGACGCTTTAACGCTTTACATCAAGCGCGACTAGATGAACACTTCTTGTCAAAGTACAATAACAGCCGACATAGAGTAGAGTCAGTAAAACATTATGAGTAACACGACGGCGAAAAAGCCGAATCCCTTATTTGAAATCCTTTTCAACGTATTTATCCCTTCCTTCATTTTGATGAAGTTTAGTGGCGATGAGCATCTAGGGACAGCAATGGCGCTGGTTGTCGCTTTGCTATTTCCTATCATTTATGGCGGTATGGACCTTGTCCGTAACAAGAAATTTAACTTTATTTCTGCTCTGGGCTTTATCAGTGTTCTACTAACTGGTGGCATCGGCTTGTTAGAGCTTGATACACGCTGGTTAGCACTAAAAGAAGCCCTGATTCCTGGCCTGATCGGTTTAGCGGTTTTGGGTTCAACGTTTACCCGCTACCCACTGATGCAGAAGTTAGTACTGAATGACACAGTGTTGAATCTCGCGTTGATTAACCAACGTTTAAAAGAAAATGGTAAAACCGATGCGTTCGAACGTTGCCTTATGTCTTCTAACTACTTGTTTGCAAGTACTTTTGCGTTCTCATCTGCAATGAACTACTTCCTTGCGACTTGGATTGTGACTAGCCCTTCTGGTACTGCTGCCTTTAACGAAGAGTTAGGGAAAATGACGCTGTACAGTTACCCAATGATTGCCATCCCAAGTATGTTGATGATGTTCGGTATTTTTTATTACATTTGGCGTCAAGTACGTGCGATGACATCGCTCGAAACAGAGCAAATCTTCCATCTAAAATAGCCCAATCATTACAAGTAAACCCATAAAAAAGGGAGGATTTTATCCTCCCTTTTCTCAACAGGCTCACTGTAATTCACAGCGTCAAAATGATTTTTCCTGACACTGCTGACAAGCGTCGCTCAACCATTTCAATCGCTGTTTGAAAGTCCTCTAACGGCAGATCATATGCAACGTTTAACTTTATGTCGCTGCTAATAAAGTGTTCTAACATTTCAGCGAACACCGTCTTTCTCCCGCCTTTACCTACCGATTCTTCCCAATACCGCAAAAAGAATGTACTAAAGTCGATGTTGTTGGCCTTCATCGATTCAAAAAACTCAGGCGTATAAGGCGTTAACGACAATGTTCCGTAGTTGATGTATTGGCCATTTTCTTTCAAGGTACGAATGAGATCCGTGCCAGCCTCACCACCTATCGCGTCCAGAGCGAGCGTTGGTTGTGGCAGTTGGCGCGTTTGCAGCTGCGCTTGTAAGTCTTTCTTCGCGTCCAACACTGGAATAGTATCGTACGGATACTCGTCTGGCTTTGAAGTCACAGCAATCAGTTTAAAACCCAGTGAATAGGCGAGCTGGGCAAATATCTTACCGATCGCTGACCCTGCTGCATTGATGATCACCACATCATCTTTGTTCAACTTAGCCACTTTAGTGGTGATCACCCACGCGGTTAGCGCGTTGATGTACAACTGGCAGGCATAGCCGTTATCCAAACTTTCAGGTAACGGAAAAAGATTCTCGGGCGAAGCATCGATGTAGTATTGCCAAGTCCCACTCATCGCCACCAACACTTTTTGCCCAACTTGAAAGCCAGTTTGACCAACAGCACTGACTTCCACCACACGCCCAACCGCTTCAAACCCCGGCACGCGAGGTGGTACGTGAACGCGGCGGTATTGCCCAACACCATGAATGGAAAGCAAGTCACTTGGGTTAATATTGGTGGCTTCCAGTCGCACCCGAACCTTGCCCTGAGCAAGCGGTTTGAGGGGCTCTTTTTCCAACGACAGCGACGTTTTGGGTTGACCAAAACAGAATTGATTCACTCGAGTATTTATCGTTGGTGCCATTGTTATTCATACCATGTAATTGAAATTCAAGAAGGAAGTTTCGTAACTTCTACTCAAAAGCATTAAGTGAAGTCGAAACTCTGTACTTCTACCTGCGCGATGCGCCGTTCACTCTAAACTGTTGTGGCGTCATATCAAAATAGGCTTTAAATGCTTTGATGTAGGATGAGTCGTTTTGATAACCCACTAGGTCTGCAATGGCTTGGATTGACAACGATTCATCTAACAAAGAAAGCGAGTAAATTAGCCGAATTTGTTGCCGCCAAAGTAGAAATGAAGTGTTGAATTCCTTGGCGAACAGCCGTGATAAAGTACGCTCAGACGCCCCAATTTTCTCCCCCCACTCTTTTAGCGAACAGCTCAACGCTGGCTCGTCAGTCAGTCGCTCGAAAATCAGTTTTAGTCGTCTGTCTTGTGGCAGCAATAACTGAAATGTCTGCACGTTGCGTTTCAAAATTTGATCATGCAGCACCGCCAGCAAATGCAGCACTTCTTCGTGGCTTGTCTCACCTTCACACTGTCTGCGGATCTCTTGTAAAAGCTCATTTAAAAACGACGTTAAAGCAATGGTTCTCACTTGTGGCTCGTACGTTGCGCCAAACTCAGGGTTGAGGTAAATACCAACAAATATCGTGTTGCTTAGAGCAATCGACTCGTGTTGAACACCCGCAGGAACAAATAACGCAGAGGTGTGCGGAACCAAATGCTGATAATGCTCCGTTTGTGTTTGCAATAACCCTTTGATAGGAAAGATGATTTGATGCCAAGTGTGTTGATGCAGCGCATCAATGTAACCTTTTGGCATGTCGATGGTTTTCACCAAAACAGGAGAATGGGGATTCGCGTCCATCATCTTATTGGAGGTGACGACGCCTGACTTCGAATCAATTTGGCGAGTTAGCATTGTTAGTTGTCTTTTCATCCCTACACCGACACAAGTTTACTAGGCTATCATGCTCCGCATCGCGAATGAAGGTAAACACTTTATCTCTCATTCAAATAATAAGGAGGTTACATGAAGAAAATCGGCGTCGTAAAAGCAGTGCTAGCAGGGAAAACCGTCCCTTATGCTCATGGTGCGCAAAGCGCAATCAACAAACAAGTGCTGCCTGAGCGCCAGCATGCAACAGAGCTCGGTTTTATCAGTGATGAGCAAGGTGATCCGCGCTTTCATGGTGGCATTCAAAAAGCGCTTCATATTTACCCAAGCGAACACTACCCAATCTGGCAACAAGAATTAGGCGAAAGACCAATTTTCCAATCCGCCGGCGGCTTTGGCGAAAACATCAGCTCCGAAAGCGTCACCGAATCCACGATTTGCTTGAAAGATAAAATTCGCATCGGCTCAACACTACTGGAAGTGTCGCAAGGTCGCATGCCTTGTTGGAAACTTAACGTACGCTTTGACCAACACGACATGGCGAGAAGACTGCAAGATACGCTTCGAACAGGCTGGTATTTCCGAGTGCTGGAAGAAGGCGATATCGGTGCAGGTGACGAGATTATTCTGTGCGAAAGACCTTATCCAGAATGGCCATTGGCTCGTATCATGGGTGCGGTTTTCACTGGCTGTTTAGATAGAAAAGAACTCACTAAGCTGTCTGAGCTGCCGTTAGTCGAGTCTTGGGGCAAGCTGGTCGAGCGCCGTCTAGAAACTGGTGAAGTCGAAGATTGGGAAATGCGCTTGATTGTCCCAACTGCCGTTAATACTCAAAAGTAAAATTTGTAAGCCATGCTCTGAACCGACTATGCCGTCAAGAGCGTGTTTTTTTGGTTTACTTCGCACTCGGGGCTGGGCGTTTCGACTTACCTTGGAACTGCTTAATGCTCTTCTTAGCATGAGTTCGGCGGTTGGCTTTTTTATCGCGTGGCGCGCGTTTGCTCTCGCCAGTTGATGGCTTATCCGTTACTGGAAAACCAACCAGATCTTGCACTAGCAATGCACGTTGAGTCAGGTGACGAATCGCGTTTAGTGCGTCCATTTCACCATGACAAACCAATGACACCGCCACACCTTGTTGGCCTGCGCGAGCGGTACGTCCTACTCGGTGAACGTAAGTTTCTGCATGCATTGGCAGTTCAAAGTTGATCACTACAGGTAATTGCTCAATGTGAATGCCACGCGCTAGTAGATCGGTGGCAATCAACACCTGAATTTGCCCAGATTTAAACTGCGCCAGTGCTTCTTCTCGCTCATCTTGACTCTTATTGCCATACAGCGCATTGGTTGAGATGCCCGCTTTATTCAGCTTCTTCGCTAAGCCATCGGCGTTCTCTTTCGCACCAATAAAGACTAATGCCTTAGTCCACGCGTTTTTTTGAATCAGTTCAATCAATGCCTTGGTTTTACTGCCTTTGTTGACGAGGTACAGCGTTTCAGCAATATCTTGGTTGGTGCTGTTTTCTTGATGCGCTGCAACTTGCTTTGGTGCCTGCATAAGCAGCTTCGCTTTACCCTTCAACTCATCTGAAAACGTTGCCGAGAACATTGCGGTTTGACGCTGGTTTGAAATCTGCCCCGCAATATTTTGCACGTCAGGCCAAAAGCCCATATCCAACAGACGATCCGCCTCATCCAACACTAGGTAATGGATATTGCTTAAGTCTAAACCGTTGTTTGCCAGATCAACCAAACGACCTGTCGTCGCGACAAGGATATGAGGATTTGTCGCTAGCGCCTGCTGTTGTTGCTCTTTATCAACGCCGCCACACAAACACACTGCGTTGAGTTCAAGAACTTGACCAACTTGGTTAATTGCTTCACTCACTTGCATTGCCAGCTCACGAGTTGGCACAAGAATCAGCGCTTTTTGCTCTGGATTGACACCCAGCTTTTCCAACAAAGGCAAACCATAAGCCAGGGTTTTGCCGCTGCCTGTATTTGCCAAAGCCAATAGATCTTGACCAGCCAACAGCTCAGGAATGGCCAACGCTTGAATATCGGTCGGTTTCTTGAAGTCTTTTGGCAGTGCGTGAATCAGCTCAGAACTCAATGAGAGAGTAGAAAATGGCATTAACGAAAACCTTGTACTTTGGGTTGAAGAAGCAATAAAAATAATGAAGATGCGGTAAAACGCAGGCGCGGACTTTACCACAATCTGCTAGGTGAACCATCCTACTTTAGGCGCTTAAACCAAGCGTCACCTACGCAAATCGTCAGAAAACTAAAAAGCGCAAAAAAGCCGTTAGTCTGTACTGCCACAGAGCTAACGGCTAAAAACCCTTGAAGAGAACGCTTCGTCAGCCTTTCACTGCGGCTGAAAAGAAATGTGCAGTTTATTAAAGCACAGCTTTACGATTCGGTAAGAACACTTCACCCAACATGCAACGAACCGAACCACCACCAATAGATTCTATGGTAGAAACGTCGAATGGCAGCAATTTACCGTGCGTTGCCAATTGGTTTCTTTGTGCTGGTGAGAATGCATCGTACGCCGATTGCGACATCGCAATCACCTTGTCGCCGTTGATCGTTTCCAGTTGCAGAATGTTACCGCAGAACTGGTTCATCTGATCAAGCGAAATTGAGATGACTTGCTTGTCTTTGGCGAGTGACTTCATTACAAAACGACGCTCAAATTCTGGGATCACTTCGTCACAAATCACGCAAAACTGTTCGCCAACCGCCATCATCACATTGGTGTGATAAATCGGCGCACCAGACGGCAAACGAGTTTGGAAAGAAATCACTCGTTCATAGCCAATACGATCGGCGTAATCTTCTAAAACCAGACGATCACAACGTTGTGAGAGTGCGGCGTAGACCGTTTTATTTAGGTGGTCAAACACCATCACACCCGTGCTTTCTAAATACGCTTGCTCATCAAGATATTCAGTTAGACTGCTGCGTCGATGAACTTCTCGCCCTGCTTGCGCTAGTGCTGCCACAAGCGCATCGGGACGTACTTCTTTTTGACGGTTTTCACAGGCCATTGGAAAGGTGTACAACGTGCCATCTGGCGTAGTGCTAAACCAATTGTTTGGAAATACCGCGTCTGGCGTTGCAACATCTGAAGTTGGATAATCAAACTCAACAACTTGAACGCCCTCTTGACGCAGCGTTGCAACCATACTCGCGAACTCGGCCATTACTCGACGTGAGACTTCTTCTTGGCTGAGTGACACTTTATGTTGGAACTCATTATCTTGTGCGGTTTCTTCATTAAAACGAAACTCTTTCGGTGGCACCATCACTACGCAGTTTGCGGTTTGGCGCTGAGCACTTTGCGTGCTTTCTTCTTTCCCATTAGCAAATTGGGTCACTGATTCGTGTAATAGCATCCAATACATTCCTTATCACTAGAATGAGGAGATTGTAAATTTATTGTTAACTTCAGTTTTGCTGTTTTGACAATTAATTTAATTGCCCAAAAGTAATTTTTGCTGCATTAAGTTCATTTTTCCCTAAATTTTATTGTCACCTTGCAGGTTTAAGCTTTTATTGCACCGTGATGAACATGATAAGAATTCATCATAAGAATCAGAACCATAGACAATCACACTCATAACCAACTAGTTACATTTAAGACACAATCGGTTAGACTATTTTTTCGCCCCTCTCGTCAATCGGTCTGCTTTATCGAGGAGCAGGCAAGAAACTCTCATACACGCGGTTTCGTCCAAAGCAGCGTGAATCGATGGATTTAGCCACCCCAAATGGCACTGTTTTAACTTTAGGATGAGTTATGTTTAAACGATTTGAAGGCTTTACAGAGCCGTTCCCCAAATCTACGCCGGATCAGCCTCCTTCAGGGATGTTCGCTTTTCTGCGTTATTACACTCGTGGTTATGAAAAGCCTTTGATCATCATGTCTTTGATGGCCACAATTGTGGCTGTTGTTGAGGTAATGTTGTTTGGCGCCATGGGACAATTGGTTGATTGGTTGTCTACCAGCAATCCAGAAACGTTCTTACAAGACAACAAATCGGATTTGATTTTCTACGGAGCCTTATTGCTGGTTGTCATGCCTATATTGGTGATCTTGTACTCGTTGCTCGTTCATCAAACGTTATTGGGCAACTACCCAATGTCTATCCGCTGGCTTGCACACCGGTATTTGCTCAATCAAAGCTTGAACTTCTATCAAGATGATTTTGCAGGCCGAGTCGCAACGAAAGTCATGCAAACCTCATTAGCTGTGCGCGAAACCGTAATGAAAGCTATGGATGTGTTTGTTTACGTTACGGTTTACTTCACCAGCATGATCATTATGTTAGCGACGGCAGACTGGCGTTTGATGATCCCAATGATCGTCTGGCTGCTCGCTTACATCGCTATCCAAATCTATTTTGTCCCTAAGCTCAAAGACGTCGCTTCAGCGCAGGCCGATGCACGTTCGACAATGACAGGGCGCATCGTAGACAGTTATACCAATATTCAAACCGTCAAACTGTTTTCTCATAGCCAGCGCGAAACCCAATATGCCGAGCAAGGCATGAAAGGATTTTTGAATACGGTCTATCGTCAAATGCGCCTAGTGACCGGCTTCGACGTCGCTGTAGAGATCTCAAACTATATTTTGGTGTTTTCCGTTGCTGCTTTATCGATTTACCTGTGGTTGGATAGTGCCATTAGCGTTGGCGCGATTGCGATTGCTGTTAGTCTTGCATTGCGCGTAAACGGTATGTCGATGTGGATAATGTGGGAAGTTGGCGCCCTCTTTGAAAACATGGGAACCGTTGTCGATGGAATGAAAACGCTCTCTAAGCCTATTGATATTAAAGATAAACCAGGTGCAAAAGACTTAGTAGTCACTGAAGGTGGCATTCACTTTGATAACGTCAGCTTCCATTACGGTGAGAACAAAGGCGTAATTAGCCATCTCGATCTCAACATCAAACCAGGAGAGAAAGTAGGCTTGGTTGGGCGCTCCGGCGCCGGAAAATCGACTTTGGTGAACTTGTTACTTCGTTTCCACGATGTCGAAGACGGCAGCATTAAGATCGATGGACAGAACATCTCAGAAGTCACACAAGACTCTTTGCGTTCAAAGATCGGTATGGTGACCCAAGATACTTCTCTGCTACACCGTTCAATTCGAGACAATATTTTGTATGGCAATCCAGATGCGACAGAAGAAGATTTGCTGAAAGCCACTAAGCAAGCGCATGCCCATGAGTTTATCGAAACTCTGACCGACCCATTTGGTAATGCCGGATACGATGCGCAAGTTGGTGAACGTGGTGTAAAACTGTCTGGCGGCCAACGTCAGCGTATCGCAATATCTCGTGTGCTACTCAAAGACGCACCATTGCTGGTACTGGATGAAGCCACATCGGCTCTGGATTCAGAAGTCGAAGCAGCGATTCAGGAAAGCTTGAATGAATTAATGCAAGGGAAAACGGTTATTGCTATCGCTCACCGATTATCGACCATCGCACAAATGGATCGCCTCATCGTGCTAGATAAAGGCAGCATCGTTGAACAAGGTTCTCATCAAGAACTCATTGCGAATAACGGCATTTACGCCCAGCTTTGGGCGCATCAAACTGGCGGATTTATCGCTGAAGAACTAGACAATCAACACGCTTCTTAACTAGTGATAAGCTCAATAAAAACGGCGCTTTAAGCGCCGTTTTTTATTTTAATCCATGGCTAGACGCTCATATAGCCATTGTGGTTTCTCATATATGAAACACTCTCCATGATAAAGCTCACACTTTTTCTGCTAATATACCGCCTCGTTGCGTATCCATTGCAATGAACACAATACAGAGTATTGAGCCGTCTTCATTTGTCATTTCACTTTTTGAGAAACAGCTATACTCAATAGATGGCTTAGTTATTATATTAACAATAAGGTAATTAGCTTATGTGTAAATGTGGTTCAATGCAGATCGTACAACTCAAACCAAGTTGGGCTGACAAGCTATTTGGCTACTCAGAAAGATGGAAATGCCAACTTTGTTGTAAGATCTACCGCATCTAAAATTAAAAATAGAATCTTAGTTTTTCTAAGAAAAAGCAGTGGCCCGACAATGATTGTCGGGTTTTGTTTTTCTGAACATTCATTTTTTGTCCCTTCTCTACAAGACTACTCATCACGGCAAAACCTAGCATCTTAATGTGACTTAGGTATAGAATCAGGCCCACTTATTCTTTCCGATATTCATATATAACTGGTCACTATGAACAAAAGTTTGCTAACGAATGTCCTCGCTATCGCTTTGATGGCTGGAGGTCATCAATTACAAAACGACTATCTTTGGTATGCAGGGCTGTTTGCGTTCTCAGGCGCCATCACCAACTGGCTTGCCATCCATATGCTGTTTGAGAAAGTGCCTGGATTATACGGTTCTGGCGTGATCCCCGCGCGATTTGAAGAGTTTAAACTGGCTATCAAAAACTTAATGATGGAACAGTTTTTTACTGAAGCGAACATTGACCGATTCTTGAATAAAGAAATGGCGGGCGGTGTGAACATCGATCTTCAACCAGTAATTGAGAAAGTAGATTTAAATCCAGCATTTGATTCCCTAGTGGAAGTAATTGAAGGCTCTCAGTTTGGTGGCATGCTAGCGATGTTTGGCGGCTCGGAAGCGCTACAACCCATGCGCCAACCTTTCGTCGAAAAGATGCAAGAATCCATCATTGAGTTGAGCAAGAGCGATAACATCAAAGAAGCACTGAAAGAGCAATTCGAATCTCCTGCAATGATGGATGAGATAAAGCAGAACATTGAAGGTATCATCGATCAACGTTTAAGCGAATTAACACCGGCATTAGTTAAAGAAATGGTGCAAAAGATGATCAAACAACACCTTGGCTGGCTAGTCGTTTGGGGCGGTGTTTTTGGTGGTTTAATTGGCGTTATCAGCACCTTTATCGGGGCATAATCGCTCACCGATTTATTAAAAAAGGAGCTTCGGCTCCTTTTTTAATCGTGAAAAAGTAATATACCAAGCCACGCTAAATAAGGAGGCTCAACACATGCCTCGCCTAACCAAGGAGCTCGGGATTAACACCAAATCCCGTTTTATGTTCTTCTATGACCACTTCACTACGAGTTTGAATCACGCCCGGAAGCGTGCCTAACTTACTCGACATAAACTCCTGATACGCTTTCATGCTCTTAACACGAACTTTTATCATGGTATCGAAATCTCCAGAGAGCGAGTAGCACTCTTCAATTTCAGGCATCAATTCCACCGCTTTCGCAAACTTTTCAAAAATAGAAAAACTGGTTTGGTCTAAACGAATATGGATGAATACTTGCACATCCAGCCCCAACTTTTCCGCATTCAACTCTGCATGGTAACCATTGATATACCCTTCTTTTTCTAGCCGCTTTACACGGTCAGAACATGGAGAAGTCGTTAAGTTAATCAGCTTTGCTAGTTCTACAACTGGAATTCTGCCTCTCGAATGAAGCACTCTCAAAATATGTAAATCAATCCGGTCCAATTGATAACTCATTAACCCACTTCCTTGTAACCACTTAGAAAGCATCACATTAATCGTTGCTCAAACAATTGCAAACCATCAAATGCACAGCATGTGAAATTCAGCAGAGAATAACCAGAAAACAACGAAGGAGGGAAAGAGCTATGATTATTGCCGCTCACTTAGTAACCGTGATATGAAGAGAAAAAGCAACCTAGCGGCTCCCGCGGAGTCGCAAATTTGAAAGCGCATGATACGCCTGTATAGATCTGTCGTTCGGGCAACGCCCCCCTAATTAGCCATTAATCATGGCTATCACTCAGAATTAGAGTGCGGCCGATGTATGCCGTGTAGGATGTGGAACAACCTCTCCAATTGCACGATGATTACAACAACGGCAGTAGTATTGAGGCTCCATCTCGTAATAATGTTCACCTGATACAAATTTCGCCATCAGCTGTGTAAAACTCACCATTTTGCCTGTTAACGACTCAACAGACTGAGGCTCGCAACGCTTCATAATCACTTTATGTTGCGTTGATTTTCTACAAGCTGCGCAATATATATCCGGCATTTCTCTTCTCCCTACTTTTTCGTCCTACTGACAATTGACATATTTTGTTCAAAATAATTCCACAATTAAAAAGCTCCTTTAATTTTTTGTGCCCTATCTTCAAAAAATTGAACGAAAGTATCAAAAAACTGAGACATTGGTCAGACCTCAACTTTTGTACCATCAATATGAGCAAACGTGCTTATGTGTGTAATAATACGACACATTACACATAAGCAATTGTTCGGGCTTATTATTTAGTAAGGCGCATGACAACTACACGCCTGGCTAGATCGAGCTTTCGAGACGCCTTGTTATCTCGATTTACCCCGCAAACCAGTTGCTAGCAGCTATAGCCGTCTCATCAAGGAAGAAATGCATGACGATACAACCGATTCTCACTACCGAAAGACTCATCCTCCGGCCATTCAATATCGATGACTGCCAACAAGTGGCTTTACTCGCTGGAGATAAGCGAATTGCCGACATGACAGCAAACATCCCTCATCCTTATGAGCGACCGATGGCGCAAGCATGGATAGATAGGCACGATCCGATGTATCAGCAGCATCAAGGCGTGGCGTACGCTATTACCTTGCGAAACACTGAGGAGTTACTTGGTGCGGTGAGTTTACCGCGTATAGAAGAGGGATATGTCGGATGATCATCCATGAAACTTCACAAAATCTGCCCAAGAACAACCCTTTCTTGCTAGGAACTGTATTGTTGTCGCTGTTCTATTTTTCCTGCCTAGCAGACAAGATCGTCGAGTTTGGACTCGTAGCACTCACAATAATAGGATTGAAACTGCTCTCAACGTACTTCACGCGCCGCGCGTTCAATCCTAAAACGCTAGATATCGATGCAAGCACCAACACCTTGAAGTACCGCCAGGGCTCAACGGTTTACTTCCGTCTACCTCTTGATGACATTGTCAAAGTCCAAATACAGAAAGAGTTCTTCTCTAGCAAAAGTTTGATGCTCTACACAGTCAACGACGCTTACCAAGTGCCGAATTCAGACAATTTCGATTCTCTACAGTTAAAGGATTTAATGAAACAACTTGAAGAGAGAATTGATGATCAATCTCGCTAAAACGAAAAGAGAAGACATTCTAGAATGTTGCCAATTTGGTCTCTAAATAGAAAGACAAAAAAGCCAGCAATAACGCTGGCTTTTCTCTGTGTTAGTCTTGTGCGACTTTCACGCGAATTTTGCTTTTTTCTACGTTCGTCAAATTCAGTGCTTCAAGAGCAGAAATGGCTTCTGCTTCGTCCGGCATGATGACAAAACCGAAGCCTTTCGACAAACCCGTGTCTTGATCAAGCACTAGCGAACACAGTTCTACTTTGCCGTACGCTGAGAATAATTTGCGGATATCTTGCTCGGTCATGTGACGAGCCAAGTTTCTTACTAAAAGTTTCATAATGAACCTAGTTGGTTTGATAACGGTTCGATTCTCTCAGTTTCTCTCTGGCAAACCAAGTGAATAATATGACGGCGTTGACTAGATCATTCTAAGTACATCTGTTTAAATGATTTTCCGTTCATTTTTCACCCATAGGAGAGTCGGCATGGAAACGAAACGTCTCAAACTCATCCCTGCTTGTTTAGAACGAGCCGAAGAGGCGCATCAAGCTGTCGTTCGCAGCCAAAAGACTCTCGAAGTCTATCTGCCGTGGGTGCCTCATGTGCTGACATTAGAAGCGATGATAGAAGGGACAGAGAAAGCCATCGCAAACTTTGAAAACTTCGAAGAAGAGCTGCGTTACTACATCATTGAAAAGGAAAGCGATCGCTTACTGGGTGCGGTCGGCTTGATGATTCGAGATCCCGACGTACCATCCTTTGAGATAGGTTATTGGTTAGATAATGCTGCCGTTGGCAATGGTTATGTTGCCGAGGCTGTGCTCGAAGTTGAGCGCTATGCGTTTGATGACTTGGGCGCCAAGAGAATCGCAATTCATGCTGATAGCACCAACCAAAAGAGCCGGGCTGTAGCCGAGCGCTGTGGTTATGAGTTCGAAGGAGAGCTCAGAAACGAACGTCTTACCACATCGGGAGAGCTGAGTAACACCGTTATTTACGCCAAAATTCGTCGCGACTAACACTCCAATCTAACCGAGCAATGCTAAGCTCTGATCTCAAGCTACCACCATTAACGTTAATTAAGTTTCAGATAAAACAAAGCCCGCTAAAATAGCGGGCTTTGTGTTCATATACGGGAAGTTACTAGTCTAGTTCAACCAGTTTTTTCTCGAACGACTGGTGTTGGTCTAACACGTCTTGCGCAGCACCACCCGTTGCTTTACTTACCACAATGATGGCAAGCGTAGAGAAGATGATGCCCGGTACGATTTCGTACACATCAAACCAACCGCCAGTTAGCTGCTTCCAAACTACGATAGTGATACCACCAACAAGAATACCTGCTAACGCGCCGTTACGGTTCATACCGCTCCAGTAAAGGCTAAGTACAACCGCAGGACCAAATGCCGCACCAAAACCAGCCCAAGCGTAAGATACAAGACCGAGTACTGAGCTATCAGGCGTCATCGCTAGGAATAGCGCAACAAGCGAAATAACGATAACACCGATACGACCAATCATTACGATTTCTTCAGAAGACGCTTCTGGCTTGAATACTTGCTTGTAGAAATCTTCTGCAAGCGCTGAAGATGAAACAAGGAGCTGTGAGTCAGCGGTACTCATTACCGCCGCTAGGATTGCTGCTAACAACATACCCGCAACGACAGGGTGGAATACTGCGTTAACCAATAGCATGAAGATCTTCTCACCGTCCTCTAGTTGAGTACCCGGATGACCCGTAACCCAAACCAGACCAACAAGACCAACAAGCATTGCACCAACCATAGATAGTGCCGTCCAAATCACTGCGATACGACGTGCAGTCGTTAGATCTTTGTTTGAACGAGACGCTTTAAAACGCGCTAGGATGTGTGGCTGACCAAAGTAACCAAGGCCCCACGCCGCTAGAGAGATAATGGCAATCGCAGACAATGGTTCGCCTTTCGCGTCATTCCATAGCGTTGCAAGTTCTGGGTTGATGTCATGTAGATCAGAACTTAGCTGACCTAAACCACCGTCCATTACCGCTATAGGAACAATCATTAGCGCAGCCGCCATTAGCAGACCTTGCACTAAGTCAGTCCAAGATACCGCTAGGAAACCACCGAATAGTGTGTAAGAAACGACACACACCGTACCGATGATAACAGCGTAGGTATAATCTAGACCGAATACCGTCTCAAACAGTTTGCCCCCTGCGACCAAACCTGAGCTGGTGTAGAAAAGGAAAAATAGAAGAATGAAAAACGCAGAGATTGTCTGAATCAGTTTCGACTTATCGTTGAAGCGACGTGACAGGAACTCTGGCAACGTTAGCGCGTCAGTTTGGATACTGTAGGTACGGAGGCGTTTTGCACTGATGAGCCAGTTTGCCCATGTACCAAGAAGTAGACCGCCGGCTAACCAGAAGGCCTCGATACCCGCAGCGTACGCATAGCCAGGCAAGCCTAGCAGCAACCAACCACTCATGTCTGAAGCACCTGCAGATAATGCAGCAGGCCACGGACCTAGGCTACGGCCACCTAGGAAGTAGTCAGATGAATTGGAAGTCCTCTTATACGCGTAAACGCCAATAGCAACCATAATCAGTAAATACGCCACAAAAGTGGACGTGATAGCAAAGCTATTTTCTATCATTAGATAGTCCTCGTTATAATTATTTCCTTCCTTGCCTGCCCTGATATTTTACCGTCTCAGCAATACATCAGAGTATAAAAAACCAATCTGGACCGGCTCTCAGTCCAGTTACTCCAGATTGGCATTACAAGTCAGGTTAGTGAGTTTCGTTCCCCAACTCGAGTAGAGTTGCGTTACCACCCACCGCGGTAATATTTATCGTTCGAGTGCGCTCAGTAATGAAGCGCAACGAGAGATGAGGATCATGAGCCAATTTCGGTGACTCTAAATCCGTTTCAGAAACTAAGCCGACGATTGCACCGTCACGCTTAGCTAGTTGAAGATTGAGCGCATGCTCAACCTGTGAACGCCCAACATAACCCACACTACGTACATCGCTCTCAAGCAACGGGGCAGACGCATCGTACGCAACAACCTGGACTAAGTTAGATGGGAAGTTTGCCAACGCTACAGCTTGCTTAACCAATTGGTTTAGCTCTGCATTGTCACTGCAAACGACCACACTGTTGCCTGCAATTAAGGCACAGGTGATCATCGCAAAAGCACTGTATAACGCATTATCAGCAGGCTCGATGTTGTTTTCACAAATCACCAAAGCCACACCGCGTCCTGCGGCATACAGTTCGTTAGTTTCCCCTGTAGGGCCAACTAACTGGTGAGTTTCTGCAAGAAGAGCTGATGCTTGTTGCAAGTGGTAAGAAACCACTTTGGCAACGGTAGACTGCTGCCCTTCTAGTGCAGATTTAAATGCCAGAACATGCTCGCATTTGTAATCAAAATCAGTCAGATTCCACTGCTCCCACGCAGAGAATGCATCTTTAAAATAGGTGATCTGATGAACCATAATGCGACTCCTTATGCGTTTTCTGCTTGAG
This sequence comes from Vibrio sp. 1457, assembly GCF_033340195.1. Lineage (NCBI taxonomy): Bacteria > Pseudomonadati > Pseudomonadota > Gammaproteobacteria > Vibrionales > Vibrionaceae > Vibrio > Vibrio sp. 1457. The sequence continues at coordinate 66,733 of NZ_JAWOWA010000009.1, forward strand.
CAAGAAGATGTTGAGTAAAGCGGAATAGGTAGTGTGGACCACCAGCTTTCGGGCCAGTACCCGACAAGCCTTGACCACCAAACGGCTGTACACCAACCACAGCGCCAACTTGGTCTCGGTTGATGTAGCAGTTACCTACTCGTGCATGTTTCTCAATCCAACGGTACGTGGTTTCGTTACGGCTATGGATACCCATCGTCAATCCAAAACCCGTTTTGTTGATCTGCGCAACCACGTTCGGTAATTCAGACGCTTTAAAGCGAACAATGTGCAAGATTGGACCAAATTGTTCTTCTTTCAGCACATCGATGCCCGAGATTTCAAACGCACTTGGTGAGACAAAGTCACCATGCTGGCACGACTCATCCAGCTGTAGCTGAGCGACTTTAGTCTGTGTTTTGCTCATTTGCTCAAGGTGAGCGAGGAGTTTTTGTTTTGCATTGCTGTCGATAACCGGACCAACATCTGTTTTGTGTAGGTAAGGTAAACCAACATGCAGTTCATTCATCGCACCTTGAGTCAGGTTGATCATACGGTCTGCTACATCTTCTTGTACAAATAGAACACGAAGGGCAGAACAACGCTGACCAGCAGATGCAAACGCCGAACGAATCACATCACGCACCACCTGCTCTGGCAATGCAGTACTGTCCACAATCATTGCGTTTTGACCACCTGTTTCCGCAATAAACGGAACCGGTTTCGCGCTGCGCTCCGCGAGCGTGACGTTAATGCGTTGCGCCGTTGCCGTTGAGCCAGTGAATGCCACACCAGCAATAGCATCATGAGAAGTCAGTGCATGACCAATCTCAGCGCCGCGACCAGTAAGTAACTGAATCACACCTGCAGGGAAGCCAGCATCAAGCATTAGTTCAATAGCGCGAGCGGCAATTAAGCTTGTTTGCTCAGCAGGTTTTGCAACCACAGTGTTACCTGCAATCAGTGCTGCCGTTACCTGACCAAGGAAGATAGCCAACGGGAAGTTCCAAGGGCTGATACACACAAACACACCAAGACCTTCACGGCTAGAAATGCGTTTCACACCGTCAAAACCTTCTAGCTCAAATGGCTGTAGGTTTTGCGCTTGTTTCGCGTAATAACGACAGAAATCCACTGCTTCACGAACTTCATCAATACTATCGTGAATCGTCTTGCCCGCTTCTTTGTGACAAATCGCCACCAGCTCAGCCAGATTTTCTTCCATTAAGTCAGCAAGCTTTTCTAAACAAGCCGCTTTTTGCTCAACAGGAACACCTTTCCAATCAGAGAAAGCAGTTTGCGCCGCATCAATTGCAGCGGAAACATGATCAAGTGTTGCAAATGCCACTTTGCCGACTTCAATTCGGCGATCGTACGGTGCGGTGATGATCTCAGCCGCATTTTCCTTGATCATGCTTTCGGCAAAACACTCACCATTGATCATCGGGCCTGCAACCCACTGATTGTCCATGAAGCTTTCTACCTGCGCTTCAAATGGCTTCGCTTCACTGTCGATGTCAATGTTGACGCCATATGAGTTCTTACGCTCAGGGAAAATATCGGCAGGCAATGGAATTTTGTCGTTGTGTAGCGTGTCAAAACCCGTCAACACATCCACAGGGTGATGGGTCAACTCATAAATCGGACAACGCGCATCAACTAGACGGTGTACAAACGAGCTGTTCGCACCATTTTCAAGCAGACGACGAACCAAGTACGGAAGAAGATCAGCATGGCTACCGACAGGAGCATAAATACGTACTGGCTGACCGTACATTTTCATAACATGGTTATACAGTGAATCACCCATACCATGCAGGCGCTGGAACTCGTATTCTTTGTGCTCCGCCATGACAGCAATTGCCGTAACTGTGTGAGCATTGTGGCTTGCAAATTGTGGGTAGATATTACCGCGAACACCTTCGCTAAGTAGGAAACGAGCACAAGCTAGGTATGCAACGTCCGTCGCTTCTTTGCGAGTGTATACTGGGTAGTTTGCATAACCCGCTTGTTGAGACCACTTGATTTCGCTGTCCCAGTACGCGCCTTTAACCAAACGCAGAGGAATAACGTCACCTTGCTCTTTTGCGAGTGCATTTAGCCACACCAAGACTGGTAGCGCACGTTTTGAGTAGGCTTGAATAACCAAACCAAACTTGCCCCAACCTTTCACAAGATCGCTACGGTACACTTTCTCAAATAGCTTCAGGGAAAGCTCAAGGCGATCCGCTTCTTCTGCATCGATTGTGATTGCAACGTCGACTTCAATTGCACGTTTCAATAGCTGCATTAGTGAGTCATACAACTCTGTCATTACACGTTCTTCATTTGCGACTTCGTAGCGCGGGTGTAATGCAGAAAGCTTGATGGAAATCGAAGGCGCTGGACTAGTGTCGCTACCGTAAGTCTCGCGACCCACCGCTTCGATCGCCATTAGGTAATCTTTGAAGTACTTGTTCGCGTCCGCTGTAGTTAACGCCGCCTCACCCAACATATCAAACGAGTAGGTGAAACCTTTGTCGCGCATTGGGCGACCGTTCTTCTGCGCTTCTTCGATCGTACGACCACGAACAAACTGGTGACCCATGATCTTCATTGCCTGATACATGGCTTTACGAATCACGGGCTCAGAGAATTTATTTACCAGACGGTTTACAGCCTGACCTGGGCTCTGGGTGCCTTGCTCACCAAGACCAACCACTTTACCTGTTAGCATAAGGCCCCATGTTGATGCGTTAACAAACACAGAGTCAGAGTTTTTCAGGTGAGATTTCCAGTCTGCGACACTCAACTTATCTTTAATCAAAGAATCTGCTGTCGCGGCATCTGGGATGCGCATTAATGCTTCTGCAAGACACATCAGCAAGATACCTTCTTGAGTATCTAAGCTGTATTCCAGCAATAAAGCATCAATCATCTGGATTGACTTCTTATCGGCACGAATGGCTTCGATAAGGTGGGTCGTTTGGGTAGTGATCGCCGATTTTTCATCCTCTGTCGGCGTCGCTAGTGGCAATAGTTGCTCTAGCCATTGAGACTCGTCCACCATATATAATGGCGAGATCAGTGACCACAACTTATCAAGCGGCTGCCCGATAAATTCCGGTGTCAACACGTTCGTAGCTGTAAACATGTGTGTTCCTCAATCTCACTCCTCGAAAACCGCTTCGAGGATTATCAATGGCTGGCAGTGTATTTTGAGGCCGATAAGAATACTTGTCAAAAACTACGACATTTTTGCCAAAAACTCGCTTTTATAACAAAACATCCACATAGTCACATTCAAATAGGTAATATTTTGTGTTGTAAATTTTAATTTTTTCATTGCATTCACAACAAAATATCAAGAATATCAATAAGATTTTTGTGAAGAGCTCGTTCTAAGAGAAAATGTAGGATCAAGTGGCATATCAACCACTGCAAAGAACAGAGAATTTAAAAAAACGAGAGATAGGTCACGTGAATAAAACATAAAAAAACCATGCATAGTGCATGGCTTCATTCTGATTGATGATTATTTGACCTAAAAAAACGCGTTGTTATCCAACTTGTTTTTTATAACGGGAAGGTGATATTCCCTGTAAGCGAGTAAAAGTATGAGTAAAAGTACTCTGGCTTGAGAAGCCAGTAAACTCGGCAATTTGCCCTAAAGAAAGGTGCCCTTGCTCGATTAATTCACGAGCCATGTCGATTCGCTTTCCGAGAACATATTGATGAGGTGTAATCCCCATCTGCTCTTTAAACAAGCAATGGAACTGACTTTCCCCAAGAAACACTCGCCCGGCCAATTGAGCCACACTAATCTTATGACTCAGGTGCTGCTCAATGTAACGATCAATCGCCTCCAAATCAAAGCGCGACTCTTTTCGACTGGTCTCAAATGCCGAGATATGGCGCTGCATTAACGCAATCACAGTGTCGTTACACGCACGACTTAACAGCAGGTCATCCGGATGGTTTCGCATTTCCTGAACCAACATCTGTATCAGCTTCTGAATTTGACTATCTAACTGGAAGTAGACATGGTCTCTCTCCAGGTTATTGATTTTTTGAAGCATTTCGGGATCATCATTTGTCGGTTTGGGCATATTCAGCACCAAAATATCCGATTGATTGATGACGCCACCGAAAGCATGATCAGAGCATGCGGTAACCACACAACCTTGACCAGGGCCGACAAGATTACCTCGCCCGCGCACTTCAAATTCGGCTTGCCCTTTTAAACCAATCACGATCTGTGTATAAGAATGATCGTGGCAATCCATATAAGACGGAAGTGTGATCAGCTCCGCCGGCTTTGGCAGCATAATCTCTTGATATGAAAGGATTTTTTGGTTATCTGAATCACTCATTTTAAACAGTCGTCTTTACACGGTCAGCTTACGTCTTCGCATCATATACCTTCTTTGTTGGGTTGCAACTTTTACCCAACTCAATCGACAAGATCAAATCAGCATGCTCAAGTTCATTTACATGATCATAGTTCCGGAACGATGATCATGCGAGGTTAATTTACGGTCAGTGAGCAACCAATTTTATTAACAAAAACGGATAGATAGGCAACACCTTACGTATACATAATCAATCAATGTAAAGATCCTTATTACCGAACAATCTGTTATTTTGTAAAACACCGTGCTCCATATTAGATAACTCGTCCCTGAAACGGATCGAAACCCACTCTTAAACTCAACATAGAGGGATTTCCCCCCTTACTAATATGCTTCTGATTCAATACATTAGTTATCGAGCTTTAAGATGCATACGATCTAAAGCTCTCGGTATCTCATTGATACCTCTAACTTACTTAGCAGACCCTCGCTAGGTAATTTAGAACCTCTTCTACACGTCGACAAGATTATATCTTGTGTTGCCAGCCCGTCTTCAGGCTGGCTTTTTTTTTCGCTTCTCAACAATGAAAACAATGGCATAAGCTGATATCATAGCGTTTGTCTCACTGTCCCTCTCATATGCTTAGGTGCTGCTCTTTCGCTCACAAGTGATATGAACGTCAACCACATTACAACTGAGTTGTAGGAAGCATGATCAAGGACGATACGAGTTGTAAGCCGAACATTGGCGGACATCCGTGAGCGCACATATCTGTAATGAAACAGACCATTTTCCCAATTAAACTCTTCGTTCCATTTCGTCGTTGTCTATGACTACCTGACGAAAACATCGAACACCACGAATTTAATTGGATTGAGCGCCAATCAACGAACGTGTTCTAGCAACGTAACTGCCTACTTGGCAACATCAATACGAGCCATGTAACACGGACGTCTCTGTATTGGTAAAAGCAGTATGTAGTGAGTCCTTTTGTGAATATTTCAGTCGATACCATAGAACAATCCCTCCTTAAACAGCTACCAGGTTGTTGGGGATGCAAAGATAAAGATTCGGTATTCCTATACGTAAACCAGGAATACGCAGAACTGTTAGGGCACACGTCGCCCGAGGAGTGCTTGGGTAAAACTGATTTTGATATGGCCAGCCCAACCACTGAATGCGCGCAAGAATTTCAACGCCAAGATAAACACGTTCTCGAAACTGGCGAGTCACTAAAAATTCTGGATATCCACCCTTATCCAGATGGCCGCTGGCGAGCACATATATTTACTAAAACACCGTGGCGAGATGACAAAGGCGACATCGTAGGCACCATTTTCTACGGAAGGGAACTCACCGACACCGCCGTGATTGAAGTCGGGTATTGGGTTTGTCGTGCAATCAGTACCAACCCAAATCAACAATCCATCTTTCGTTTTTCTGACTTACAACCAAAACCAGAGAAGCTCACATGCCGCGAGCAAGAAACGCTTTTCCTCTTGCTCTATGGCAAAAAGCCTCAATTTATCTCTCAGGTCATGGGCATATCAACAAAAACCGTTGAAGGTCACGTCGCACGCTTACGTAATAAGTTTGCAGCGAACAGCAAGAACGAGCTAATAGATAAAGCAATGGAAGCAGGCTACGGCTCTGTTGTACCCAAAACGCTGCTTAAGCATCAATTATCGGTTGTGTTGAATGGAGAGCGATAATTCGCATCGCTTCTACCTACAAAAACACCGCCCCAATTCGGCGGTGTTTGTTTATTCATGAGGGACCATAAGCCTATGGCGCTAGACGATCAATGTCCCAACTTCCATCATGCTGGGAGAAAAGAAAACGATCGTGAAGGCGATGTTCGCCACCTTGCCAAAATTCGATGCTCTTTGGTTTTACGCGAAAGCCACCCCAAAAGGTTGGTACTGGTATTTCACCCTTAGCAAACTTCTGTTTTAGCTCTAAAAACTTACCTTCCAACACACCTCTGGCAGAAATACGGCTACTTTGTTTGCTCGCGATTGCGGCCAACTGGCTCTCTTTAGGACGAGAAGTAAAGTATTTCATATTCTCTACGGCGGTAAGCTTTTCAGCCACACCAGTAATATGAACTTGGCGCTCTAACGGGTGCCAAGGGAAGTGCAAACTAATATTGCTGTTATGCTCTAGCTGCTGGGCCTTGCGACTGCCTAGGTTGGTGTAAAACACAAAACCATCTTTGTCGACGTTTTTCAATAGAACAATGCGTTGAAACGGCATGCCATTTTCATCAACCGTTGCAACTGTCATCGCAGTCGGGTCCGTTAAACCCGCTTCAACTGCTTGCTCTAGCCACAGATTAAATTGATCAATAGGATCAGCTTTCAAATCTTTACGACGCAGCCCACCTTTGGTGTACTCACGACGAATATCAGCAAGTTCCATCTTTACTCCTTCACTCGTTTTTGTCGATTGTGCTCCCGATACTGAGGAAATACAAGGACATCATTGTGCTTGTTATCGTTGCCGCTCACAGCATCACAGTGCGTCATTTGATACCATGACACAAAAAACCAGTGAGCCGATCGTGAACTTACTCAACCCCAAAGCCCTACGTCATTTTTTACTGCTACTGTGTGCCGTCGGCATTTCAGGGCTTGCGCTTACTCATCATTACGCAACTCAATACCAACATGATCAATGGCAACAAAAGCTAGAGAGACAAGCCGCGCAAGTGTCACAAGAAGTGGACTACGAACTGGCAAAGTTTGAACAGATACCAAACCTATTAAGTCACGACCCAAGACTACTCAAAGCAGTCGAGCGCGGAACGCCCTCTCAAGAGCTCAACCTACTGTTATCAGATTGGTTGAAGCAAAGTTTGGCCGATACGATTTACGTTCATGACCGTACCGGGTTAGTCATAGCCTCAAGTAACTTTCAGCAAGAAGATACGTTTGTTGGCTCTAGCTTTAGCTATCGCCCCTATTTTAAAAATGCGCGACGCGGTGAGCCCGCTCAATACGTTGGATTAGGCGTACGCTCGAATAAACGTGGGTACTTCTTCTCATCTCCGCTGTGGGTAAATGAGGAAGTCGTTGGCGTGATCACAGTAAAAGTGAATTTGGAGCAATTAGAACAGCGCCTTTCGCAAACCACGACTGACGTACTCATTACAGATAAACACAATGTCGTGTTTATGAGCAATTTACCAGACTGGCGCTATCGTGCACTTTTCCCACTGTCATCGAGTGCAATAAATGAACTTACCGAAACGCGTCAATATGGCGATACCTTACCCGAATATTTTGGTGAGTTAACGGCACACAGTGGTGTCACGGAGTTTGATGACAATCAATTGCTTCTATCACCGAATTACCTCGCATACGCAACACACTTATTGGATAAAGGGTTTCGCGTCGTTGCCTTAATTAACCACAACAGCGTTCTTGCCGCCGTTTTACAGGCCGATATCGTCTTCCTGATCTTATATGCGCTCATTGCTCTAATTGCGTTAGCGTGGTTCCAAACCCTAGTTAACAAAGCACGCCTTGCCCATCTCAATGTGAGCCTAGAAGAAAAAGTAGTGCAACGGACACTAGTTCTGAGTGAAGCCAACCAAAAGCTACAACAGACCATCCGCCAATATGAACAAAGCCAACAAGAGCTTAAACAAACACAACAAGAGCTGACGCAAGCCGCGAAATTGGCACTGTTGGGCGAGCTGTCTGCCAGTATTAATCATGAGATAAATCAGCCACTTTCCGCACTAAGAACCTATACCGAAAACTCGCAGCGTTTGTTGGCAATGGAAAAATACCCAATGGTCGCCGACAATTTGGGCAAAATGCTGACACTTAATGACACCATTTCGGAAGTCATTGCCCGCTTAAAAGTCTTTACTCGGAAAGCCACGCACGATTCACACAATGAAATCTCAGTACTGCACGACGCGGTACATACTGCCACCAGCATTTTGAGCAACAAGCTTATTAAGCAAGGAGTAACACTAAAAGTTCCGGCCATCGACTATGATGTGAAGCTGGCCATTCACAGCGTTGAATTAGAACAAGTGCTGATAAACCTCTTCCACAACGCGGCACAAGCGATGGAAAACCACTGTATCGATCCGCAAATATCCATTGCTGTTCAGTGTCATGATGACAGTTGCGACATTCTTGTTTCCGATAACGGGCCTGGCATGTCGGACGAAGCCCTAGCAAAAATCTTTGATCCATTTTTTACGACTAAGCCAGAGGGCTTAGGATTAGGTTTGACCATCTCCAAACGCATTTTAGAGAGCTATCACGGCTCCCTCTGTGCCTATAAACATCAGAGCACAGAACAACAAGCAGGAGGCATGACCTTTATCGTGACGCTACCAATAGTCAATCAGAATAAACGTACTCCAGAAGTGGAAAACGACCATGAATAACTCAGTTTTCTTTGTTGATGACGAACCACACATTCGTGATGCCGTGTCTCAAGCCCTGCTGATTGAAGGGATAGACGTCACCTGCTTACCAAACGCAGTAGAAGCCTTACGCGTAATCGACTCAAATACGCCTGCGATTATCATTACCGATATCCATATGCCCGTGATGGATGGCTTGGAGTTTATGCGAACTTTGCGAAGCAAAAACGATCACTTTCAATTCATCGTACTTACTGGACATGGAGATGTGAAAACCGCGGTAGATGCGATGAAAAGCGGCGCGTACGACTTTCTAGAAAAACCGTTTTCAACGGAACAGCTCATGAAATCGCTCAACAATGCCAGCGATAAACTGAACTTGTTGCAAGAAAACATCTGGCTTAAGAAAGAGCTCGACATGCAAACTCATGTTGGTCCGAAAATGATTGGTCACAGTAAGGCCATGGTGAGCATTCGTCGCGCCTTGATCAGTGCGCCCACAAGCCAGCCGCTCATTTTTGTAGGTCAAGATGGTACGGGTCGGCGACTCGCTGCACAATTTGCCCACGACATACATGCAACACCGGATAGTGAGCTAATCGCCGCTTCTGGTGAAGACCTCTATGAGCTTTCATTAGAAGCGCTCGACAAAGCCATACACCGCTTAAGTGAAGGAAAACGCCACTGCAGTTTGTACTTACATAGCGCAGAGCATGTATCATTTGAGCAATGGGAATACTTATTCAAGCACCCAAAACTTGAGCGTGTTTTTGGCGCGACCACCCAAGCCGAGCCACCTCTAAAATCCCTGGCGACTCTAATTCACTTACCGACGCTCGATGAAAGAAAGGAAGATATAGGGCCTTTATACAAGCACTTTGTGCGCCACACAGCGAGTCGATATCAGTTACAGCCGCCACATATCAGCCTAGAAGAGGTCAAACACCTCACCAGTCTCGAATGGCCAGAAAACGTTAAGCAGCTACGCCAATTTGCTGAACTTCGTGCCCTCAAGCCAGATACTTTTAGAATGGAAGATTGGAACAGTGAGAAAAGTCTTGAAATTCAGAGTATGACTCAGCGCACAGAATACTTTGAATATTGCTTGTTATTCGATGCATTGCAAAGACATCGCGGCAGACTCAAAGAGGTTCAACTAGAATTACAGGTATCACGCAAAACCTTGTACGACAAACTAAAAAAACATCAGTTGGATAAAGCCAAGTTCAAGGCGTAATAGCTATACTCCGGCGCTAATTATGCTTTTGTTTGATTTAGAAAGTGTAAGAAAGCTCATTTGAAGAGAGAATAACCCTCTTCTCATATTTTATTAGCCGAGCATGCTGACATGATCGGTTAATAATAATAAGATCAAAAAGATAATCCGTAATTATATAAGCAGGGACTGTGATGAGCCGAGATAACTACAACAAACTCAACGATGAAGAGTTGGATTTTGTTGATGACAAAACTGCAGCATTGCTCCTCAATACCCCCAACAGCGCGCGTTTTATGCTCTGGGTTATGGTGCTATTTTTCATTGCAGCAATAGGTTGGGCATCTTGGGCTGAAATCGACAAAGTCACGGTTGGTCAAGGCAAAGTGATTCCCTCCTCACAGATACAAGTAGTCCAAAACTTAGAAGGTGGCTTAGTCAAAGAAATCTTGGTCAAAGAAGGTCAGTTGGTTGAAAAAGGCCAACAGTTACTGCTTATCGATGACACCCGCTTTCGCTCAGATTTTCGTGAACGTGAGCAACAAGTTGCCAACCTTACCGCATCTGTGCTGCAACTATCCGCTTCTATTAACAGTGTTGCCGTTAATCGTGATTTTGAAACGGAAAACTGGCGTCAAAGTGTACTACTTGATTACGGTAAACTGACCTTCCCACCAACCTTGGAAGAGACTCGACCTCAACTCACACAGCGTCAAAAAGCAGAATATCGCGAAGATCTAGATAATTTACGCAACCAACTTTCTGTTATTGACCAACAAGTGCAGCAAAAACAGCAGGACTTGGTAGAGATCCAAGCGCGAGTAAGGAACTTGCGTCAAAGCTACCAATACGCGAAAAAAGAACTCGATATCACCAAACCTTTGGCAGACGAGGGCGTTGTTCCTCGTATTGAACTGCTCAAATTACAGCGCCAAGTCAACGATACCCGTCGTGAAATGACGTCCAGTGAGCTCAAAATTCCCGTATTGCAATCAGCGATTCGAGAATCCATGCTCAACCGTATTGATGTTGCACTCAAATTCCGCTCTGAACAGCAAGAGAAACTCAACAGCGCCCAAGACCAGTTATCTGCTTTGGTTGAATCAGCGGTGGGCTTGGAAGATAGAGTAAACCGAACGGTTGTGAATTCGCCAGTAACAGGCAAAATCAAAACACTGAACATCAATACTGTCGGTGGTGTTATCCAACCTGGTATGGATATCGTCGAGATCGTACCAACAGAAGACACACTATTGGTAGAAGCGAAAATTGCGCCAAAAGACATCGCATTTTTACGCCCAGATCTTCATGCTATCGTGAAATTTACAGCTTACGACTTCACAAAGTACGGCGGTTTAGAGGGTGAGTTGGAACATATCAGCGCGGATACCACTCAAGATGAAGAAGGCAACAGCTTCTACATTGTTCGTGTACGCACCGAAAAAACAAACTTTGGTCAAGATGCAGATTTACCAATCATTCCAGGAATGACAGCATCGGTCGATATCATCACAGGGAAGCGAACCGTTTTGGAATATCTACTTAAACCGATTTTAAGTGCCAAAACGAACGCCTTGAAGGAGTAAACCACATTAAGATACTCGCGATAGGGAGTATTGAGCGATAAGTGATTAAATAAAAAGCACTTATTTCTCACTGACGAACTCTCTAGAAGAGTATACTTGTGATACGAGTCGAATATGCGATCCAATTTGCAGCGTAAAGTTACATTATTAATCAGCTTAAGTTGTTTGTCGTTCCAACTTGGTGCGCTGAACAGCAAAGAACAACGATGGGTCAATACGGTCACAGCGGTGTACGGCGAACGTGCGGGATTGCGCGTAAATACATGGCGAAAGAACCTCGACTTATTTAAACAATTAGAGACTCATGAACAGCTCGCTGGCGTTAACGACTTTTTTAATCAGCTGTATTTCGTTGACGACATAAAACTGTGGGGAAAGACAGATTATTGGGCTACGCCACTCGAATTTTTAGGGAGTAACGCAGGAGACTGTGAAGATTTCACTATTGCTAAGTACTTCTCTTTACTCGAGCTAGGAATACCAGATTCAAAGATGCGGTTAATATACGTAAAAGCCATCGAACTGAATCAGTTTCACATGGTATTAGCTTACTACCCTACCCCAAGTTCTGAGCCGCTCATTCTCGATAATATCAATCCTGACATTGTCCGAGCCTCTAAGCGTAGCGACTTGCTACCGATATACAGTTTTAATGGTACAAACCTGTGGTTGATGAAGTCATCTGCTAGCACTGGAGAGCTGGCAGGGAAAGCATCACGGTTGAGCCTTTGGAATGACTTACGCTCGCGCGAACGTAAGTTGCAGTTAAATAAACCTAAAATTAACTATGACGAGTGAGAAACATGACCCTATATAAGAAGCTTGTGGTGGGGATGGTTACGGTCTTTATACTCTTGTTGGCATCAGTATTCGTAATCCAATTCAACACGACTCGAGACAGCTTGGAGCAACAGCAACGTTCAGAGGTCAACAACACTATTAACACCGTAGGTTTGGCACTGGCTCCTTACCTAAAGGACAAAGATAAAGTCGCGGTTGAGTCCGTGATTAATGCTCTATTTGACGGCAGCACCTACTCCGTTGTTCGTCTTACAGCATTAGATTCTGACTACCAGATCGTGCGTACTTACCCAGTTAAACCAAGTACGGTGCCACAATGGTTTATCGACATGAATCTATTTAAAGCGATTCACGATAAGCGTGTTGTGACCAGTGGTTGGATGCAGCTCGCCGAAGTAGAAATCATTAGCCACCCAGGCGCAGCTTACGAGCAGCTCTGGCAAGGTTTTATTGGCTTGCTGTCTGTATTCAGTGTTATTTTTCTAGCTGGTTTAGTGGCAATTTCATACATCCTACGTCGCTCGCTAAAACCATTAACGGCCATCGTAAATAAAATGCATGAAATCGCGAATAACCAATTTGGTGAACCGCTTGCTCGTCCAAGAACCAAAGATCTTATCGCGGTGGTAGATGGCATTAACATGATGTCTGCTCAAATCGAGCTATCATTCAAAGAGCAAGCCAAAGAGGCGCAACGTCTGCGTGCTCAGGCTTACCTCGATCCTATATCTAAATTGGGTAACCGCTCATTCTACATCAACCAAATCGACCAATGGCTTGCAGAGCAAACGCAAGGGGGTATCGCGCTACTCCATGCTGAATACATTGGCGACATTTACGAGACCAAAGATTACCAACGCGCAGATGCCCACGTTAAAGAACTGTCTCAACGTTTGAAAAACACCATTGATGTACCGGGTGCCACTATTGCTCGCTTGTCTAGTGATGAGTTCGGCTTGCTTTTCCCTCATATGGATGAGAGCGAGTTACGCATTTTATCGGACAGCATCGTCAATTGTGTGAACGGCCTAAATACTGACCCAACAGGCTTAGCAAAACCTAAAGCGTCACTAGGGGTTGCACACAGCAAAGATCAGAAAACGCGTTCTGAAATCCTCTCGATGGTGGACAACGCACTATCGAAAGCCAAAGCGCAACCAGACAAGCCATACGGCTTCATTGGCAGTGATACACCTTCTAGTTTGATGGGTAAACAGCAATGGAAAGCGTTGGTTGAAGAAGCCATTCATAGTGATTGGGTTAAATTCCGTTTCCAAGCTGCGAAAAACACATGGGGTAAAGTATTCCACAACGAAGTATTTTCAAGCATCGAAAAAGATGGTGAAACGTATCGTGCGAATCAATACCTATTCGCACTAGAACAGTTAGACGCCACCAACATCTTTGACCAGTATGTCATTGAATCAATGATTAAGATGCTAGAAAATGGTGAACTTAATGACCCAGTCGCGATTAACATCGCGCAAAGCAGCTTGTCTCAACCATCGTTTATTCGCTGGACAACTAGCATGCTGGAAAAACACGCCAAAGTGGCCTCTAAGCTACACTTTGAAATTCCAGAGGAATGCTTTATCGATCAGCCTCACCACACAGCACTGTTATGTAATGCCATTCGCCAATCAGGTGCTGAGTTCGGCGTAGATAACTACGGACGTAACTTCCAATCTTTGGAATACATCCAAGAGTTCCGCCCGAACTATGTGAAGCTCGATTACCTATTCACACACAACTTGCACGACGAAAAACAGAAATTCACGCTAACGTCGATCTCTCGTACTGCCCACAACCTTGGTATTACGACTATCGCATCGCGTATCGAAACTCAAATCCAGTTGGACTTCCTCACTGAACATTTTGTTGAGGTATTCCAAGGATTCATCGTCGACAAGGAATAAAAAGGTTTATCAACGATGAAAGACCCTTTACTGAATTCGCTCATCTACGTTAGCCGTTACTATGGGTTAGCTAACTCGCCAGAAGCGCTAGTCAACGGACTACCGCTATCTGACGGTAAACTGACCCCATTTTTGCTACCAAGAGCAGCGGAAAGGGCCGGATTGGTTGCCAAGGAAAACCGCGCAGAGCTGGAGAGCATCTCCAGCCTAATTCTGCCGGCAATCTTAGTTCTTAAAGGCGGTGACTCTTGCGTTCTCAACAGCATCAATATGGAGAAACGCGAGGCCGAAGTCACCACCCTAGAAAGTGGAATGGTGCCGATCTCTATTCCATTAGAAGACCTACTTGAGCAATACACTGGTCGGTACTTTTTAGTTAAAAAGCAATTCCGTTTCGATGAGCGCTCTCCCGAAGTGCTCAAAACCAACGAAGGCCACTGGTTCTGGTCCACCTTGTGGCAGTCAAAACGCATCTACCGTGATGTTTTAATCGCATCACTTCTCATCAACCTCTTTGCGGTTGCCGCTCCGCTATTCACTCGCTTGGTGTACGACAAAGTGGTTCCGAATCTTGCGTTTGAAACCCTATGGGTACTAGCAAGCGGCATCTTTGTCGTGTTCCTGTTCGACTTCATTCTCAAGTCGCTGAGAAATTACTTCATTGATGTGGCGGGCAAGAAGTCTGACATTCTGATTTCATCCAAACTGTTCAGCAAAGTGATGGGGATTAGAATGGAATCGAAGCCGCCTTCGGTCGGTGCCTTCGCTCGCCATTTACAAGAATTCGAATCTATTCGAGAGTTTTTTACTTCAGCGACCGTCAGTGCTCTCATTGATTTGCCTTTTGCCATTTTGTTCTTAGTGATTATATGGCTAATGGCTGGCGATCTTGTGTATGTACCGATGGTGGGCGTGGTCATTTTGATTATTCACTCGCTACTGATACAAGGGCCGCTGCGCCGCTCCATTGAGGAGGGTTCACGCCTAGCATCGCAAAAATATGCCAATTTGATAGAGAGCTTGGCTGGGTTAGAAACCGTAAAAATGCTCAGTGCGCAAAGCCAATTCCAATACCGCTGGGAAGAGGCAGTTGCGCACATGGCGAACTGGAATATAAAAAGCCGCCGAATTACGGATAGCATTCAAAACGCAGCAGGTTTTGTGCAGCAAAGTAGTAACGTAGGGATGATCATCCTAGGCGTTTACTTGATTGCAGAGGGCGACTTAACCATGGGTGGCTTGATTGCCGCAACCATGCTTAGCGGCCGCGCGATTGGTCCTTTGGTTCAGTTATCCTTACTCTCTACGCGCTACAACCAAGCGAAGTCTTCTATGACAATTATCAATCAAGTCATGGAAATGCCGGATGAACAAGAAGAAGGTAAACGTTACATTCACCGTCCAATAGTACAAGGCAAAATTGAACTTGAACGCGTGACCTTCCACTACCCAGATTCACCGGTGGCGTCGATTCGAGATTTGAGCTTAACCATTAACCCAGGCGAAAAAGTAGCGATCATAGGCCGTATCGGTTCGGGTAAAACCACGTTAGAGCGTCTTATCATGGGCTTGTATCAGCCGACGGAAGGTCATGTTCGCATTGATGATACCGACATCGCACAGCTGCATCATGTCGACATTCGCCGTAATATTGGTTGTGTGCCGCAAGATTCCAATCTGTTCTTTGGTTCTATCCGCGACAACATTACGCTAGGTCGCCCATTAACCGATGACCGTGACGTACTAGACGCAGCGAATCGTGCCGGTGTTACTGCGTTTACGCAATCTGACCCAGCGGGCTTAGAACGCCAAGTTGGTGAAGGTGGTGCAATGCTTTCGGGGGGTCAACGTCAAGCAGTCACGATCGCTCGTGCATTTTTGGGTCGTCCTCCTGTTCTACTCATGGATGAACCAACCAGTGCGATGGATAACCGCTCAGAGATGCACATTAAGCATCAATTAGCACAGTTGAAACCTAGTGAAACGCTGATTCTGATTACGCATAAAACGTCTATGCTCGACATCGTTGATCGCGTAATTGTGATGGAGAAAGGCAGCATCATCGCAGATGGCCCTAAAGCGCAAGTGCTGAACGATTTGAAACAAGGCAAAGTGCGTGCGGTTAGCTAACCTGAATTCACATTGATAAAAGACAAAGGCCCCGTTTAACTTGTGTTTAACGGGGCTTATTTTATTGGGAGCCCGAGATAATTAAGTTCTTCAAGCGCGACCCAAACGAGTACAAGGCCAACAATCACGAATAAAATCATAATCGCCTTTTCATCTTCTTCCATTTTTCAACGCCCTAAAAGCTATTTCAATTAATACACCTTAGGTTATCAGGACAAAAGTCATATTCAGCTCGTTTATAAGGAACTAGCGTCATAGAATGTCGGATATGGGATACAGCTCAAAGATTGCTCTCTTCAAAATCACGTCAGCTTTGGTTGAATATAAGTAATGAAGCCAAAGAGTTCGCAATGCTCACTAAGTCTTTGATTAACCAATATAGTACTCTGTGGTACCTCAACACAGAGACAAATGGTGTAAAGAAAAATTGTGATTACTTACAGCAAAAAATCAGCTATAAAAGCCGCTTTCTAGATATCGTCGAGATGAAGAAATGAATGATTGGATCCAATTAGAGCAAGTGAGCCAGTATTTCACTACGGGCTCCCTCGGTTACAAACTATTGATGGGCATTTTTGTCCTGATCGCGTATCGCATCCTGAAGAGGATTGTAAATCGAGCCATCCTAAATTTGGCAACAACGAAAGGTGTAAAAAAGGCTCGTTTGAGTTTTATTCAGCGCTGTTTCAATGTCGCGCTGCTATTTTTGACCGCCTCTATTTTTGCCATTATCACAGGTATTGGCTATGGCGATGTGTCTTTGTTCCTATCGTCCATTTTTGCCGTATTAGGTGTGGCGTTTATTGCGCAGTGGTCAATTCTGAGCAACATCACTGCCAGCTTTTTGATCTTTTTTGTCTTCCCATACCGAGTGGGTGACCGAATTAAAGTCGTAGATAAAGATGAAGACATCTGCGGTGAGATTCAAGAAATCAGCATGTTTCACGTGTTAATTAAGCACGACAACGGAAACTTAATCACTTACCCAAACAACCAGATTTTGCAAAAAGCAGTGCTAAAGCTGGCGAAAAACAAGCCAGAGCCAAGTAAAGTAAAATCTCGGATTTATACTCGCAGAAAGAAATAACCCACTAAAAAGCCGATGTATCTACATCGGCTTTTTAGTATCACTTGGTGGTCACAAATAACCCAAAGTTAATGGCGAAAAACAGTGAAGAGACAAAACGTATAAGCTGAAGGTCACCACTGTATTCTTTCATGATAAAAACATGACACATCGCCGAAACCAAAAGCGCCACTTTAACCAAAGGAAGCTTCTTATTTACGAACCTTAAATAAATACAAAAAATAGAGATGGTGCAAGCAAAGAAAAAATCGTCACTAGTTCCATCTTCCTTAAAATACAAGGACATGGTTTTAGTTAAGCTTATATTTTTAGCTTCATTATGAGCCACCCACTAATATTTAGCGAGATAAGGGCATAAAAGAGGTAAAAAACAAGACTGACCGAAACAAAAAGTAGTGCATGCACTTTTTCTTCTAAGCTCTCTGGATGAACATTCATATCCACATCAAACACCCCCGCTATAAAGTGTGCAAATACCGTGGAAGAGGCTGTAGAAAGGCCTCCTACCATAATGATAATAATCCCTCGCCTTAAGAAACGATGAAATGTACTTTTCCCGCCTTGGATCAGGTCTGAGTTTACATATTTTAATCTATTTTTCCGCCTATTAATCATCACTAGCATCGGTACCTTTATCATTGTTTCCAAGAGAGTTTTCTACATCTTTAAGATCTTCCTTTAACGCTTTTATACACGACATTCATCGTCGTTGCATTCACTGTAGTTATGCCGTCGACTTACCCTATAAGAAAGCTCTTTAGATACCAATTCGTACTTTATCTATCTCAAATCTCTTCTTGACCTCAACTTAACTTGAGGTTTTAGCCTTAGTCGCACGATTAAAAATCAACAATGAAAAAAGGAACCATTGTGTCCAAAATTGCGATTATTTATTTCTCTAAAACCGACGTTACTGGTCAGCTTGCTCGCGCGATTGCCGCAGGCGTTGAACAACAAGGCATTAAGCAGCAAGATGACTGTGAAATCCTCTCTCACCGAATTGAAGGCAGTGAGATTATTGAGGGACGTTTTGTGAACCCTAAACTAATGGATGAACTTGCTGAGTGTGATGCGATTATCTTTGGCTCACCGACCTATATGGGCGGTGTAGCAGCGCAGTTTAAAGCATTTGCAGATGCAAGCAGTGAATCTTGGTATTACCAAAAATGGGCGAACAAAATCGCGGCTGGCTTTACCAGTGGTGGGGCAATGAATGGCGACCAATCTTGCACATTACAATATCTACAAACGCTCTCTAACCAACACGGCATGATGTGGGTCGGGTTGGATAAGATCAGCAATTCTGGGGAGCAAAACCTGAATCGTTATGGTGTACAAGGTGGTATTGTTGCACAAGGTGGTGAAGGTGGTCAGTTGCATGCTTCTGATGTTGCAACAGCAGAGTATCTTGGCAAACGAGTCGCTATGCTCGTGAACAAGCTCTCCACTCGCTAACAATAAAAAGAAGCCCCGTAAGATACATCTTCGGGGCTTCGTATTTATCGCTTGTTTTGAGCGCTACTTCTTGATGTAGAGGTCTTTCGAGTAGATACGACCTTCTACGTTGTTCTTGGCAAAACCGCCAACCGTAGGACGAACCAAACGCGCTTGCATGTAGTAGTAAATCGGTGCGATTGGCATATCCGCCGCCAACAATTGCTCGGCTTGATCATAGAAACCTTGGCGCGCTTTCTCATCGGTTGCGGCCAATGCACTGTTCATCGCGTTGTCGTACGCTTCATTGCTGTAACGTGCAAAGTTACCCGAAGAACCTGAGTGAAGTAAGCTCAGGAAAGTAGACGCTTCATTGTAATCACCACACCAGGAAGCGCGCATCACATCGAAATTGCCTTGTTTACGCGCCACTAAGTACGACTTCCACTCTTGGTTTTCTAACTCCA
Organism: Vibrio sp. 1457; assembly: GCF_033340195.1. NCBI lineage: Bacteria > Pseudomonadati > Pseudomonadota > Gammaproteobacteria > Vibrionales > Vibrionaceae > Vibrio > Vibrio sp. 1457. The sequence continues at coordinate 86,071 of NZ_JAWOWA010000009.1, forward strand.
CGTTTGCACCGAGATTTTTTTGTAGCATCGACGCTATCGCAACCGCGATCGATTTGTTTGCCTCACTGGTGTTGTACAGCAATTTAAAATCGAGCGGCTTGTCTTTGCTGTAACCCGCTTCTTTTAACAACTGACGCGCTTTCTCGTCACGTTGTTGCTGACTCCACTTACTATACTCAGGGGGCGTCGCATCAAAACCGGCAGTGTACTGATGCGCAAAGGTATACGCAGGAAGGTTGCCCACTTGCGTGACACCATTCGTAATCACATCACGCATGATGGAGTACGACACCGCTTGACGCACTCGCGCATCATCAAATGGCGGACGAGTGGTATTGAACGCGTAGTAATACGTGCACAGTAATGGCACCACCGTGTAAGCCTGCTTGTAATCTTGTTTAAGCTTCTGCGCCATATGAGTCGGCACATCGGACGTGATATCCAACTCTCCTGCCGCATAACGATTGATCGACGCGTTTTGGTTTTCAAACGGAATGTAAGTCACTCTGTTTAGATGCGTATCTGCGCTGTCCCAGTAACTTGGACTCTTAACCAGTTCAATGCGCTCATTCACGACCCACTTATCCAATGTGAATGCACCGTTGCTAACAAATTGGTCTGGATCGCTCCACGGCTTGTCGCGGTTTTCCACTGTCGCTTGATGCACTGGCATCATGGACGTGTGCCCAGTCATAGCAACAAAGTACGGCACTTGACTGTCCAACTCAAAACGTAGGGTGTATTTATCCACTGCCTTGATGCCGAGATCGTCCAAAGGCTTTTTGCCCTCTGCTACATCGGTGATGTTTTTGATCTTGGTGAGTTTGAGATACCAAACATTTGGAGAAGCGGTTTTCGGATCTACCGCTCGGCGCAGTGAATAGACAAAATCATCCGCTGTCACAGGCTCGCCATTCGACCATTTCGCGTCTTTGCGCAAGTGAAAAGTAAAGGTTTGGTTGTCGTTGGTTTCCCATGATTCTGCCACACCGGGAATAATGTTTCCGTCACGATCTTGAATCACAAGCCCTTCAAATAAGTCACGAATCACATGCATTTCTGGCAGACCTTCGGCTTTCGCTGGATCAAGCGTCGCCGCCTCTGCGTCATTCGCACGTACTAAATGCTGTTCTGCGGCGAGTTGAACGCCGTTAGGTAAGGTATCCGCAACGACAGATGCAGAAAGAAAAGGGGTGAATAAAGAGGAAATCAGCAACGCCGTTGAATGTTTTTTAAAATCCATATCGTTTTTCGTTCTCCTAACGCGTCTTGTGAAGCAAGCGCCACAATTAACATTTCAACCGTTGACGAGTTTAAACGGTTCGGTTTAGCTAGGTTTAATTAGCTTAGATATTGATATTACTTCATCAATCAGGAGATTACGGTGAGTCTAATTCCAAGAACGGAAAGAGCGGCATTTTTAATTCGGCCAACAACATACGGTCATTCCGTGCTTGGTGCGCCATTACTGTATTTTCCGGCACAAGTCGAAAGTGCTTCGCGAGGTTTGATTTTGGCAGGCACTCACGGGGATGAGACAGCCTCGATTGCAGGTTTGTCCTGTGCGCTAAGAAGCTTGCCAGCTAAAAACTTACGACATGATGTGATTCTGTCAATGAATCCTGACGGCAACCAGCTAGGCACACGTGCAAATGCAAACCAAGTGGATCTCAATCGCGCGTTTCCAACCCCAAATTGGACTGAGCATGGCACCGTGTATCGATGGAGCTCTCACACACCCGTTCGAGACGTAAAGGTGAAAACAGGCTCTAAAAACCAGCTAGAGCCAGAAGTTGGCGCATTAATTAACTTGATTGAACTGCGCAGGCCAAAGTTTGTAGTGTCGTTTCACGAACCGCTTGCGTTTGTAGATGATCCCAAACATTCCAACCTTGCCAAATGGCTCCACGAGCAGTTTCAGCTGCCAATCGTGGACGATGTCGACTACGAAACACCCGGCTCATTCGGCACTTGGTGTAGTGAACGTGATTTACCTTGCATCACGTTGGAGTTACCGGCAATTTCTGCCGATCTCACCATTGAAAAGCATCTATCCGCTTTTATTGCTTTACTGATGCACGATCCGGATCTTTAGTCCGCTGTTGGTTAAGCGATCATGTGAGGATCTGTTTGATGTCGGTACTGATATCGCTGATCAACTGACGTGCACTTTCGTCTCTTTGCTGAACCAAGATGATAAACAGCAAATCGGTGATCACGTTTTGCGCGGTGCGCGAAGCAATGGATGAGCTGCGATGTTCCGTTTCATTGGCAATCGTATCAAACGTAATATCGGCAATACCACGCAAGCGGCTTCTCCCAGGAGCAGATAACGCAATCACCTTCGCGCCCTGCTCTTTTGCCGCTTCTGCCGCGACGAGAATTTCTTTGCGTTCGCCCGAATACGAAATCGCTATCTGCACATCTTCTGAAGAGAGGGTACGAGCAACAGCAATCTGCACGTGGCTGTCTTGTTCGGAAAGCGCCGTAATACCGAGTTTAAGCAGTTTAAAGCTTAAATCCTTCGCGGTCAGGGCTGAGCCCCCAATCCCGACCACTTGCACTCGACGCGCTTCACTCAACCATTTCACCGCTTGGTGACACGCTTCATAAGACAGCGCATTGGTGGTTTGAAACATAGCATCTGTTTTTGCTTTCACCAGTTTCTGCGAAATAACCGCGATGGGATCATCTGCCAAAATATCACTGTGCAACGGTGTCGACTGCATCGCATGCTTACGGCCAATCTCTTCATTCAGAGCTAACTTAAACTCGCTGTAGCCTTTAAAACCAATACGCTGAGTAAATTTCACAATGCTCGATTGACTCACTTTTACTTGCGCCGCAAGTTCTTGGCTAGTGAGGAGCGCCGCCTTTTCTGCGTTTTCAACAATCCAATCGCCGACCAAACGACCACTTTGCGAAAGCTGAGTACGCCTCGCGACTATCTTATTGACAACTGACACAACAAAAACCTCAAAAAATTTAAATAAATTATTCCAAAACAAAAATAATTGGAGTTTGATTTAACCCCATGATTGTTCTAACCAAGCCAGTTTATACCGGATGTAATGGACGTATATTTTCTCTCATTATTCCAAACTTCTCCTGCACAAAGAATAACCTCAAGTGTGATTTTTATCACCAAAACAGAATATTTTATTCCATAGAATCGCCCTCAGATTGAACATTACGAAGAGTGTAAAACATGAAAATTGATTTAAGCCGATTGGTGACAGAAAGCCGTAATCCAGCCAGTGCAGAGATTGATACGCTTTCGACCATCGAGATGCTGCAAGTCATTAATGAAGAGGATCAAAAAGTCGCGCTCGCGGTCAAAGCAGTGCTACCACAAATTGCAAAGGCGGTTGATGCAATTACTGCAGCGTTCGCCAATGGTGGCCGTTTGGTTTACATGGGAGCTGGCACATCAGGCCGCTTAGGAATTCTTGATGCGAGCGAGTGTCCTCCTACCTACGGCACGCATCCAGACATGGTGATTGGCTTAATTGCTGGTGGACACCAAGCGATTTTGAAAGCGGTAGAAAACGCAGAAGACGACGTGAAAATGGGTCAAGACGACTTAAAAGCGCTTCACCTCACCAAGCATGACGTGGTTGTAGGCATAGCTGCAAGTGGCCGCACGCCTTATGTGCTAGGTGGTTTGGAGTACGCTAAATCCATCGGATCTACGAGCGCATCTATCGCCTGTAATCCAGAATGTGCCATGGCAAAAGCGGCCGACATCGCGATTCTGCCGATTGTTGGCGCAGAGGTTGTCACTGGCTCTTCTCGCATGAAAGCCGGCACCGCACAAAAACTGGTGTTAAACATGCTCACGACAGGTGCAATGATTCGTAGCGGTAAGGTATTTGACAACTTAATGGTGGATGTAGAGGCCACCAACGCCAAGCTCATCCAACGCCAAACCAACATTGTTGTAGAAGCAACTGGCGCATCAAAAGAAGAAGCAGAGCGAGCATTAAATGCCTGCGATCGACACTGCAAAACTGCCATCTTAATGATTTTGGCCGATTTGGATGCCGAACAAGCCAAATCACGCCTCGCCGCGCACAACGGTTTTATTCGCGCAGCACTAAATAATAACTAAATAATCCGAGTTCTGAAGGATAGACCCTATGGCAAAAATAACTTCAAACACAGTATCGCAGTTGCTGTCCGCAGTGGGTGGCAGCGGCAACGTAAGCAAATGTGGTAACTGTATGACGCGTTTGCGTTTATCGCTCGCCAACAATGGTTTGGCTGATCAGTCAGTTATCAAGCAAATTCCCGGCGTAATGGGTGTGGTGGAAAGCGATGAGCAGTTTCAGATCATTCTCGGTCCCGGAAAAGCTCAACAAGCGGCTGAGATGATGAATCAATTGATCGACAGCTTAACTTCTAGTGACAGTGAAGAACCAGATATGCCGCAACAAGATCTTTCTGCCGTCGCGGCCGAGCAGAAAAAACAGATGAAGAGCAAACAAACCAGTGCGGTTCAGCGTTTTTTAAGCAAGTTTGCCACCATCTTTACGCCGTTGATCCCTGGCTTTATTGCAGCTGGTTTGTTGCTAGGTTTTGCGACGTTATTGGAACAGATGTTTGTTCTCGACCAGACACCAAGCCAGTTTATGTTGGATTTGATCGCCTACATGAAAGTCTTTGGTAAGGGTCTGTTTGCTTTCCTAAGTATTCTGATTGGTTACAACGCGCAGCAAGCGTTTGGCGGCTCTGGTGTTAATGGTGCCATTCTCGCCTCTTTGTTTGTGCTGGGTTACAACCCAGAGGCGACATCCGGTATTTACTCTGGCATGAACGAGTTTTTCGGCTTTGCGATTGATCCGCGCGGCAACATTATCGGCGTACTTTTGGCGGCGATCATCGGTGCGCAAGTCGAGCGTAAGGTTCGTCAATACATGCCAGATGATCTGGACATGATCTTAACGTCCGTTATCACTCTGTTGATCATGGGTGCGGTAACCTTCTTGATCATCATGCCAATCGGCGGCGAGTTGTTTAAAGGGATGTCTTGGTTGTTCCTCAACTTGAACGATAACCCATTAGGCGCTGCAATCTTGGCAGGTTTGTTCTTAATTTCTGTGGTATTTGGCATCCACCAGGGTTTTGTTCCCGTGTACTTCGCATTGATGGAAACACAGGGCTTTAACTCGCTATTCCCTATCCTGGCGATGGCTGGTGGCGGTCAGGTTGGCGCGTCAATGGCGCTGTATTTCAAAGCCAAAAAAGACGCTCTACTGCGCACTCAAGTTAAAGGCGCTATTATTCCGGGTCTTCTAGGCATTGGCGAACCATTGATTTACGGCGTGACATTACCACGCGTAAAACCATTCGTTACCGCTTGTATTGGTGGTGCTGCGGGCGGCTTCTTTATCGGTTTAGTTTCTTACCTTGGCTTACCAGTTGGTCTTAATACGGTGTTTGGCCCGTCCGGTATCGTGGCGATTCCTCTCATGACATCTGAAAATGGCATCTTCCCGGGCATGATGGTGTTTGTTGCCGGCCTGCTTATCTCTTACATCGTCGGCTTCCTCGCGACTTACTTCTTTGGCTGCAAAGACGTCGATTTAAGCTAAATCATTCTTCCCCTATAGGAATGGACTAGCTCGCGCCCTTGGCAAACAAGGGCGCACCCTCTCTCTACTTCACGACAATTTTTCTTATTCCGTTACTCGGAAGGGGCTTTGTCGTACCTAAAACAATAGAAATGAAAGGTCGTTAATCATGAAAAAGCACATTTTGACTCTACTTCTCCCTACATTGATGGCATCAAACGCAATGGCAGCGCAGCTGTATCAAGCGGAAGATGGGTCAGTTTTAAATATTTACTCTCGTCTTGGTTTCAATGTCACCAGTAAAAATGACGAGCACGGCGATGCAAATGGCGAGTTTGATGGCCGTATTGGTTTAAACGGTTCACAAACCATCAACGAGTACGCGTCGATCATCGGCCAAGCGCAATACCAAGTGGGTGCAGCTGAATACGCAAACCAAGTAAACGACAAACCGTCTCTGACCGCACGTTATGTATGGGCGGGGATTGATGCGAAAGATTATGGTCGTATTACTGGTGGTCGCGTGGCATCTGGATTGATTATGTTTACCGACATTGGTGATGTGTTCGCCTCTTCCGATGTTTCTATGGCGCGCCAAGCGAATAAAGTCGACAAAACCGCGACACAAGTTTTCCGTCAAGATGGCACGCTGCAATACCAAAACAACCTAGGTAATTTCGATTTTTCTGTCGCGTACATTTTAGGAAACAACACTTCTGAGCTCGACTACGGTTACAACACTGCACTGCGTTATACGCTAGACATGGGAAATTTGGGTACCTTGGCACCAGTGGTGGCGATGCAGAAGAATAAAGGTGATGCACGTGAAAGCAACGACACCGATTACACATTCTGGGGCGCAGGTACGCGTTACTACCTAGGTGATTTGATGTTGGGTGCGTTGTACTCGGAAGATGAACTAGAGGGCTATTACTCACAAACCAGTACCGACAAAGTGATGGAACTAACGGCGGTTTACAGTGTAAATGACAAATGGGTACTGCGTGCTGGTTATCGTTCTTTAGAAAACAGTGATGGTGACGAGCTAGAGCTGAAAGATACAACGCTAGAAGTGCAATACAAACTGACGCCTCGTTCTTCTATCTACACAAACTACGTTGATCGTAACGGCTCGCGTGGCTACAGCAATGGACAAGAAGTCTCGTTTGGCGGTGCACACGCAGACGAAAGCTACTACCACTTAGGTCTGCGTTACGAGCTGTAAGCACGATACTTAATGTAAGTTAGCTGAATCCATGAGCTTCTTCTATGTCCGGTCAGTAGTTATTGCCTTTAATGCTGATTTGAAGAAGCTCATCCTCGCAATATGTTTTCTTCGTTACCTGTTTTAACCAACACACCGGCATCAGGAAAGCTGGTGACAGTAGCTAACAATTTTCCATCGACAAAGTGCAATGCCGCATAATCGTGAATGCCATAACAAGTGATGCTCGGTTGAGAACGAGCAAAGGCTTGGAAAACCTCGAACTTCTCACCTACATGAGAAAAATGCGCCGCAGCCAAACCGTCAATAAATCCAAGACAACGCATAACTTGGTATGCTTCGGGATCACTGTCTGTCACCGCAAACTCAAACCAACAAATTGCACCTGCGCTCATGCCACAAATGATGATGCCTTGTTCATAACACTGCTTGAGTATTCTATCGATACCCCATTCGCGCCAAATGGCCAACATCGAACGCGTATTACCGCCACCGACGTAAATGATGTCTTGTTCAAATAGCGTTTCTTTCCAACCAGCTTCAAACTTAAACAGCGGAAAATGGGTCACGTTTTCACTAAGCTTCGCATCGTAAAAACGTTCAATCACTTCATCGGCGTCTCCCGTGACTGTCGGTAGAAAACAAATGTTTGGATTCTCCTTACCAGACAAAGACAAAATGTATTGATCGAGTGGGCTCGGATTCTCTCCCATCATCCAGCCCCCACCGCCAATCGCAATACAGTGTTTTCGCATTCCTTTGCTTCCTCAATTGTTGCTAAGTTTGTTGTCGCTATTCGCCGACAGAATATATGTTCCTAAAGTGATCAATGAACGCTCGCGTTCTTCTTGGTAAGTGCTCACGTTTTGGGTAAAGCAGATAAAGCGGCAAAATCGCATCCGTTTGCCATTCTGGCAGCAAACTCACGAGTTTTTCTTTTTGTGCAGGGTCGAGTTTAGCCAGTGCAAATTCATCTAACATGGCTACACCACAGCCAGCCAAAGTAGCATCCAACATGGACTGGACAAGATTAAAACTCAGCGTACTTTCTAACTCAATGCTGCACTGCTGTTGAGTTTGCTTATGCGTAAACGTCCACTTATCTAACACCAAGTCGCGACTTTTATAAAGGATGTGCTCTAAGTCACCAAGCTCCTCTGGCGTACTTACATTTGGTTTATCAGCTAAATACGAGCGATGAGCGATCGGTTTACAGTGTAAAGTGCGTAGCTGATGGCCGACGTATCCCTCTGGAGGAGTATCGGTAAAGTAGAATGCGATATCAAACCCAGCCTCAATCAAGTCGAGAGGTGTCTCTGTGAAGATCACTTCGACGCTCACTTGTGGATGTTGCAATCGAAACTCGATCAATGTTTGGCTGAGTAACGCGGCTCCGAAAGAAGCAGACGCCGCTATTCTCAATTTTCCCGATACGATCTCGTTTGCCATGACTTGCTCATTGATCTGCTCAGCGCCTTCGAGCAGTTGCTTTACCTGCTGATAAAACCGCAAACCATCGTAGGTCAAATTAAACTGGCGCGTAGTTCGCTGAATAAGCTGCACCGACAATATGTCTTCAAGCTGTTTAAGTTGCCGACTTACATGCGCATTCGAACAATTCAGGCGCTTTGCTGCGCCAGCAATACTTCGCTCCTCGCACAAAGCGACGTAAAGTGGTACGTAGCTGAGCCATTTTATTTCCATACAGTAATTCTGAATCTCTAAAATCAAACTACTGGAAATAATAGAAAGCCTCTAAACTCTGTACAACCTAAATTTGAAAGGATGAGTTATGAGTGTTTTCGACACGTGGTTAAAAGGTCAAGTCATTAAAGATCACATCACTAATACCAATATCATCGTTGGCGATTACAGCTATTACTCGGGCTTCTATCATCAAAAAAGCTTCGAAGAGCAAGCGGTACGCTACTTGTTGGGTGACCCCGTCACACTTCAAGAATGGCAAAGTAGAGAACCCGATAGCATCGACAAATTAATCATTGGCAAGTTTTGTTCCATCGCTTCTGGAGCCACCTTCATGATGGCAGGAAACCAAGGTCATCGCATTGACTGGATTTCGACCTTCCCCTTCTCTCCTGAAGAATTTGGAGAAGGCGTACAAGACGGTTTCGAGCGTGCCGGAGACACAGTGGTGGGAAATGATGTTTGGATTGGCAGTGAGGCGATGATCATGCCCGGAGTAAACATCGGCGATGGAGCCGTCGTCGGAGCACGCGCCGTAGTGACGAAAGACGTGCAACCTTATTCTGTGGTGGTTGGAAACAACCAAGTCGTACGTCAACGATTCAGCGATAAAGAGATTGAAACTCTACTCAATATCCAATGGTGGAACTGGCCAATAGAACACATTAAACAAGCAATGAAAGTAATGTGTAGCAGCCAAGTGGGTGCGCTTGCGGACTACTATCAAGAGCACATTGTCGATTTGTAGATAAAAAAAGCCCACACATCTTGTTGCGACGTGTGGGCTCAGTGAGTAAGAAAGCTTAAACCGCAGCGACGTCCTCTTCTTCCAAGTTCGCCGAGACTTTAATTTCGTATTGATTGAAACGGAACGAACAACCGCCATGAGTGCGCTTTGTCGTTACTTGTTCGTCGCCAAACTGCACCGTCACGCGAGTGAATACACGCTCTTTGGCTTCGACAATATTTTCTTCTAACGCGACTTCAAAGTCATGTTCCGTTTGTTCTAGCTTTTGCTTTATCGCTTCAAGCTGCTCGTTGTTTTGTGTTTTCATCACGTCAATCTGAGCTTGTTCTTCGTCGGTACGTTCGGCTTTAGGACGTTTCTTAAATTCGAGCTCTTTACGAATCACATCCATCGTGCCTTCTTGAGCGCGTTTGTATTGTTCTTTAAGCTCAGCTAATCGCTCCTTAAATGCAGAATAGCGTGCGAACGCTTCTACCTTAGTGGCGGTGTCGCCTTCTACGCCCAATTGTAAGCACACCACTTTGCCACCGACTTTTGCATCTCCGCCGCTGAGCGTGCCGTTCCTACCGTTCGCGTCTAGCACCGTCAGATTGCGCCCACAAACAATATCGTTATTCATGCTGTGCACCGCCAACTCAATATCTTCGCCGGCTTGCAAATCACAATATTGGGCGTAGCTGGCACGAATCGAACCTTTGGCTTTGACGTGACAACTCTTTGGCTGGCCATCACTCACGGTGTGGCCAATGATCCCTTTACCAACTTGGATGTCGTCTTGCGCTTGTACGTCAGCCGATTCAATGAAGCCGCCTACAGTAATAGAACCCGTCGCTTTAACAATCATGCCAGATTCAATGTTGCCACCGATAATCACATTCCCTTTGAATTTCACGTGACCTGTATTCACGCCAACGCTATTGAGACAGAGTGCGTTATCAACTTCAATGGTTTTGTCTTTAATCAGAGGCGTACCGGATACCGATGCAATCAATAGGTTTGGGTCTTGCTTGCTTATCTCGGTGCCCTTGCCTGGCTTCATTGGGCTGTCTTTTCCGGCTTGTGGAGGAATCACTCGCCCTTGAACAGTAAAACCAGGCGTACCTTTGGTCGCAGGCGTGCGGCGCATCACCTCATCGCCTACGTCAACCGCGATAGTTTCACCGAGGTTACGTAAATCAATTTTGTCGCTAGCAGATTGGCCGTCTTTGGGTTTGAGGATGCGTTTGGTGATGTCTTTAACAAGAGGAGTAAAAAGAGCGTCTTTGCCTTTGATAGGTTGCTTACCAACCGCTACAGGTTGAGAAAAAGTTTCGCCTGGTTTGAGCTGAGTGCTGACAACCAACACTTTCTTCAAAGCCAGTTTGTTGATGCCTTTCGAAACTCGCGCTTGAGCAAGGGCTTGAACAATCTCGGGGCCACGTAAACCTCGGCCTCCGTACGCGCCGACAACGTTCATACTGGCGAGCATGTCATTATTCGATAATTCAACCTCAACTTGCGCGTTGCGTTTTTCCGCAATGACGATGCCTTCGTAGGCCTCGGCTTTACGTTCTTTGGCGCAGTTAATGAATCTCACTACTTCCCCCTCAACAACAAACATCTTTTCAGCGTTCATTGCGACGAGCTGCTCGTTTAATTCATTTTGATTTAGCTCACCACCGAGGTCCACTTCTCCCGGAAGACGGGCTATCACCTTGGTCTTATCTTCAGATAACTCAAGACACAGCTTCCACATACCCTTACCACTTTGCTTCCCATCAACACTTTCAGTCTACCCAAATCCGTTTTCTGAACAAACCTCGCATTTCTTATTATAGGGCTCACGTCACTAAAGAAAGTAATCCATCAATAACGGTTAAACAGGATATTAAGAGAAAACTCGATTTAGCCTAAAGCTCAATCAAAATACACGCTGAAACAAAAAGGAGCTGGATTTACAGTGTAAAATCAGCTCCCAGTAATTTCATTTACAGTGTAAATTTCCCTTTATTGTTTACAGTGTAAATCGCTCCAAATGTGTCTTACTTCGTCCCTTAACTGCTGCTCAACTTGCCTTCTTCCAGGTAAACCAAATTGCTGAGCACATTCAGTCCAACTACGGTTAAGAAAAAGCTTACTGATCATCAAGTCGGAAGCGGAGTTCAAACCTAAGTTAAGTAACCACTGCTGAAGCCACACAGACACAGACTCATAACTGTTACCACCATCAGCATAACATTCAATTAGTAATAACTTAGCGGGATGAAGTGGACTCATTCCCAAAGGTTGCGGCAATAGAGCTCGAAAAATAGGGGCTTCTAATTTTGGATAGACGTCAGCCACATTGTTAGACAACATTTCTTCAAATAGCGCCTGAGATTGGTCGACCCAAGCCGTCTGTTGGGAATCACAAGGTTTGACCATCAAGACTGAATAACAACCGCTAGCAGCATCGCGCATTGACCCTAAGCGAATTGTACGGAAGTTCGATTGTCGCCAGAAATAGAGCAACTCTTCCGTCGCACCAAAACTCGTGGATAAGTAGGCAATGTGTTTAGCAGCCATTTGCTCAAGTTGCTGCAGAATTTTTTGACCAATGCCTTTGCCTTGCAATGCTGGATGAACCGCAATTCTCATGACTCGCAGCGTCGATAGATTCGCGACATTCGGGAATCCTAGGTGGTTTGCAATCGTAATTGGGGCTAAGTGTCCTTTAGGACGACGCTTACCAAGCTGGATTTCTTCAATCAATTCATCGTCAAGGCCCCCCTCTTCGACCGCTAATATCACCCCCACAACCGCATTATCTTGCTTAGCAAAATAGAGCTGACTGTTGTCGTCTTGCAAAAGGTGAATCAAATCATTCGGCGAGGTCTGATAATGAGCATTCACCAAAAGAGCGAAGCACTCACGCAGCAAACTAGGCTGCGATATCAAATTGTTCTTATCGGCTTTAGAAAGGGAAATTGAGTCGACCTGTTTAAGTTGATGGTGCGTTAACTCCGCATCCAACAAAAACGCGTCATAGAGCCATGATTCAAGCGCATCATTCATGCTCCAGCGGATGGGCTGTGTCATGTGCCATGTTTTCATTCCCGAACGCTGTTTCTGAAGCCAATCAACAAATTTAATCGTAAAGCCCCGGCCACAACCTTCATAACCATGAACAGTCGTAGAAAAAACGAGTCGACGATAATGTTCGGTAATGCTTTTGAGCATAGGAACTGGAATTGCAGCCGCTTCATCGACAAGTAACAAATCACATTCAGGTCTGCTCGATAGAAGTTCGTCAGGAGCAATAAATTGAATGGCTCCCTGCCCTGATTCTAATCTGTCCTTCCTAATACGCTGCGCATTAGGAAGTAGCCGCAAAGCATGTTGGTAAACAGGCTCAACGGCTTTTATAGATGGTGCCGTAATTAAGATTCTAAGTGGCTTCTGCTGTAATAAGCTCGCACACGCAATGCCGAGGGCACTTGTTTTTCCGCGCCCACGATCAGCGGTCAAAACTAACGGTCGCTTTCGATGTCCAGTTACCACCTTTTCAATTAGAGAAATGGCATGTTCTTGTTCCGTGTAGTGGCTTTCTTTTTCTGCCTGCTTGATGTCTGGAGCCATTGGCAATGGTTTGTCTTGCTCAATAACAACGAGCTTCTCCCATTGTTTATGCATCCATTGCTGAGCAAAATTCGCATTTTGTCGCAGCTCAGTAATGACAATAAGAAAACCGCCGCCAACCAATGAGCCAAGCGTGGCGGTAAAACTATTTGCGTCAAAGCCATTTCGAGCATCAAACAATAGAACGTCACACTCTCTGCCTAGCAACATGTGCCCTTGTTTAGACGAAACGCTGGATACGTTTTTCAAACCAAAATCACCAACAGAAAACCAACGTTGATGGCGCTGCGTTTTATGGAACTCTGACATCAACGCATTTTGCCAAGAAGCCTCGCCTTGAATGACAACACCAATCCTTTGGAAAGATTGGTGAGCTTGATGTTGAAGTGATGAAAGGAAATCAGATTGTGTCTGCATTTTGTCTATCCAACGTTGAACTGACGTAATGGTATCACATCTTTAATTTGACGCTTCTCAGATATAAAAAAACCGCCCGGAGGCGGTTGATTCAATCATCATTTGTTATTGCAGTTTGGTTTGTACAAACGCAAGAATCTCTTCCATTAAGCTGTCGTCAACTTTCTTCAAGTTCAACGCCAGGCTGCTACCTTTTCGGCTATAGCTTGCTCGACCTTTTACTAAGTCGACTTTTTCCGTCTTCTTGCCAGGTTTTGCTGGTGCAAGTTCAGTAATCCAATTTTCGATGCTTTCCGTGACTTCTTTTGTCAGACGAGCAACGCCTTGAGCTGTGCTTCGCTGCCATAAAAACCCTTCGCTAGAGCGACATTTATCTAACAGCTCTTGCTGCTGCTCTGGTGTCAGCGTTGAAAACTGTTTGTGCAGTTTCACGATAGTTGGACGACCGAGATCGCCAACATTCGGATACGCTTGAAGCAGTTCTAACGGTAATGCTGCGGCTTTTAAAGCGCCACTTACCAACGCTTCACTGCACTGGAACATTTTTGCCAATGCTTTCTGATCCTCAGCTTCACCACTATCAAGCTTAGCCTGCATCTCTTTCCCTTTTTCATATAAAGAGAGCGGCTTGTGAGCATTTGCCACATCAGACAAAAACTTAGCATGGTCAGTATTAATGTTGTCAGCAACATAAACCAAAAAGTCTTGTTCGGCGAGGATACAAGACATGCGACGACGGCTACCATCTAAAACTTCAATCTTGCCATCTTCAGTTCTACGACCCACTGCTGGATATTGTTGGCCACGCTCTTTGAGTGTGACTAAAACATCAGATAAAGCATGTTCGTTTAAGAACGATTGCTCACGAGCGTTATCAACAAATACTGTTGTTTCTGTCGCAACTTTATTTGCAGGAATACGCACAAGTTCAAACTGAACAATATTTTCACCTGCAACTGCTAGTTCAATCGTTTGAGCTTTCTCTTTTGCCGCAGTTTGCGCCTCTTGCGGAGTCACAACACGACGCTTATTCGTTTTGCCAAATAATTTCGCGTTTAATTCAGACGTTTTCAAAGCCATTTACTTATTACCCCTGATTCAATGACGGCCAATTAGAGTGCAGCACACGCTCTAATTCCAGTGCGCTTTTATGAACAGCGTCTTGCGCGGTGGCTAGTGTCTTCTTACCGCCTTCAAAATCGCTTACTGTCAGATCAAATACTGTGCTGTAGGTATCGGCACAGGTTTCAAACGCACGGCTACGAGGAATAGTAGCCATCATAACTTGGTCACCTAGAAGATAGTTCATTTCAGTTAAAACAGAAACTTGCTTCTTATTGTCGTCCTCAAACATGGTTGGCATCAAGCGAACAAACTCAAGACCATTCCAGTCCTCCGGGAACATTTCATATACCGTAGGCAAATGCTGGAAGAAGTTTACTGTTGAAGCCCAGTCCAGACGCTTAGCCGCACAAGGAATTAGCAAGGCATTTGATGCATACATCGCATTCCATACTAATGGGTCAACGTGTGGACCGGTATCAATCATAATGATATCGAAGTCATCAGCAATTTTATCAATCAGTTGCTCTTTCAGCAGACGGACGATATCGAGTGATGGGTCTTCAGATAGCGTTTGCCATGCTTCCGCATTAAACATCGCGTCTTCTGGAAATGCTGAAATCGACTTTAAGTTCGGATATTGCGTTGGCAGCAATACGTTTTTACGTAAAAATTCACTGTCAATTTCCACACCATCAGGCACGTTACCCAACATAATGTCTACCGCAGAATAGATATTATCATGCTCTGCCATGCTGATTTGCGGGTTGAGGAATAAACGTAGCGAGCCTTGTGGGTCTAAGTCGATTAAACAAATACGGTATCGTTTATCCAAATTTAGCGCTAAACATGCCGCTAAATGAACCGCGGTCATTGATTTACCTGTACCGCCCTTTTGGTTCTGCACATTAATAATCCAAGGTTTGTTACCTGAATTCTTTTTACGCTCATGAAATTTAGGCACTTCAGCCGCATCCATGAGCATGTGTGCTTCTTCTAACGTAATTGAATAATGATTCGCGTTGTTTTTGGTAAATTGATGCCCAGCGGCTTCCATTTTACCAATCGCGTCGTCGAGCTTACGGCGAGTTAGACCAGAACGGGTTTCCATCATCGCTTTCGACATTGGTGGGAAGTAGTTATCGCTTCGCTCTTCTAAAACAATTTCAATACGGTCAGCTTGAACCTGCTGAGTCAGCTCCGCTAACTCAAGAAGGTTTTCAATCGTTTTTTCTCTTTTCATGCCAAATTCCGTTGGAAGGATTTATAATTTCAATTGTACAGCAGTAAAGACCAAAAACAACAAAAAGGTGCACGAACATTTTGAATAACCATCACATAAAAAAACACCCAAATCGACGCTTTTATGATTTATGGTCAAAAAGATAACTATTTTTAATCAAATAATCTTCTCATAAGTGGACACCTAAACTTAAAAATAAAAAGTGTTACAGCGTCACTCATTTACAATGTAAATCAATTTTCTACCGGAACGATTATAATCTTAAGCTAAATTACGGATTATGTTAGACCAACCTAATTTAAACGAAAAATAGTAAGTAATATCGGAACAATAAAGACCTGAACACCTTGATCATGTCTCCGAACAAAATAGGGTAGTTCCAGCGAAACATCTATGGAAGTATGATCAAGGTATACTTATGATCATGCTTCCGTGTTAATAAACAAATCCGAAAGCATGATCATGGCAAAATTGAGCAGAGTACGGTGTAAACACGCAAATAAAATAAGATCCATTAATCGGAAATATGATCAAGCCTTAGAATCTCTCGGAAGCATGAGTTTTCTTCTCTGATTTACGGTTGAGTGCAGACAGAATGGGGGATTGAGCAGAAATTGACGGTATAGAAGCCGGAACAATGAAATTGCGCAAGTTGCTATGATAAATCACACTCTCATGATCATGCTTCCTGTAAATAAGCAGAGACTAGGATTTACTTCTAAATATGAGCGACTTGAATGTATTTTAATCAGATGAGTGATATCTCATCAATATGGGCGCCAGAACGATAGATATATTGGCTCTTGATCATCGATCCGAGTATAAATAACATTACCAATGCACAATATAATCATCGTGAAGATCATTATTAAATACTGCATCTGTGGATAACCTGTAAAAACATCATGATCATCGTTTCAAGACTCTTTTGATCATCTTTTCATAACCTTAATGATCATGCTTACGAATAAATATGATCATGCTTTCAGGTTATTGTTGATCATACTTTCAGACTTCTTATGATCATAGTTCCGAAATACATGAAAATAATAGCCTTATAGAACAAAAACTTAGAGGAAAGTTCCAAGCCAGATCATTAGATCATATAATCAATTAAGATCAGATTAATCAAAAAGATCAGTTATTTAAAAAACAATCTTTTTTCTTTATTTATGATCTGTTTTTCTTTATTCTTCGGAACCATAGCACAACTACGGCTAGTGTGATCTGGATCTAAAATGACGGCTGATGAAAAAATTCTGATTAAAGCACCGAGAAGCCACAAAGATGGCCATCTTTTTGAGGTACATGAATCCTCTGCGGATTGGGTAGAGCAGTACCAACATTTCAAAGGGGTGACTAAAAGCATCTTAGAGTTGCTTAATCTGATCTCATTACGAGGCTTCAGCAGCAAGGATGGTTTGGTTTCAACCACAGAGATTGTGGAAGCAACAGATGGGCAACTCACACGTGCAGCCCTGCAACAACGTTTGCGCGCGGCAGTAAATATTGGTTTATTTACTCAAACTCCAGTGCGTTTTGAAGAGGGACTTGCTGGTAAAACGATGCTACACAAATTTGTGAATCCCAATCAGCTTATATCTGTGTTGGGAGCAACAAGTCTTGTTACCGACAAAGTTCGCCAGAACGAGAAACAAAAACGTTCGAAAGCATTGGCTCAGACTCAAGTAAACAAACGTTTGTTGAATGAGCACGGGTTAAACACACCTCCCACGATGAAAGATGAAGCCGATCAATTTGTTGTATCTCCAACAAATTGGGCTGGGATAATTGACCAAGCACTTGCGCCACCAAGAACTCGAAAAAGTTATCAGAAATCCATGGTGTCGATCTCTGGCACAAAAGCCGTTATTGAGACGCGATCATCCAAAAATATCATGACTGTGGATGATCTCATGACCCTGTTCGCTCTCTTCACGTTAACAGTTCAGTACCATGATCATCACAAAGATCAGTATCAACTTGATGCGGCTCACGTACCAAACAAAACGCCGCTATACATCACTGATATTTTGTCGCTCAGAGGCAAAAAAGACAGTGGCCCAGCTCGTGATTCCATTCGCGATAGCATTGATCGCATTGAATTCACTGATTTTCAGCTCCATGAACTTACTGGACGTTGGCTAAGTGAAAACATGCCCGAAGGCTTTAAGAGTGACCGCTTCCGCTTCTTAGCCCGTACCATCACGGCTTCAGAAGAAGCGCCCGTTGAGGGCAGTGATGGCGAAATTCGTATTAAACCCAACTTATACATCTTGGTGTGGGAACCGTCGTTCTACGAAGAACTACTAACACGCGATTATTTCTTCTTGTTCCCACCAGAGATCTTGAAACAACATACTTTGGTGTTTCAACTGTACTCTTTCTTCCGTAGTCGCATGGTTCGTCGTCACACGGATTGCATGCTACTGAGTGAGTTAAACCAGAAACTTGCACGTAACATTGAATGGCGACGTTTCTCCATGGATCTGATCCGAGAACTAAAGCGGTTGTCTGATGGAAAAGGGAATGATGATCTATTCGTCGTTAATTTGTGGGGTTATCACCTGACGATCGAAACCATGATCGAAAATGACAAAGTGATGGACTACCAGATCGACATCAAATGTGATGTCGAAGAGGTCTTACGTTACTCGCGAGCGCGAACGACCAACGCAGGAAAGCGTAACATGGCGCCTACGCTGCCAAATCCACTTCGTAATGAGATGGTAACCCGACAACAGCTTGAGGAGCTCTCAGGCATCATAGACGGCGAATTTGAGCCCATTCAACGCAAAGCACCGTCTCCAAGAGGAAATTTAGGGCGACGCGTGAAGCAAAGAAAACATTTGGTAGAGATCAATGCTGATGAGATCACCATTACTCTATCTAAATATACCTCACCAGAGGCTCTAGAACGCAGTATAACGGCTTTGTCTGCGATGACAGGGCACTCCTATGCCTCAATCAAAGAAGAGTGCTCAGATTACATAGAGAAGCTCGATTGGCTAAGGGTAGGGGATGAGCCGATTCCTTATGAGACATTAAGTAAAACCGTCGAGCTGTTTAACACCCAGAACGATGTTAAGCATCTTACCATCGAGCGCTTGATTGCGGGGTTAGCGGTGCGTCGGAAAGTTTGTCGTCAAATCTTCGATGGTCACATGGATGAAATGGTATTTCGTGCCTTGGATGAAATGGCGATTTAAAAGTGTCGCTTGATGTGTATCAAGCTATAGGTGTGATGTATCGGTTTGAAATGTAACAATGTCTTTCGATGATAAAAAACAGACTTAACTCTTACAAACCACTGACATTAGAAGCCAAGCCTAATACTACTATTTATCCCGAATAGACAACCTTTTGTCCTTTCTGATGATTAATAGATTGGCTCATATTGTTACATTCATTCTGAATAGACTTCGCGAGTTTCTCCTCAGGAAACTCGCTTTTTTTTGCCTAAAATTCCGCTAATTAAGCCTTGATCATTTTTCCGGACTAATGAGGTAAACCTTGATCATGCTTCTTGGGTTCATTCCAATGTAATGAACGCATCAACGCAACATGTGATTCGATTAAGCTATGGGCTTGTTCCTGCCACTTGTTTTGATCACACTGCTGATTACAAAACTCTAACGCCACAACGGTGAGATGCTGAAGTCGTCTCAAACACCAATCTTTGATCAGAATATCAGTCGAGACTTGGCATGCTGCTTGTTCAAGCTTTGCACTCGTATAAAGCAAGGTTTGATATGCTTTCTGAGGGTCTTGGTAGCTTGCATGTTGAAACACGCGTAAACATCCATCCAACCAGCAAGCAATCGCTTTACTTTGAAGATCACTCAATTCGGGTCCAAACACGTCATCAGGCACCTGATATAAGATCGTTTCCAATTTTTCTACTTGATCATGTTTCCGCTGTTCGTACCACATGGCGATTTGATCTTGCCAAGTACTCAAATCCATTACGCTGCCTCAGTCCATTGTTTTACATAGTGATTTGGCCCTATTTGATCAAATTCGTCGACAATTATGCTGCTACGTTGACGAATTTCATCGGCATCTATCGAATAGTTTGGCTCATTTTTCACTAAGTTACCAAAAGGTAAGTCAGGATCAGGAACGGCAGAAATCAACAGCTTAGTATAAGGATGCTGCGGATTCTTAAGTATTGAATGAGTGTCGCCCCATTCAACGATTTGCCCTTTGTACATTACTGCGGTTTCTTCCGCGATGTAGTGCGCAGTCGCCAGATCATGTGTGATGTATAAAAAACCAATTCCCAGTTCTTGCTTCATTCGTTGCATTAAATTCAACACTCCCAAGCGAATAGAAACATCCAGCATAGACGTAGGCTCATCCGCAAGAATGATTTGCGAACCTACCGCTAAAGCCCTTGCTAAGTTTACTCGCTGACGTTGCCCACCACTGAGTTCGTGAGGGAACTTATTCAATGTCTCTTCAGGTAGTTCCACCAGCTTTAGAAGCTCTTCCAAGCGGGCTGGGATGTCGCGCTCGTTTTTGACTTGTTTATGAATTTTTAAAGGACGTGTTAGGTGATGGCGAATGGTATGAGTTGGATTGAGAGAGCCAAACGGATCTTGAAACACCATTTGTACTTTACTGCGATATTCTTGTAGAGCCGATCGTGACGTGATCTCATTTATGTCAGTGCCATTGAAAAGGATCTCGCCTTCCGTTGCAGGATAGACTTTGGTTATTAAACGAGCGCAAGTACTCTTACCGCAGCCTGACTCTCCAACCAAAGCCAAGGTTTTTCCTGCGTACAGATCAAAAGTCACTCCTTGAAGCGCACGAAAGGTTTCCTCTTTCGCTAAACCACCGCCCACTTTGAATTCTTTAATCACATTTTTCATTTGGATGATAGGCTGGCTCATGGTTACGCTCCTTGTAACTCTGGTTGTTTGTGGACGTCATGGATGTTTGGGAAAGAAGCCCATAGCTTTTGCGTGTAGGGGTGTTGAGGATGATTGCGTATATCGTATGCTCGATTGACTTCGACGATTTCTCCGTGACGCATGATTGCAATTCGATCACATAGTTGGCTCATGAGTGCCAGGTCATGAGTGATAAAGAGGACTGAAAAACCGAACTCATCTCTAAGCTGATAAATTTGCTGTAAAATTTCTCTCTGTACCACTACATCTAATGCTGTTGTGGGTTCATCCATAATGATCAGTTTTGGATTTAGAGACAAAGCAATGGCTATCACCAAGCGCTGACGCATTCCTCCTGAAAATTGATGAGGATATTCTGCTAAGCGTTCTCGAGGAATATTGACCAAGTCCAACAACTTTTCTGCTCTATCTTTTGCTTGAGCGTTAGTGAGGCCTTGATGGTGTCGTAACACATCTGCAAATTGCTCTTGTATCGTTAAGACAGGGTTGAGTGAGTTCATCGCGCTCTGGAACACCATGGCGATTTCACTCCACCTTAGAGCGGTCAGTTCAGAGTCTGAGATACTAAGGATATCTTTGCCATCAAACCATATTTTACCGCCAGAAATGAACGCTGGCGGCTTATGAAGACGATTTATTGAGAATGCGATTGTGCTTTTACCACATCCAGATTCACCGGCAAGACCAAATACTTCGCCTTTGCCGATATCAAAGCTGACGGACTTTACCGCATTAAAATCACCATTATCAGTGATGTAATCGACGCACAAATCTCGGATCTGGATGACCGGGTCATTGTGGTATGCATGACTTAAGTTAATACCATCCATATAAACACCTTATCAATCTAAAAGATAATTATTATCATTATCAGGTGTGGCGGTTTTTAGAAAGTATCAAGCTATGAATCAGTGAAGTGACTCGAAAGTTAGGTGAAACAGGAAGTGGTGTAATGCGTCGTTGATAAAACTAAAGAAGAGCAGAATTGAGAGCTAGATCAGCACACTTTTCGTAGGGGTAATTACTCAAATTTAATCGTAAATTTGTCCCTTGGCAAAACTTAAATGATGAATCTATTAAGGAGTTAACGAAAGGGCGGGAGGGGTCACATTTCCCTACAGTTTTTCTTACCACCTTGTTCCGGTTTTGCTATAGATTACGCATCGAAAACATGGTGTGTTCGGAGGAAATATGTCCATTAATTCTATCGACCATGACGAGATGACCAACATCGCTCACAAATGGGAATTACCTGATGAGGAAACCGTTGTGAAGCCAGAGAAAACAGTGAAATCAGCAGAAGCCAGAAGACGCATTGAAGCGTTACGTGAGATCCGTGAAAGTGGGTTGACCATTGAAGAAGCAAGGGAGCTTGGCTTGATACACTGATCGCCTCAGGTTGGTTTAGCAACCCATAGGGTAGTCGACGGACTGCCCTTTTTATTTTTTCACTCTATTACTCTCTTATTCAAAACCTCCATTTATCTGTCTTGCGCCTCAAAAGCACGAGTTTCACACTCACGTCCCGTCCCGAAGAAGTTTGACAATCTGACCTTGTGTTACTAGATATATCAGTAGCGATATGCTTTTTGTTGATTATCGCAACCACAAAGCAAGGAGCGCAAGTATGGTTGATCAAATCCTTTTTTATGAACCCGATGAGCCCCACGGTTTTCTCTCAAACTTTTGCCATGCCCCAGTCAATATCTCCTCCCAAACTTGGCCCACCAGCGAACATTATTACCAAGCCCAAAAGTTTCTCGATGCTCAGTTGCAAAGTAAAATTCAGCACGCAAGCACCCCTGATGAAGCGTTTGCTTTAAGCCGTAAATACGAACACTTTGTCAGAAGCGATTGGGACGATATAAAGTTGGCTGTTATGGCTTTCATCGTTAGGGAAAAGTTTCTACAAAATCCACCATTAGCGCAGCAATTAATGAGAACGGGTAACGCTTGCCTAACAGAGCATTCTCATAAAGATGCCTTTTGGGGAGACGGGGGAGATGGTAAAGGAGAAAATCATCTAGGAGAGATTCTGATGAATGTGCGGGCAGAGCTGAGACATGTTGAGCCTTACAATCTCGTGAAGTTTATCGATAAAGCCAAATTGCCCACCCAGTGGGGCACATTTATGATGTACGGCTTTATTGAAGCCGCGACAAATAAAGAGCATCTTGCTCTGGTCTATGGCGAGCCAACAAAAAGTGCAGCACCACTTATTCGGTTGCATTCGGAGTGTCTTACCGGAGATGCTCTATTTAGCACGCGTTGTGACTGTGGTTTTCAGCTTAATAGAGCGCTACAAAACATCGTCAAAGAGGGATGTGGCGTGCTGCTTTATTTACGTCAAGAAGGACGTGGAATCGGCTTGATTAATAAAATTCGTGCCTATCACTTACAAGATGATGGCGCAGATACCGTGGAAGCAAATGAACGTTTAGGTTTTGCCGCTGATATGCGTGATTACGCGTTCTGTAAAGGAATGCTAGAGCATTTGGGGATTGACGCTGTGCGTCTAATGACGAATAACCCACGCAAGCTCGCCGCCTTAAAAGCGGTTGATATTAACGTCATTGAACGAGTGCCATTACAAGAAGGGAATAACCCAAGTAATCAACATTACCTGCAAACCAAGGCGAGTAAATTGGGGCACATGTTTGATCCTAAGTTTGTTAACCACACTAAGTAAGTGCTACAGATTTTACAGAAACAAAAACGCCAACGTATCATCGTTGGCGTTTTTGTTAATGAGTTGATTCATTGATACTTTTGAATGATTTCATCAATTTCCCCTGAGGCTTTTAATTCAACGAGTCGTGTATTGATGTAATTTTGAGTTTCTGGTTGCATTTGAGGTGAAAAAGCCAGGTAGATTGAGTAGTCAGGAATAACCGAGCTGAAAGGCTGTATCTGAAAATTCTCTAACGGCAAATTGAGTCGCTTTAAGTTGTAAAGGACTCGGGATTCCATCTCGACAAAAGCTGTATCTCCAGGGGTTCGGCTTATCACTCGGTATGCGGCGTTGTAGTCTTTCACGCGCATTTCATTGACACTGCCATTTTCAAAGAACGGTGTTAAATTTGGATAATCAAACCCCAGCAGTAATACAATAGAACGACCATGCATCGTATCCATATTTTTGAATTCTAAAGGCTTCTCGCTACTCGACACCAGTACATGTTTTACAGTGTAAATGGGCTCCTCAGATAAATTTTCCGATTGCACCTTGCCCCAGTTCGGGCTGCCATAAGTTAACCAGTTTGGCTCAGCGCCTTCTTCCAATATGGAAATCATACGTTTAAATGGATAAGTATGATAATTCACTTGGTAATCCGACTCCGCGAAGATAGCGCTGACGATATCGGTCACAATCCCTGAGTGCATTTGTCCCTGTTGTTCAATTTGAAATGGTCGAGCTTGTTCAGCAATGACGTAATAGTTCACTTGATTTGCGGTCACATGAGAACTTACAACAATTAAGCTAAAAGCCAATCTAAGTAGAAGTCTTTTCATCGTATCCTCGATTATTATTTGTGCGTAGCTATATTTAGAGTAGCGCAAGTTTATCGGAGCGGTTTCATATGGATGAAAAAGAGCGATCTCAACGTCGTTTTAGTATCGGCAACCAACTTATGTTGGCGGTATTAACGTTGAGTTTAATCTTTACGGTCATCATTTCTACAGTGAGCTTATATCGAGTTTTTCACGAAGATTTAGCCCATTTAGATGTTGAATTAAAGCAGGTTGAGTCTAGCTATTTATCGAGTTTTTCTGCGAGTTTGTGGGTAGAGGATAGGGAGCTGTTGCTGACACAAGCTCAAGGTGCAATGCGTATGCCCTCGGTGGACTACTTACGTATTGCTAGTGAAGACGAAGTTATCATTGAATTAGGTTCGGCGCTTTCTGAGGATGTTGTCGAGAGAAGCTGGCCGATGCAGTATCGGGTCGGCGATAAAACGTATGATCTCGCGATATTAACGGTTCAATCGGATCTTAGCGCGATATATGAAGATCTTTGGCAGCAGTTCTTTTTTCTACTTACGACAGAAGCGATCAAAATTCTTGTCCTCATCATTGGTGTTCTTTGGGTGGCGTTTCGCTTGTTGGTCAATCCGTTACAATTGCTGTCTGGTGCGGTGAGCGATTTTCGTGGCGGTACAGTGCCGAGTAAAGTGACTCTCCCTAAACGATGGTGCTTTGATGAAGTGAGTGTTTTGGCAGAGAAATACAACCGAAGTGTTGAGAAAGTGAAAGAGCACCAGACTGAGTTAGAGGCTGAACGCGATAGGGCAGAAGTCGCTAATCGTAAGAAAAGTGAGTTTCTTGCCACTATGAGTCATGAGATCCGCACACCGATGAATGGCATTATTGGTGTGTCGTCGTTGCTCAATGACACCGACCTCGATCCCCAGCAAAAAGAGTTTGTAGAGATCATTGACAGTTCTTCTCACTCACTAATGACGATCATCGACGACATTTTGGACTTCTCTAAAGTTGAAGCTGGCAAAGTAGAGCTGGAATACACGAGCTATGATCTTCGCGAGCTACTTGACGATGTCATCAGTTTACATAGTGTCAAAGCCAAGCAGAAAAACTTACAGCTGCTCAGCGATATTGATCCTCACTTGCCAATGGAAGTGCAAGGTGATGCCACACGATTGAAACAAGTTCTGAACAATTTGTTGAGCAACGCGATTAAATTTACCGAGCGCGGCCATGTGAAGCTTCTTGTAGCGTTATCTCGACTTGATGGAGAGACCGCTCATATCCGGTTTCGAGTTGTGGATTCTGGTATTGGTATTGCGAAAGAGCACCAACAAGCAATCTTCGAACGCTTCCAACAAGCTGATGGTAGTACCACCAGAAAGTATGGTGGGACAGGGCTTGGTTTGGCGATAGCTGCACAGTTGGTTAACTTGATGGGAGGGGAAATACAACTAACAAGTGAGCTTGGGCTGGGAAGCTGTTTTGAATTTTCGATTCCTGTTGCTGTAATAAATGCGCAATCGACCTATACCGACCAACTTAATGTATTAGATTTCCGGAAAGCGGAAGACAACGAAATCAGCCCTCAAGATAATGATAAACCTTGGGTACTGGTTGTTGAAGATACCATCGTCAATCAGAAGGTAGTTCGCATCATGTTAGAAAAACTGGGTGTGCGAGTGAGTGTCGCCAACCATGGCGAAGAAGCATTGCAGCTGTGTGATCAGCAGCCTTTCGATTTGATTTTTATGGACTGCCAAATGCCTGTGATGGATGGGTTTATTGCTACGGAACGAATTCGAAAAATGGGAGAGTGGGGGAAACACGTTCCAATTATTGCGCTAAGTGCCAATGTCATTAAAGAGGATCAGCAACATTGCTTCGATGTTGGGATGAACGAGTTCGTGGCTAAACCCGTTACCAAGACTCGATTACAACAAATATTCGAACAGCATTTACCAAAAGCACTGAAAATCAGCGCTGTGCCTAAATAGTTAACTTGAAATCGATCAAGTTAAGTGCGTTTCTATTCTGTAATTGTAACTCTGTGTGATATAGTGCCCGGCTAGTATTTAAAGTACCTTGAGGCTGTGAATGTCGTTTAATCTATCCCTATTGCCGCCTGACGAAAAAAACAAAATCGAACTGGATAAGCAGGCGTCGTTTTTGGTTTGGAAGCTCAGAGAGGCCAAATCTGGTCCTGAAGCAATAGAAGAACAGTTGTCCAAGATTAACGATGCTGATGAAAAGGCGTTTTTCCAGCAATCGGTCGAAAAGTACAAACGAGTAATGGGTGTCGCTTAACGCGAACCGTGGCAATGGTTCAATCCAATGCGACGAATGAGGTAACCTCCCTATTCCTTTGCTAAGCGAAATTGAAAAGGTTTCGCTTTTTGCTAAAATCCTTCGCATTAAATTTGAATTTAGAGAGACATCCCGATGGGAAGAAGTTTTGAAGTGCGCAAAGCCTCTATGGCGAAAACTGCAGGCGCGAAAATTAAAGTTTATTCCAAATACGGTAAAGAAATTTACATGTGCGCGAAAAACGGTGGTGGTGATCCAGACATGAACTTGTCTTTGAAACACCTGATCGCAAAAGCGAAAAAAGACCAAGTTCCTGCGCACGTTATCGATAAAGCGATCGACAAAGCGAACGGTGGCGGTGGTGAAGACTACACTCCTGCACGTTACGAAGGCTTCGGCCCTGGCGGTACTAGCGTTATCGTTGACTGTCTAACAGACAACGGCAACCGTACTTTCCAAGATGTACGCCAATGCTTTGTGAAAGTCGGTGCGAAAATTGGTGTTGAGGGCTCGGTTTCTCACATGTTCGACCACCAAGCGGTATTCCAGTTCAAAGGCGACGATGATGAAATCATCCTAGAAACGCTAATGATGGAAGACGTAGACGTTACTGACGTTGAGCTAGAAGACGGTGTTATCACTGTATTCGCACCTCACACAGAATTCTTCAAAACAAAAACTGCGCTTAACGGTGCATTCCCAGATCTAACGATCGATGTTGAAGAAATCACATTCGTTCCGCAAACTCATACGCCTGTATCGGGTGAAGATGCTGAGAAGTTCCAGAAATTCCTAGATCTTCTAGATGACTGTGATGATGTTCAGCAGGTTTACCACAACGCAGAGCTGTAATTAATTCGCTCATATCGTTGTAAAAAGGCTTCTTTAGGGAAGCCTTTTTTGATCGCTTTTTCTCAAGCAACGCTATGCGTTACGATATTTGGAATAACACAGCGACATGATTACACCAAAACAGATACCTTGAGTTAGCATCGCCGTGCCGCCATAGCTAAAGAAGGGAAGTGGGCTACCCATTACTGGCAACAAGCCACTCACCATGCCCGTATTGATAAAAGCATACAGAAAAAAGCTCATCGCTAATGCGCCACTTACCAGCCGACTAAAAAAGTGGTCAGACTGACATGCAAGCAACATAACGCGTGCAGTAATAAACAAGTACAATGCGAGTAAGACTAAACTGCCAACAAAGCCCCATTCTTCTGCATATGTCGAAAAAATAAAGTCCGTATGACTTTCTGGAATAAAGCCAAGTGTTCCCTGCGTTGCATTCATCCAGCCTTTGCCTTTCATACCGCCTGAGCCAATCGCAATCAAAGATTGGATGATTTGGTAGCCCGAACCCAGTGGATCGGACTCAGGGTGCAAGAACTGTGTTACACGGCTCTTTTGATAGGTTTCCATAACGAAGAACCATAAAATAGGTGCTAACGTTAAAATGCTCGCAATAAACCCGCAGATTATTTTCCAGCTCATGCCAGCCAAAAACAAAACGAACAATGCATAAATGATGGTAAAAACTGCACCGTCTAAATCCGGTTGTAGCGCGATTAACCCGGCAGGAATCATTGTAATAAGTAAGCAAAACGCAATTTTCCGACTGTCTGGTCGACCTCCTTCAATATGAAGCATCCAGGCGATCATGATTGGAATGGAAAGCTTGATTAGCTCAGACGGTTGAAAGCGGAAGAAGCCGATATCGAGCCAACGTTGAGAGCCATTGGTGCTATCACCAAATAAAGCGACAGCAAGTAGCAGAGCAACCGCAATAATGTAGAGATATGGAGCTGAGCGCTGATAGCTGGACGCTGGAATCGAGGACATGACCAAGATGCAAACTAATGTCAGTCCGCAGCGCGCCAAATGTTTGAAGAGCATCGCCTCATTAAAGCTACTGGCACTCCAGAGAGTGAGCGAACTTAACAGCATGATCGGAATGATCGCCATGAGTAGTGGCAAATCAACTCTTGGGAAATAACGCTTATTCATTTTCAACGACCTAATAACGCACCTATTTTGAGTGCGAAAACAACTAAAACTCGAAGAGTTCAAACTATTCCGATGCTAAGAATCTCGATTTCGAAACAACAGACACCATGCAAAGGTGTGTAAGAAAGGAGAGTGCGCACTGTCTGTTATGGGGAGCTGTGGGATGGATAAATACACTAGCCTCAGATTTTAAGCCAGTGTTTTTATTGTGACTGCCGTAAAAATGTAGCGTTACGAATGAACGGAATTGTATTTTCTGTTTAAGTGAATGTCATTCATCCTCTCTCAATACCATTCACTCCGCATAACTGCCATTGGTCGCATGCAAAAGCAGCGTGCGATCTTCTCCCTTAATCTGAAACCATCAAATCACGTTCAGCTAAGGACAGTACATGATGGTTTCTCAATTTCGCTCAATCAAAGCTCTTAAACTGGCAAGTACCTTTATCGCCGCATTTGCACTCAGCAGCAATCTGACTCTGGCTAACCCAAGCGAGCGCACACTCAGTCAATTCAACCAAGCGGCGCAGGGTGACTCTGGTTTAGTTGATACCGTTTACGGCGAATTATCTAAACAACTCGAAGAGCAAGGCGCAACGCCGGTGACCTTGGTGTATTTAGGTAGTGCTGAAACGTTGCAAGGTCGTGAGGCGTTTATGCCTTGGAACAAGATGAAGTTCACCGAGCGCGGTCTTGCCACAATCCAAAAAGGTTTGGATTTAATGGCGAATCAGCCAGTTCCACTGCAAGAGCAACAACGCTTACAAGGCTTGCCGGAATACCAATTAGCCACCGCCATGGCAGCCACTACGTTTACCTCTCTACCTGATATGTTCAATCACTTTGAGCGTGGCTACGAGCTGTACCTTTCATTGCTCGATGAGCCGAGTTTTAGCCAACAACCTTTCGCGGCTACTTCGTGGATTTATCGCTACGCCATTGAAGCAGCACTACGCGCTGAAGATGTCCAACAAGCCAAAACATGGTTAGCGCAAATGGAGCAATTGGGCGACAGCAATCTAGAAACGCAAACCGCGAAAGCGCTGCTAGCCAAGTATTAGGGAGGCGTCATGATTGTTTTTAATCAACTTAGCCGTGATTACGCCCTTGGTAGCCAAATGGTACGTGCATTGCGAGACGTGTCTGGTGAAGTGTTTGCCGGCGAAATGGTGGCATTGTGCGGACCGTCTGGCTCAGGCAAAAGCACCTTACTTAACGTGCTTGGCATGCTGGATACTCAATACCAAGGTCAGGTGACATTTGCCGGCAGCCCATACCCAACCGGACAAATGCAGGCTGCGAAAATGCGCCGTGAAAAGCTTGGCTTTGTATTTCAAAAATTCAATCTTGTGCCCGTGATGACGGCGCTAGAGAACGTGGCTTATCCGCTGCATCTCAATGGCTTTTCAAAAGCAGAACAAACCGAGCTCGCCACACAAATGCTAGAACACGTTGGCTTGGGCGAGTTTATTCATCATATGCCCGATAACCTATCAGGCGGTCAGCAACAACGTGTGGCAATTGCTCGTGCGTTAGTACACAAACCGGCGTTGGTGATTGCTGATGAGCCAACCGCGAGCCTTGATAGCCAAACTGCCAACAAGATCATCGACATTATGAAAGGGCTCGGACATGAGCTTGGCACTACTTTTATCGTCGCCACACACGACCCTCGTATGGCATCCCGTTGTGACCGCACCATTGAGTTGGTGGACGGCAAGATTACCCAAACGCACGCAAGTGTGGAGGAGGTTTCATGGGCAAGCTAATTCCAGTTTCGGTTCGCCTTGCTTGGTTGAACCTGCAACGCAATCGCCGTCGCAGTTTGTTGTCGATGCTGATCATCGCCATTGCCGTGTTTGCGTTAACCAGTGCGGGTGGTTTTGGTCTGTATACCTACGACAGTTTAAAAGAGTCGACAGCGCGTGACACGGGGCATCTGACGTTAACCACGCCGGGTTACTTCGCTAAAGAAGAAGAGATGCCGTTGAGTAACGGTTTAACTCACGCCGACGACATCACCAAGCAATTGATTGGCTTAAACGAAGTGCGAGGCGTGCAGCCGCGAGTTGAATTCAGCGGTTTGATTTCCAACGGCAACAAGTCATCGATCTTTATAGGCATTGGCGTGAACGAGCGCGAATTCGATATGAAAGGGCCGTTTTTGGATGTGCGTGAAGGGCAGACGCTGTCAAACATTCATGCATCGCGTTATGACCCTGCAGAGCCAGAAGTGATGCTCGGCGTTGATTTGGCGAACAACCTAAGCGTGCACGTTGGCGATTGGATTACCTTGCTGGCGACCACTACCGACGGTGCATTGAACGCGTATGACTTCAAAGTTCGTGGCATCTATTCAACAGGCGTACCAGAGCTTGATAAACGCCAGTTGTACGTGCACATCAACAGCGCGCAATCGCTGCTCGGTTCAGACAAAGTCAGTGCGTTATCTGTCTTTCTGTTCGATACCAGTTTAACTAGCCAAGTCGAGCAACAAGTGGCTTCGGTTTTGAGTAAGCAAAAGCAGAACTTTGGCGAGCAAGATATTGAGATCACGCCTTGGCAAGAACGCGCGTTCTTCTATCTCAAAGTGAAAGATTTGTACGACCGTATCTTCGGCATCATGGGTGCAGTAATGGCGCTGGTGGTCTTTGTTGCCCTGTTCAACACCATGACCATGTCGGTCACCGAGCGTACTCGTGAAATCGGCACCTTGTCGGCTCTTGGTAGCTACCCTCGCGAAATCATTGCTGGGTTCTTGCGTGAAGCAGGCTTACTTGCGGTGATTGGCAGCTTAATTGGCGCTTTGTTTACTGGGTTCGTTACTGTCTTACTGATGGTCGTGGATGTGCAAATGCCGCCACCGCCAGGACGTACAGAAGGTTACCCATTAACGATTTACTTCTCTTGGGAGCTGGCAGCTGTCGCAGGATTCGCAGTATTGATGATTTGTTTGGTTGCGGCGTTTTTCTCGGCGCGCAAAGGGGTGAACAAGCCAATTACGGAGGCTCTGATTTATGTTTAATTTCAAATTACTATTACCAATTGCATTGCTGACGGTAACTGGCGTTGCAAGCATGAATGCCAGCGCGAATGAAACAGCGCTAGATGCACAGCAAGTCGCGCAATTGATTGAAAAAGCGGATAGCTACCGTTTGCAAGATGATTCCTCCAAAGTGGTGTCTCTGGTGCGCTTATATCAAGACCAAGAGTTAGATAAAACCCGCCTTTACCACGTGTACACGCGTCCAAATCGTGAATCGCTGGTGGTGTTCAAATCAGCAGTCGAAGCTGGGCAAAAGATGTTGATGATGGGCGATAACTACTGGCTGCAAATGCCAAAGAGCCGTCGGCCTATTCGAATTACGCCAATGCAAAAGCTGCTTGGTGAAGCGTCTATCGGCGACATATCAACGCTGACGTGGAGTCAAGATTATCTAGGTGAATGGAAAGCGACAGAAACTGTTTCGGTGAACGGAGAAAGTGTCTCGGCTTATCACCTTGCGTTAACCGCGAAAACCAAAGGGGCGAGTTATCAGAAGATCGACTTATGGTTGTCTGAGCAAGATGCATTTCCAATCAAAGCCGATCTCTACTTGCGCTCTGGCAAACTCGCCAAGCAAGCGCAATACGGACGTGCAACTGACAACGGTGAAGACTATGTCAGTGAGATGACCTTGCTTGATAGCATTCAGCCGAGCAAAAAGACCGTTATCGAGTACCAAGAAATCGTGCCTTGGCAACTGGACAACAAGTTCTACAACCCAAGCTATTTGCCGAAGGCCAACACGACTCAGCTTTAGCCTGAGCTTTGCAAACAGAAGCATGAAAACGAGCAAGGAAGTCACATGAAACCGCACCAGCCTAACCTTAACAAAAGCACTAGTTTTTTGATTGCTGCCTCATTGTGTGTGGGCGCGTCAGCCCCTGCTTTTGCCAATGATGAACTGAGTTTCGAGTGGGATTGGGCTGTCAGTTACGAAACTGCTAAGCAGCGTGACAGTGCGTTTATGCAAGCGCAGGGCAGCTCTCGTGATTCACTCAATGCGCTACTGGATGTGCAGGTGAACTATCAAAACTTAAGTGGCTTGTTCGCTCTGTACAGCCAAGGGTTGTACCTCAACCAACAAGGAGAGAGTGATTGGTGGAGTGAAGCTGATAACCAATTGCTGATTCGAGAGCTGGCTTGGCTAGGGGAGTGGCAAGTCGGTGATACCACTCTTGATGTGAGTTTGGGTAAGTTACGCGTGGATTGGGGCGTGGGTTATGGCTACCGACCTTTGGATCTGTTTAAGCCTTATCGACAAAACCCGGTTGGCTTAGTAGCAGAAGAAGGTGCGGGTGTGTTTTCACTCTCACACTACGATATGGCAGGCGAGTGGACGGTGATTGCAACGGATTCAAGCTGGGGGCAACAAGACCAGAGTGCACTGGATCAAGCCGCAGAGCAGCAAGGTGTTGGTATTCGTCGTTATGCGCTGGTGGGTGATACCGAGTATCAACTTATTGGTTATTACGATGATGTGCGCCGAGGTTTACTTGGCGCCAGTGCCATCGCCGTGTGGGATGAATCCATCGCCATGCACGGTTCCATGCTGTGGCAAAAGCAAAGTGTCGGCTATCAGTTTCAGCAAGACGATCTTTACCAACCTGTTTCGGTTGAGAAGCAGGGCAGCGCATTCCAAGCCTTGATTGGATTGAACTGGGCAAACCAAGCCGGACACAACGTGATTGCTGAATATTGGTACGACAGCCGTGCATGGTCGAAAGGTGAATGGCAACAAGCAATAGAGCGTGGCGAATTACTCTCTCAGATCCCCGACCATAATGTTTCTCTACTTGCGACAAGCTACGCCCAAGGGTTTCAGCATGCCAATATCGTTCAGCATAACGTAATGCTGCACTGGAGTTGGGATGTAGAAGCATGGGCTGCATGGAACGGCAAAGCGGATATGGGCTGGCTAAGTGATGTAACTCCTACGTTGGATGTGATGTTGTCGCCGCAAGATGGCGGTGTGATTGTCACGCAGTGGCTTAACTACCAATGGATTGATACTGGCGACCAAAGTGTAGAAGTGGAAGTTGCCGCACGCTTTTTAACCGGAGACGACCAATCTGCTTACGCACAAATCAATGATAAGCATATGATTGTATTTAACATCAAAGGGAAATTCTAAATGGGTTCAGCAAAATCAGTGGTGAAAAGTGGATGGCCGCGTAGCTTATTAGTGACCACGGCATTTTGTCTCTTTATCGCAGCAATGACGCTCTCGGTTTGGGGCGGTCCATTCTACATTCATGTGGCGGTTAGCTTTGGATTTGGCTATTCGGCTATCTTCTTCTCATGGTTGATTGACCGTTTGTTTCCAACCCTCCCGCGTATGATAGAAGTGGTGTGTTCGCTTGTTGCCTGTTTATTGTTTGGGGTGATTAATGCGCAATTTTGGCTCGGAGAGTATTTTGGTATCTCCGATATGATCCCTGTTGGCTTAATGGGATTACTGTTTAGCGGTATGTGTTATTTCTATTTTTACTCGCGTGAGAAAGAGGCGGTTGCTCAACGAGAGTTGGAAGCCATCAAGCGCGAGAAAGCAGAGCAAGATTGTGCGCTGTTGCTGAGTCAGCTTAAGCAGATGCAAAGCCAGATTGAACCGCATTTCTTATTCAATACCTTGGCAAATATCAGTGCGCTCATGTCGCAAGATGTCGATAAAGCCAAGCTAATGCTAGAACAGTTAACCGCGCTGCTGCGTGCGACGCTCAAAAGCTCACGCGAAGAACACACCACCATAGACAATGAAACGGCGTTACTTGAGGCTTACTTAGGCATCCAACAAACTCGTTTGGGTGATCGACTCAGTTACAAGATTGAGGTGGAAGAAGGGCTAGGCAGAACCGAATTACCGCCGATGATGCTCCAACCTTTAATCGAAAACGCCATCATCCATGGTATTGAGCCGAAGCGAGAAGGCGGCGAAATCAGTTTGCTCATCAAGCGTGAACGACAGAACTTGAAGATTGAAGTCAGAGACACGGGTGTTGGCTTGAATCATGTTAGTGGGCACATGGGCTCTGGCGTCGGTTTAAGTAACCTCAAGCAGCGAGTTGAAGCTTTGTTCGCAGGGCAAGGAGAGGTTTCTATCAGTGAGTCTGCTCAGGGTGGTGTTTGTGTTCGCCTGAGTTGGCCAATGGAATCGTAATCAAGGAAGAAAGGAATGAATACAGGGTTTACTGCCATTATTGCTGATGATGAACCGCTATTGAGGCATCATCTTGATAAAAGCCTAGCTGAAGTGTGGCCAGAGCTAGAGGTGATAGCCAAAGTCGCCGATGGTGAACAAGCGTTGCAAGCCATTGAGCAAAGCCAACCTGATATTGCGTTTCTCGATATTCGTATGCCAGTTTTGGATGGCATGACATTGGCGCAAAAACTCAATCAACTCGCCAATCCACCTTTGATTGTGTTTGTTACTGCGTACGATGATTACGCCATCAAAGCCTTTGAACAAAATGCCGCCGATTATTTGCTTAAGCCTATCTCGGATGAGCGCCTCCTGACGACGTGTGAAAGAGTGAAAGCACGCCTTGCTAAGCGAGAGCAACAAAGCAGTAATGTGCAGATGAGCAGCCTGTTAGAACAGTTGCAGCAATTATCCGCGCCACAAACGCCGCAATATCTTCAGTGGATCAAAGCGACGCAAGGGGAAGATATTCATCTGATTGCTACGTCTGATGTATTGTATTTCAAAGCGGAAGAAAAATACGTTTCTGTGTATGCCCAACAAGGACAAGGCAAAGTGCAGGAGTATTTGATTCGCACCTCGTTGAAAGAGTTGATAGGGCAGCTTAACCCAGAACAGTTCTGGCAAGTACACCGTTCAAGCGTTGTGCAAGTGTGCAAAATTAGCAAAGTAAACAAAGACTTTGCTGGCAGAATGTTTGTTCACGTTGGAGAAACTAAGCTCGCTGTGAGCCGTGCATCTCAAAGTTTGTTCAAAGGGATGTAATCGCTAGAACTGCTCACTCTTTACACTGTAAACTCGCTGCTCATTTGTTTCAGCAACGAAAACAAAACGCGCCTAAGTCATATAACGTTAGGCGCTTTTATTGTTTTATAGCGACGATTTCTCTGAAGAGATGAATGGGCTTATTCGCTGATTGTCACTTTCTCAATAATGATTGGATCGCATGGAACATCATCGTGACCAAGTTTAGAGGTCGTTTTCACTTTCGCGATGCGGTTTACGACATCCATACCCGCGGTCACTTTACCAAACACTGCGTAGCCCCAGCCTAGGTTGGTAGTTGCGGTGTGGTCTAGGAAATCATTGTCTTCCAAGTTAATGAAGAACTGTGCCGTTGCAGAGTGCGGTGCATCGGTACGCGCCATTGCGATAGTGCCAACAAGGTTCTTTAGACCACGGTTTGCTTCGTTCGCGATCGGGGCACGTGTTGGCTTTTCTGCCATGTCTTCGGTATGACCGCCACCTTGGATCATAAAGCCATCGATAACGCGGTGGAAAATGGTGCCGTTGTAGAAGCCATCTTCACAGTATTTTTTGAAGTTCTTTGAGCTAACTGGCGCTCGTTCTAGGTTCAGTTCAATTTCGATGTCACCGAAATTGGTGGTCATAATAATCATCTTGTTTGCCCTTGTGGGTGCTAAGTTGGCGGCATTATAGCTAAGTCGCATTATGATAGCAGAAATAAAAACAGCGACGTTTTGGCGTCGCTGTTTGCATGTTGAGTGTTTGAGGAAAGCTCTAGACCGTAAAGCGACCGACCAAGTCGTACAGTTCGTTGGCTTTGTGGTTAAGGTTGCCACTGCCTGCTCGGTTTTGGTTGGCAAGGTGTGCCGATTGGCTGCTTTGTTGAGAGATGACTTCGATACGTTGTGAAATCTCTTGGCCAACTTGGCTTTGCTCTTCAGTTGCCGTTGCGATAAGCGTGTTCATGTCCATGATGTTAGCAATTGCGGCTTGGATTTCTTGCAGTGCGGCAGAGGCTGCTCGTGCTTCTTCTACCGTTGCTTCACCACGCGCTTGGCTTGAACCCATGGCTTTCACTGCCGCATCCGAGCCAGACTTCAACTGCTCGATCATTTGGTGAATTTCGCCTGTGCTGTCTTGAGTGCGACTTGCCAGTTTACGGACTTCATCGGCAACGACTGCGAAGCCGCGACCTTGTTCACCAGCACGGGCTGCTTCAATGGCTGCGTTCAGTGCCAATAGGTTGGTTTGCTCGGCGATGTCTTGAATAACCTCTAGCGAAGAAGAAATGTTTTTTACGTCGCTCTCTAAACGAGAAATCACCGTGCTGGCTTCTGACACTTCTAGCGCGAGCGCTTCGACAGAGTTCGCTGCTGAATCAACAATGTGTTTTGCTTGTTGTGAGTTTTCATCGGCGTCTCTGGCTGATTGCGCTGCTTGGTTAGCGTTGTTTGAAATCTCGTGCGCCGTTGCTGTCATCTCGGTCATTGCCGCAGCGACCTGTTCGGTTTCTTCACGTTGACCTGAAGCTAACTCGTCCACTTGCGATGCACGCTGTGACATCTCGTTGGTCTCTGAAACCACTTCTTGTCCGACATGGCTAACACTCTTGATGATGCCTTGCAGGCTTTCAACGAAGATATTGAAGTTGCGGCTCAGCTGCGTGAACTCCGGCACGCTCGATTCTTCCATGCGCGCGGTTAAATCTGCATCGCCTTGTGCGAAAGAGTGAATTGAAGCATCAAACTGCTCAATAGGTTTCATGATGCTGCGGTTAACAAATACGGCAAAGACTGCAACTATCGCTGTTATCGAGGCACAAAACAGGGCTATTGCCGTCAGTGTGGTGTTGAGATCTTCGTGTGCGGCTTTTTCCATGTCTGCCACAATGGCGTCGATATCGTCCGTGTAGAAACCCGTTCCCAACATCAAGTCCCATTCAGGAATAAAGACTGAGTAGCTCAGTTTCGGTAGTGCTTCACTCTGACCGAGTTTCGGGAAGTAATAAGTCGTGAACTCGCCAGTTTTAGCATTTTTTAACAAATCCTGAATCAGGTAATTGCCTTTCTTGTCCTGCAAGTTATAGAAGTTTTCCCCGATGCCTTTGGTGTTTTTACCCACCACGACGCGAACGCCTTTTGAATCATAACCAAAGATGTAGCCGGATTGACCAAACTCTAGTTGTTTCAAGATAGGCAGAGCCTCTTCCAGTGGGGCATTTTGTGCGAGTAGCGGCTCGACAGCGGAACGCGCCATTTGTACGTAGCTTTTGAGTTCGGCTTTTTTCATCTCCATCATTCGACTTCGAGTTTGCTCAATCTCGTGCTCGTTGTAGGCTGTGGTTTGTACGTAGGTGAACCACATCATGCCTATTGCCATAGTTAGAATTGGAATTATTGAAAGGATATATAGTCGTTTTCTGATCGTCAGATTCATAGAGACGTCCTTCTCTCGGCGCAGCGTTACAAGTGACAAGCTGAATAAGCTTGCCTGATAAAAGTGTTAATACTTATTGTTGTAATGCTTAGAGATTAACCGAGTTACTCAATCAGAAGTACTGGAAATTTGTAAATCTAGACGAAGGTCGTAGCATTTTTAAGCGGGATCACAATTAACGTGAACACGACCCACTATTGCAACGAGAAGTCCCTGTTAACCAATATGAGACGCGATACCTATTCTTTGCGAATTTGAGGTAAAGCCAGTCAGCAACAGGTTTAACGAGGCGCCAACGCAGTGGAGCGTAGAGCCAACCGCGACCAACTAATTGCCACGCACGATGAGTCACGTCCAACCCAAGCAGAAGCTCCCCCTTTTCGTTGAGGGCGTGCAAAATGGTGTTGGCTTGTTCAGGAGCGATCTGAGGATAATCTGCGAATGCATCACTATAGATATCGACGGTTTTGATGTGCTGCTTGGAATCGCGTTGTTTTAGCGCCTTCATCTCTTTGGCACAAAGCGGGCAGGTTCCGTCATAAAATATGGTGAGTTTTGTCATTGCGGTCTTCTTGTTTGAGATTTTCTAATCGCTTTTACGTGGCGAATTTTCTTTTGGTTCATTGTTTTGCAAGTAATGCAGCCAATTGTCGCGAATGTTGCCGTAATTGAATTGGCAGAACTCT
The DNA here is from genome assembly GCF_033340195.1 of Vibrio sp. 1457. Taxonomy (NCBI): domain Bacteria; kingdom Pseudomonadati; phylum Pseudomonadota; class Gammaproteobacteria; order Vibrionales; family Vibrionaceae; genus Vibrio; species Vibrio sp. 1457. Next base: position 124,467 of record NZ_JAWOWA010000009.1, read on the forward strand.
TTGCGATCACGCAGGTAGTCTTTTTCTACTTCATCGAGTAAGGCTTTGTATTGCTCAGGATCACTACCGTACACCAGACATAACGTTGAAAAGTAACGCTGCAAATCAAAGCTGTGTTCGTCAATGTACTCGCCAAAATCGTAGTAGTCCGGTCTGTCGTCGGATTCGAATGCGAACATGTCGGCGGCGCTAATGGCCATATCTGCGCCATCTTCTAGGAAGTCAATCATTAAAATGGTGGCAAAATTATCGACCGCATCTTCTTCTTTTCCGAGAACAGGGATGCTTTGATCTTCGATGTAAGCATGCCCAGCTTCATGAAGTAAAGTGTGCAATAATGTATCTAGCGCCCCTGTTTTTGGGGATTTTCCGAAGCGTTTTTCATACTGATTATTGGAGAAGTAATTGAGCGACTCCAAATAAAAAGTGTAAGGAACGTATATTGTGTGTGTATCAGGATCATACATTGGACCATCTTCTCCGCCGTAAACCAGCGTGAGAGCTTTATCAAATGGAAAGTAGACCTGAGATAGCTCAACAAAGATGGTGTTTACATCGCTGCTTTGAATCGATTGTTGGGCGATTTTTTCATGAGTTGTCTCTACGGGAGAATATTGAATACGAATGCTTTCAGCTGCTGTAGCTGATGAGACGACGCTGAGTAATAGCGCAGGGCAAAGCGAATGAATGTTCATGTGGGACTCTTGTTATTGAATAACTTGTATAAAAAATTATACATGTTTTTGCCTGATGCATAGTTGGGGTTGTACTCATCAGCCAAAGTCGGGGCATCGGTCTCGAAAAGCAATCATGATAACATCGCATATTTCGGCGGCTTGGTTCTCTAGGGCGTTTATCAAGACCTCTTGGATAAGAACGGCGGTGAAGTTATTAGCTATGCATCGTTTTCTAAGAAGCTTACTGAGTAACTGTGCTTCGATCTTTATCTGTGAAAATGATAATAGGCAGTTAATCATTGCAAGGTTTAACCATGGGGTTGGTGAATGTCACTGAATTGAAGAAAATTATCAGCGATATGTTATAATCCTGCTCCGTTGTGACGAAAACGTTTGTTGCAGCCTGAGAGTTTCCTTGGATTCGGCTCGTTTATACACCATGAGCCAGAGTTGAAAAGCTACGACAGGAACAGGCAAACCCAATTGTTTTGAACGCGCTCTCGGCGTTTAACGGTTACAACGGGAAGGAACTTTGTTTGATAGTAATTGACACATTCTGTTTAAGTAAGGGAGCCCGAAGTGGTTCAGAAAGTGTCACCCAGAATTTACTCACAACACAACACCCCAAGCGATAACGCACAGGTATTGCGAGGGGCCATTTGAAGGAGCTGTATCAGCTCCTTTCACATTTAAGGGCTTGCTAACAGCGTAAAAACTGACACATCGCTTAAGGAGCGCCCCTTAAACTAGCCTAAGGCGCATCTACACCAACTTTTTGAGTATTTTCGAAACAATAAAGCGAGAAAATTTGCTATTGAACGAAGGTTAAACTAACACTCATTCATTACGGAGAATGAAGAGAACAATAATAAGAGGCGATATGAATCATTTAATATCTGTAGGTGCACTGGAGTCCTTCTTGGTCGCAATCAGTGTGCTTTTCCTGGGGCATTTTATTAATGCTAAGCTACCGATTTTAAAGAAATTCAACATACCTGAGCCGATTGTAGGTGGTCTTATTGTGGCCTGCATGATTACTGCTCTTCATTTCAACGGCATCGACTTAGAGTTCGACTTGCCATTACAAAATACGTTTATGTTAATGTTTTTTGCGACAGTTGGTTTGGCCGCAAATTACACTCAGTTGATGAAAGGAGGTGCGAAGGTTTTTATCTTCTTAGCTGTCGCATCGTTTTACATCATCATACAAAACGGCGTTGGCGTTTCACTTGCGGCGGCGCTCGGTTTAGATCCTTTGATGGGGTTAATTGCTGGCTCGATTACTCTGTCAGGTGGTCATGGTACAGGTGCTGCGTGGTCACAAACCTTTCAAGACGTGTATGGATTGGATAACGTCTTAGAAATTGCAATGGCATCAGCGACTTTTGGTTTGATCATCGGCGGTATCATTGGTAGCCCTGTAGCGCAGCGTCTGGTGGAAAAGAACAACATAGAGTCTGAGTATGGTCGTGGTGGTCGAGATGCCAAAACTCACGAGAAATTCCCGGAGTTGGTGACTTACAATGAATACGAAGAAGATAAAGTAACGGCGAAAAAAGTGGTGGAGAAACTCTTCTTCCTACTGATCTGTGTTACTGGGGCCAAGTATGTCGAGCAATGGGTAAGCACGTATGAAATCTCATGGCTGATGATTCCAGACTTCGTATATGCGCTATTCATTGGTGTGATCATTACGAATTTCTTGGAAGTGACCAAGATTCGTAAGTTAGATGCCGAAACGGTCGATATGTTAGGTACGGTATCGCTATCTCTGTTCTTAGCGATGGCTCTGATGAGCTTGAAGTTATGGAATATCTTCGATCTAGCGATTCCATTCTTGGTTATTTTAGCTGTGCAGTCTGTCGTCTTAGCAATCTTTACGTACTATGTTACGTTCAAAGTGATGGGAAGCAACTATGACGCTGCGGTTATTGCGGGTGGTCACTGTGGTTTTGGCTTGGGGGCAACCCCAACAGCCGTGATGAACATGGGCTCTATCGTTAACCGATTTGGCCCGTCGCCACAAGCATTTATGGTGGTGCCAATTGTGGGCGCTTTCTTTATCGACATCGTCAACTTAATTATCTTGCAAGGCTACATTTCATTCCTTGGTTAAAGTTAAGTGGATGAGCTCCTAGAGGCGAAATAAAACGGTCACAACACTGGTTGTGGCCGTTTTTTTATGACTTGGTTTGGTCGTTTATTGAACGAAGCATTATTGGATAGTTCGGCTGAACTTGAGGCTAGCTGTCCAACCAAGAATACCAATGAAGGCGTAAATGCCAACGTTTAACCAACCCGCTTGAGGAATGGCATTGAATGGGTTTGGTGTAATAATGGCGTGCAGCGGAAGGTAAAGCACTTCGGAGAAAAACTGATCTAGCCCGTAGAAACCAAAAAGTGCGATAGGCATCCAACGCAGCGCATAAATGGCGATAAACAAAATGACCAGTGGTGAGTTCACTTTTTGTGAAATAGCCATCGCAGTTAATGCCAGCGGTAACAGCAGAATACCGGCGAACAACATTCTGATTAAAAACTCTCCCCAATGCAGCAGCACGTAACCTAACGAGGCTTGGCGGTACAATAAAGCCAATTGGTGATCAGTAGAGATGTTCAGCAACCACAACATTGAATTTGCAGCGAGTACGAGCACCGAGCAGACAAGCGGAATCACCAATAAGCCAAATCCTAGCTTCACTAAATGGGTTTTTATGTCACTGACAGGCATACTGCGCCAAAACATAATGCTGCCTTCCGCCCGTTCTTTGCGTAGCGTTCTTGGGAAGTACTGAACGGCTAACAAGATAGACAGCAGCCCTGCTCCTCCGGTAATCAACATATTGACATCATCACCAAGCTCTTTGTGAATGTCACTGACATCGCCACCAAAGCTCATTTGGAAAAACATATTGTGTTGTAGAGTGTCGTTACTCATTAAACTCACAAAGAGAATAACTCCACACGCCAACACAAACAGTGGAATACGTAAAACAAGAGGGTTTTCTAACCACTCTTTTTGCAACATCGCGACAACTGAACGCATTACGCTGCCTCCTTCTGCAATGCTAAAAATAAATCCGCTAATTTCACCCCATGGATGGAGCCCATTGTTTCTGCTTGTTGGGCATACTGGGCTTTGAGTAACCATTTCGTTGAACCGAGGCCTTTTTGTGACGAGAGTGGGTTCATCGCTTCAATTTGTGTGCGGTGCTCGTCGTTGGCTTCAAGAATGAAATAGTCTTCACTGATACTGTCCATCGAGGTTTGCAGAACGGGGCGACCATGCTTAAGAATCAGAACATCTGTCAGCAAGTGCTCAATCTCTGATACTTCATGACTGGCGATGATCAACACGCGCTCGCCGTCGTGAAACCATTCCAATAAGTGACGATAAAACGTCTCGCGATACACGAGATCTAACCCGAGTGTCGGTTCATCCAATATGAGGATTTGGGTGTTGGTCGCGATCACAATCGCGAGGTGTAATTGCACCTTCATCCCTTTGGATAAAGATTTGATACGCGCACGAGGTTTGATGTCCGTTTGACGAAGTAGCGTATCTGCTTGGGCGCGATTGAACCCTGGGTGCACGCCCTCGGTATAGTTAAGCAGTTGAGCAACGGTCATCCAATCTGGCAGAACGTTGACATCCGAGATGTAGGATAAGCTCTGCATTATCTTGTCGCGTTGCATAATGGGTTCAAATCCGTTGATACGAATAGTGCCCTGATATTCATGTGCACCGAGTAGGGCATTAATAAGCGTTGATTTACCTGCGCCATTATGGCCGAGTAAGCCAAGTACTTGTCCTGCATGTAGGTCGAAACTCACTTCATGCAGTGCTTCTCCTTGTTGCTGATATTGCTTGGAGACGTTGTTTACACTGACTAATGCGCTCATTGGTCACCTTTCAAGTGTGGTTTTAGTTGTTGAATGAATTCGTCGAGTGACATATCCAGACGCTGTATTGTGTCGGCTATCTGCGGAATTTGTTGCTGAAGAAAACGTGCCTTCTCGTCTGCGAGTAATTTGAGCTTTGCTCCTGAAGCGACAAACATACCTTGACCGCGTTTTTTCTCCACTAGCCCGTCATCAACAAGCAATTGATAGCCTTTCATAACGGTGAGGTGGTTAATTTTCATATCTGCAGAGATGCTACGGACGGAGGGCAGAGCATCGCCTTCTTGCCAGACACCTTGCAGTATTTGCTGCGTGATCTGGTCTGCCAACTGTCGAAATATCGGTTGGCGATCATGCCAATTAGTCATGAGTGAATCTCTTGGTTGAGATGGTGTTATATATATGTATAACACCTAGTGCATTAGAGAGAAAGTAATAATTTAAAACCTAGTGTATCCGCCTGTCTCATTCGCTCTAAATATCCACCTATGTGGTCGTTGTTTTGAGGTTTTGTTTTATATGGAAATTAATTGCTTCTCATAAGTTGAGAAGTGTTGTTTTTCTCTTCCCATCAATACACTTATCGCCTGTTCTAAATGAATATTCTCACTGAATGATAATTAGCATAATTTTAGCTCTGCCTATTTCTTACTTGATGAGAATTGATGGTCAAAGAGGCCTAGAAAACAAAAGTTTCGAGAGGCAATCTGACTGGCTTAGGCACCTATCTCACGTTGAGCGCGTGCTCAATGAATGAGAAAGAGTAGAGTAAAGAGGTCTCATGAATCAGGTAATATCTATCGGCCCACAGGAGTCGTTCCTCGTCGCAATTTGCGTGTTGTTTTTAGGGCAGTTCATCAATACCAAGTTACCAACCTTAAAAAAATTTAATATTCCAGAGCCAATTGTTGGTGGTCTAGTGGTCGCTTGCGTCATCACGATGATGCACTTAAACGGTGTGGATGTTTCCTTTGATTTACCACTGCAAAACGTCTTTATGCTGATGTTTTTTGCAACCGTTGGCTTAGCGGCAAATTACACCCAACTGATTAAAGGCGGTGCGAAGGTTTTCATCTTCCTAGTTGTGGCATCGGTCTACATTCTTATCCAAAATGCGGTCGGCGTGTCCTTAGCAACAGCGCTGGGGTTAGATCCACTCATGGGGTTGATCGCCGGATCCATTACGCTTTCTGGCGGACATGGAACTGGAGCTGCGTGGTCGCAAACTTTTCAAGAAATGTATGGTTTGCATAATGTTCTAGAGGTGGCAATGGCTTCTGCTACATTTGGCTTGGTGATGGGCGGGATTATTGGCAGCCCTGTTGCACAAAAGCTACTAAACAAACACAACTTGGAATCGGAATACGGACGCACCAATCAAAGTCATCAGAGTTTCCCTGAACTGGTGACGTACAACGAACATGAGGAAGATCGTGTCACAGCGAAAAGAGTCGTTGAAAGCTTGTCCATCATTCTACTTTGCGTGACAGGCGCGAAGTATCTGGAGAGTTGGGTAAGCAGTTTTGACATCAAGTGGTTAATGATTCCCGATTTTGTGTATGCGCTGTTTATTGGTGTTGTTATCACTAACATCATGGAAGTGACGAAGGCGCGCAAGGTTGATTTAGAAACCGTTGATATTCTTGGCACGGTTGCACTATCTCTATTTCTTGCCATGGCCTTGATGAGTTTGAAATTGTGGAATATTTTCGATCTTGCGATCCCATTCCTTATTATTCTTGCTATTCAGTCGGCAGTGTTGGCGATGTTCACTTACTACGTAACATTCCGCATGATGGGAGGCAACTACGATGCGGCGGTGATCGCTAGCGGACACTGCGGTTTTGGGTTAGGTGCTACACCGACTGCGGTCATGAATATGGGCTCCATCGTGAGTCGATATGGTCCATCACCACAAGCATTTATGGTGGTTCCAATTGTCGGTGCATTCTTCATCGACATTGTGAATTTAGTGATTTTGCAAGGATGCATCGCTTTTATTCGATAACATTCGCTTTTTTACCGAAATAACAAAGCCAGCACCTATACGCTGGCTTTGCTATTTGTAACACGAAATCTTGTTTGCCTGACTTCAAGCCGTGAAATCAATGCGTTACTATGACGACATAGTGTTCAATTTTGCAGCAGCATGAGGTACCCACATGTCTGAAAAAATATCGACGTCGGCATTAGCGAAAATGCGCAAGGTAGAAGCTAAGCTGCTGTTTGCCGATCTCAAACGTGCAGGCTACATCGTTCGCCAAGATGAAAAGTGGATTTTGACCGAAGAAGGGGCAAAGTTTGGCGGTGAGTATGTGGATCACCCTAAATTTGGCCAGTTCATCGTCTGGCCGACCAACTTACATATTGAGCTGACTCCCAGCTCAGGGAAAACATTGAGCGCGACACAACTGGGTGAAAAGCTGAAATTGAATGCGAAGCGCATGAACCAGCTTTTGAGTGAACTGGGTTGGTTGACCAAATCCGAAGAGGGATGGAGTGTCACAGAAGCTGGTGTGCGCGCTGGTGGGCAGCAAAGAACCGATAAAGAAACACAAAATACCTTTGTCGTATGGCACGATGTGGTGCTGCGTAACAAGCGTCTTAAGCAGTCTGTCATTGAGTTTTTAGGGCAAGACGCGGAGTCACATTCTACGGATAAATCGTACTCAAGCTTTCGCCAAAAATTTGAAGCCAAGCACCGAACATTAGATGGGCATTACGTGCGCTCTAAGGGGGAGTTGCTCATCGACAACTGGCTGTACTTGGCTGGTGTTGTGCACGCTTATGAGCGTCAGTTGCCGATTGACCAAGATGTCACTAGCGATTTTTACTTGCCAGGTGGCAAAGTCTATTTGCAATTTTGGGGAAGTGACGATGGGGAGATGGCTCAGGCCGACCGTGAGACCATTCGTACTGTTTATGAGCAGCATCATTTCAATCTTATCGAAGTCGAACCGAGTGAACTAGACAAGTTGGATGAAGTGCTTCCTAAGCGTCTTCGTCAGTTTGGTATTAAAGCTTATTGACGACTTAAGCCCGCTGTTCAGATAAGAAAAAACCCGTGTTCAACACGGGTTTTGTATTTTTAGTGTGTTTCTAGGCTGCCATCCTATGGGTTAAAAGCCTTTGATGTTTTCTGCTTCTAGCTCAGAGAAGTACTTCACTGTCTTCACTTTCAGTTCTTGTTGAGCTGGTTCGTCGCATACGATCACCGCTTTAGGGTGAAGTTGAAGAGCAGAAACTGTCCATAGGTGGTTTACACAACCTTCCACGGCTGCTTCAAGTGCCTGAGCTTTGTTATGGCCAGTGACCAAGATCATCACTTCTTCTGAGTCTAGAAGCGTACCAACACCGATAGTCAGCGCGTATTTAGGCACTTGGTTGATATCGCCGTCAAAGAAGCGAGAGTTCGCAATGCGAGTGTCTTCAGTGAGGGTCTTGATGCGAGTACGAGAAGAAAGAGATGACGCTGGCTCGTTGAACGCGATGTGACCGTCGTTACCCACGCCGCCCATGAACAGGTTGATCTTGCCGTAAGACTTAATTTTGTCTTCGTAACGCTTACATTCTGCGTCGTGATCGTCTGTGTTACCGTTCAGTAGGTTGATATTTTCTTCTTGAATATCAATGTGATTAAAGAAGTTGTTGTACATGAACGAGCGGTAAGATTCTGGGTGATCCGCAGGGATGCCAATGTACTCATCCATGTTAAAAGTCACGACGTTTTTGAAGCTGACTTCGCCGGCTTGGTAAAGCTCGATTAGGGCTTTGTAGGTTGCTAGAGGAGTGCCACCAGTTGGTAGACCCAGAACGAATGGACGCTCAGCAGTAGGTTTAAAGTCGTTGATACGCTTAGCGATATGCGCAGCTGCCCACTTACCTACTTGTGCTGCTCGAGTTAACGGGATAAGTCTCATTTTGTGCCCCTAGTTATTGGAATTGACGATGTACTGAAACATTAATTCGCATTATAAAATAAGTAATGGCGAACTGCTATTGTTTTAGGTCAAAATTTTGCTTTTTCTTTAACCAATGTTGGTTTTGTCGACGATTTTTATATCTAAATGCTTTTATAAGACGACTTTTTACAAAGAAATTGCATTATGAAACTGACGAATCAATAGATAAAATTTATGATCTAAATTAAGTTCTGCCTTCGCACTTAACCTTGTTTTTTAACAACCTACAGAGTGCGAAATCGCACACGAACTTCAAATATTATGGGTTAGATATGGCATGGCGCTCATTCTTTAACCATAATTGAAATGTGTAAACCAGTGAGGAATTCGGTATGAAAAATGAGTTAGATCCGAGCAAAGTACTACAGGCTTACGAATGTGTGATGAACAACGGTACACCAACCGAATTTGGTAAAATGTATGAAGGTGTAGAAGCCTTTTCTGACTACGATGGGTACAACGTTTTCTTGAGAGGAAATGGTGTTGAGCTAAAAATTGGCTTCCACAACACCTATCACTTGGAATATGACCAAGAGCATTTGAAAGAGAGCTTTCTGAAAAAGATTGCGACGCTCGCCAAGTAAACGGTCATCACCCAAATATTAAAAAAGCCCTTGGGAGAATGCCCCCTTGGGCTTTAGGAGAAGAAATGAGCTTGTCTTGCTCGCTCAGTAAAGTCAAACGAGCTTTCGCCTACTGCTAGAAAAAGGCGAGAACTAGGTAGGTTATTGGTTATTAATCGTCTTCAACCAAACTCTCTTCAATGTATTCTTCTGTGGCGTCAGGCTTGTTACGACCATTTAGCGTATGGAAGCGCTTGCGACCACGAGCAAGTTGGGTGTACTTTAGCCACGTACGCTCAAGTTTTGTTTTTGCTTTGCCCGGGTTTTCTAACACCTTGATGAAGTGTTTCTCTTCGCTGTTTTCAGGTGTTAATTCGCCTGACTCTAAGCCAAGCATTGTATCCCCATAAATTGTTAGGATTTCCTCTTCTGAAAGAGTAAAATCGCCAGACTTTGCAAAGCCGCGTGGGAATTTTACGTTATCGTAAAAACGTTTTTTGCCATGACGGAATTCAGTGTCAGACATGTCAACAGCCTCTGTAACCGTTATTGATGAATGTAGTGAACTTACGGCGAAAATTAGGCTTAAATCTAACAAAAGAAAAACAAAACTTTTTTGTCGTCATGATTTTAATTAGTTGTTAATCTGGTTTTATATTAACCAGGAGATGGTTTATGGATGTAAAAGTCTTTCGAACATTTTTAGAGCTGGCAAGAGTTCGTCACTTCGGACGTGCTGCTGAGAACCTTTATATTACCCAAGCCGCTGTGAGCGCACGTATCAAACAATTGGAAAGTTACTTCGATACGCAATTGTTTATTCGTGATCGAAATAACATAAAGTTGACCTCTGCAGGTGAGCGCTTAATCAGCTATGCCGAGGTAATGGTCACTACATTGCAACAAGCGAAGCTAGAATTATCGCTTGAAGATGGCAAAGCGCTGCAACTAACGTTAGGTGGCACGCCAAACATTTGGGACGCTTATTTACAGAATTGTTTAAGTGTCGTCACAGATTCGTTTGGTGGTTATGGCTTCATGGCAGAAGTGATGGGACGTGAGATGCTCAGTCGTAGCTTGCTAGAGCGCACGTTAGATATGGCATTTGCGTTCGATCAGATCAAAGCTGATGAGCTTAACTGTAAAAAAGTGGCAGATGTTGTTCTCGTTCTGGTATCAACTGAGAAAGATTCTTTAGACACCGTTTTCGAAAACAAATATGTGTACGTTGACTGGGGGACGCGTTTCTCCTCGGAGCATTCTGAGCGTCACCCTAAGATTCCGGCTCCATATTTACGCACTTCAACAGCGCGTATCGCATTGGACTTTATTTTAGAGAAGGGTGGAGCCGCGTACTTACCAATCTCTCTCGTGGAGCCATTTATCGCTAATGGGCAGCTTCACAAGGTGTCTGGAGTAGAAGATTGGTGTCGCCCTATCTATTTGAGCTATCGTAAAGCTAGCTCGTCTGTAGACGCGATTAAGCAAGTGGAAGAAATTGTCAAAGAGATCGATCCACTGACCGCTTACAGTTTTCAGCAAATTGGTTCTGGCACTTCCGACGAATAGCGTTGAATGAAAAGCCAGAAAAACGAAAAAGCCGCCTTGAGAAATTAAGGCGGCTTTGTTTTTATCTCGATGAATCGATAGTTATGGTAAGTCAAACAACAGGGCTGTTGTGCTTTCGTTTGATGTATTGCGCAAAACAACCTTACTTTGGTGTTCAATCTTCGCGCCGTCGCCAGCCGTCAAAGTGGTATTGTCGACACTAAGGCTCCCAGTCACTTGATGGATGAATAGATTTCGGCCCGACTCAATCTCAAAGTTTAGTTCGCTACTTGGCTCAAGAATTAACTGATGCAAAGTCGCATCTTGCTTAATAAGTAGCGTGCCGTTTTCTCCAGTTGGAGTTGCGATAGTCGTTAACCCAGGATTGCGACCAAAATCTTTTTGCTGATAACCTGGTTTGGTTCCAAATGTGTTCGGTTGAATCCAAATCTGTAGAAACCGCAGCGTATCTTGGTTCGATGCATTGTACTCACTGTGGTAAATCCCTTTCCCTGCCGACATGAGTTGGAATTCACCTGCAGGTAGTGTTTTGACGTTACCTTCACTGTCTTTGTGTGCGATAACACCTTCCAACACATAGCTGATGATCTCCATATCACGGTGGCCATGTGTATCAAAACCCGCGCCAGGCTTGACTACATCGTCATTAATGACTCTCAGCTCGGAAAAGCCCATTTGTTGAGGATCGTAGTAGCTACCAAAAGAAAACGTATGTTTGCTATCAAGCCAGCCAAAGTTTGCTCGACCTCGGTCTGCTGCATGTCTTACCGTAATCATAAGGCCTCCTTAAGAGAGCTTTTTGTTTAAAAAGTTATCTAACGCTGCTTTACCTGCGCCAGAGAACGCCAGAGAAACGCTTGCTGCCAGTAATGCTAAGCCAAACTCGTAACCGTTGTTTGCCATGAATAGGCCATTTTCAAAGTGGACAGAGAATATCGCTACCACCATCGTGAACGCCAAAGCAACCGCTGCTGGTCGAGTTAGCAGACCAAGTAAAATGAACAAGCCGCCAAAGAACTCTGCGCTGCCCGCAAGTAACGCCATGAGTACGCCAGGACCTAAACCGATAGATGCCATCCACTGACCTGTGCCTTCTAGCCCGTAGCCACCAAACCAGCCAAATAGTTTTTGCGCGCCGTGCGCCATAAAGATAATGCCGATTGGAACGCGAAGTGATAGTGCGCTGTAACCTGCGTTTGATGTGGTAATTTTCTGTAATAGTGCTTTCATGATTCTGTCCTCTGACTCTTTTCAATGAGTGGGAAGCGTGTGCTTCCGTGCTGTTGAGAACAGTTTAGGTAGAGGCGAACATAAAAATAACGGGAGGATTTTGATAAACTCGTTCTAAAAAATTGAATGGTTGGTTTTTATTTATTTAAATCAATGTCTTGATTTTTATATTCGAGTGTTTATTTGCCGATTATTGTCTGTTTTAAATCAAGGTCTGTCATTATTTTCGATAAACATTTTTTCTGTTAAACAAAAAAAGAGCACATGTACTGTGCTCTATTGCTTTCGCTTTTAACTAGGGAGAAAGGTGTGTTAAAGAAAACCTTCAGAGGTTCATTAAGCTCTCTAATGACTCCTCTACATTGTTGTAGTGATAAGTTCGAATATTACGTCCATCCGTCGCATTAATCTGAATTTCTGAGATCTCGTTATCTGAGTCTCTTTCGATAATTCCAATAGAATGATCTACGGATTTACTGGTAATAACCTTTTGGTTTCTTAATACAATTACGCAAGTATGTAAGTCCATGCCAATTCCCTTTAGCCGACGTTGTTGTGATGTTCTGGATCTAACTTTAGTGGACAAAAGCGCTAATGCCAATAAATCTCAATATTGAGTTCCGAAAATGGCTAATTGTGGGCGCTTAAGCAAGCTACAATAACACTATATTGAACGATGCCTATGAACAATAAATGACAAAAGGCATGAGCAAGGAAAGCACTATGTTTATTCACCCCCATACCTCACTGACCTTCGAGCAGTGTCACAAGGCGCGAGTCGCGCGAGACAGTCGTTTTGATGGGCGATTTTATGTGGCGGTAAAAACAACGGGAATCTTTTGCCGTCCGATTTGCCCGGCAAATTTGCCTAAAGAAGAAAATGTTGAGTATTTCGCTGATAAGACGCAAGCCCTTCAAGCAGGGTACCGTCCGTGTTTACGTTGTCGACCTGACAGCGCGCCTGGATCTTGGGCATGGAAAGGTGTCGAGACGACCTTTCAACGAGCGATTTCGTTAATTGATAGAGGGGAGTTGCATCACCATTCGGTGTCAGAGTTGGCTGAGCGTGTTGGGATTTCTGACCGTTACTTACGTATGTTGTTTGAGCAGTATCTAGGTATGTCACCCAAGCAGTATGCGCAATATCAGCAACTAATGTTCGCCAAACAGTTGCTTCACTCCAGCTCTATGTCGGTCACCGACGTGGGGTTTGCGTCAGGTTTTAACAGTACGCGCCGCTTTAACGATGCTTTTCAAAAGTTTCTCAAACTAACGCCTTCTCAAGTACGCCGTAAAGAGTTTGATGGTGCGGGTTGCAATCGAATTGCCTTACCTTATCGAGGTGAGTTGAATTGGTCGCACATGTTGGACTTCTATCGTTTGCGAGCGGTTGAGGGGGTTGAGCTAGTGAGTGATGAGAGTTATCAGCGCAACGTTTTTTTGGATAACAGCAAAGCCTGGTTTAAAGCGACAAAAGGTGAAGGATACTTAGAACTGGCGTTTGAAATTGAAGACGTAACGAAGCTGCAAAACTTGGTGTCTGACATTCGTCGTATGTTCGATCTTGACGCTGATATTTGTACTGTTGAGCAGCATTTGGAGTATGTCGCGCCTGGGCTCGTGTCGAGTAAAGGTATTCGTATTCCTGGTGTATGGAATGCATGGGAAGCAGGGGTTAGAGCGATTTTAGGCCAGCAGGTGTCGGTTAAAGCTGCGATTGGTCAACTTAACTTATTGGTGGCCACACTTAGTGGAGAGTCAGAAAAACGTTTTTTCCCGACTCCCAGTGATATTGCGAACGCCGACGTGAGCTTTTTGCGCATGCCGCAAAGCCGTAAAGAGACGCTAGTGCGCTTCGCCCAGTTTATGCAGGACAACTCAGAAGCTGACCCCCAGCACTGGCTAGCTTTGAAAGGCATTGGACCTTGGACCGTCAGTTATGCTCAACTGCGAGGGCAATCTCAACCCGATTGCTTTCTAGATAAAGACTTAGTGGTGAAAAAGGCGATGCAGCGTTACCCATCACTGAATACGCACACTGCGGCCCCTTGGGGAAGCTACGCGACGTTTCACTTATGGAATCAATCATGAAAACATTTTATACCGAAATGCCGAGTCCACTAGGAACGGTGACTATCCAATCGAACGCTGAGGGCTTACTTGGCATTTGGTTTGAAACATGCACCACTAAGCCGAGTGAGCTGGGGGTGCGAGACGAGCAGCATCCGGTCTTGCGCCAAGCTGTCACCCAACTGGATGAATACTTTGCTGGTCTGCGCAACGAATTCGACTTGCCCCTTGCAGCGACAGGCACTGATTTTCAAAATCAAGTTTGGCAGGCACTAACGACCATTCCATATGGGGAAACGTGGAGCTATCAAGATCTCGCGAATGCGATAGGTAACCCTAAAGCTGTGCGTGCTGTTGGGTTAGCAAATGGGAAGAATCCGATTTCTATCGTGGTGCCTTGTCATCGCGTTATTGGCAAAAGCGGAAAACTGACTGGGTATGCAGGTGGAGTGGAGCGCAAGCAACGTTTGCTCGCGTTGGAGCAAGGTACACCGCTTTAAGTGAGGCGATTCTCATATTGGGATTAAGCGTGCTACACAGGGGGAACGATAGTGTAGAGTTTCATATTCGTTATACGAACAGAAAAAGGACAATAAGGACATGCCTTTCAAAACGGATTTTGATGCCTTCATGAGTGAGTGTTGGCAGCATCACGAGGAAAATCCCGAACAAATTTATGCTCAGTTAGAAACGGCTCTGAGCGAGGTGGAAGATGTTACCCAAATCGAGCGAATATTCGCATTGATGCTGCATACCGCTATTGGGCATCTCCAGTGCCCAGAACAGTTTCTTATTTGTTTAGAGCACTTTGATGAACGCAAGGTTGCCGAGAGTTTGGCATTTCAACGCAGTATTGCCGTTGCGCGCTATTTCGTAGATGGCACTGACAATATGGAATTATTGGAAGAGCAAGAGCAACGCCGAGTTTACGCTTTGATTTCGAATGAACTTTCTGCACTTGTTCAGCTTGAACTGGCGAGTCAATGGTTGGTGAAGGCAGCGTTAGGAATGACGCCGAACGATGCAGAAGGGCCATTAGCGCGCGCTATCGCGATCACTGCAAACAACTTAGCATGTCAGTACGAAGCGCTGGCTGAGCGCACGTGCATGGAAAAATCGAAGATGTTAGAAGCAGCAACACTCGCGCTAGACTATTGGAAAGTGGCAGGGGGTTGGATGCAAGAAGAGCGCGCAGAGTATCGCTTAGCGATGAGCTTGCTTAAAGCGGATAAACCGCAAGAAGCCAAAGTGCATGCTGAGCGCTGTGAGGCTATTTGTCAGCAAAATGGTAGCGACGCGTTTGAGCTGTTCCACGCACATGACTTGTTGATGCAAGTACACTTCCATCTTAGCCAGAAATATAAAGCTAAATTGGATGAAGAGATGCAGCAGCACTGCAAAACGAGCTCGTTGACGTGATCTTAGCGTTGAATGAAAAAAGCCCCGAGCGACTGGCTGGGGGCTTTAGGGTTGTTGACTATGCAGCGATGATTATGCTGCTTGCGCTTTTGCTTGGTATCGTCCTGGTTTATGGTTCATCGCCAAAATCAAGTTCGTTGCGATGGCACCTAGAACAGATAGAGCGATAAGGTGCACATCTACAATGAACAGTGACATCACCACGATGGCACAATCTAACGCCATTTGAACTTTACCCGCTCGAACTCCAAAACGTTCCTGAAGGTACAACGCTAGAATGTTAAAGCCACCCAAACTCATTTTGTGACGGAAAATTACCAACATACCGATTCCAATCAGCCCACCACCCAAAAGTGCCGCATAGAAAGGTTCGATTCGTGAAATCTCAATCACATGATGCAGATGATCGACCGCAAAAGAGACAATCGAAACCGCAATAAAGGTATTGATAGTGAAGCGCCAACCCATGCGCATCACAGATAAAATATAAAAAGGGAGGTTAAGAGCGAAAAATATCTGACCAAAACTGAAGTCACTCACTTTGGTTAGGAAGATCGCCAAACCAGCCGTACCGCCAGTGAGCAATCCTACTTTGCTAAAAAATATCACCCCAAGTGACACCAACGCACTGCCGAGCGTCAGAGCCAAGAGGTTCTCTCTTAGGCTATGATCTTTGTCCATAAATTAATTTCCTTGGTTTAAAAACCGCGCCGGAGATAACACGTCTCACGGACGCGATAGACAGTCGCCAAAATAGCAACTAACAAATCGGCCAATAAAATGTCGCGAAAAGTGATGGATGTCGAGTTTTTGGACGAGATTATGATGATATTAACCTGTTTAACATAATGTACACAGATAGAAAAACAACAAGGAAAAGTTATGATTAAGAAAGTTGGCAACACCCAAATCAGCACATTACATCGACTGAGTTGTCACTGTGGAAAAGTTGAGCTGGAACTGGCGTTACCCAATGGTATTGAGAAGCCGAGACGGTGTGACTGTTCTATGTGTCGACGTCGTGGCGCGATTGTAGCATCTGTACCTTTGAACGGTATTCGTATTATGCAAGGCGAAGACGTCTTGAAGCAGTATCAATTTAATACACACACTGCGAAGCACTTTTTCTGTGGCGAGTGCGGTATTTATACGCACCATCAGCGTCGTTCTGACCCGAGTGAGTATGGCTATAATGTCGGCTGCTTAGAGGGCGTCAACCCATATGAGTTGGGAGCGATTGAAGTGATGGATGGCGTTAACCATCCATCTGACCGCTAGGTTATATTGTGATTTAAGTGCCTGATTATCGGTGCTTTTAAGTAAATAAGCCGCTATTCATCCACAAGTGTACCGCAATACTGGCGGCATAACCCAAGGCGATGACGGGAGCCCACTTTAGGTGGCCAAAGAAGGTGTATTGTCCACGCGCAGCTCCCATTAAAGCGACGCCTGCCGCGGAGCCAATGGAAAGCAAACTGCCCCCGACACCTGCGGTTAATGTGACCAGTAGCCAGTTGCCCATCGACATGTTTGGTTCCATGGTCAGTACAGCAAACATAACCGGAATGTTATCGACGATTGCAGATAGGACACCAACCATTACGTTTGCCCAGACTGGGTTCCATTGCGTGTACATGACGTTTGAAACCAGTTCGAGGTAGCCAAGTAAACTTAAACCGCCAACACACATCACAACACCATAGAAGAACAACAAGGTGTCCCATTCGGCTCGAGACACACGATGAAACACATCAAACGGAACCACTGAGCCTAAGCGCTTCAATGCCTGATCATCGCCATTGGCAATTGCCATAGCTGCTTTTTTTGCGAGTGAGTGTTTGAGAGTTTGGCGCAAAAAATATCCGAAAAACTGTAAGTACGCCAAGCCCATCATCATGCCCATAACGGGTGGGAAGTGCAGCACAGCATGGAAAGAGACCGCAGTGGCAATAGTCAGAATGAATAATGCGACAATACGCCTTGCCCCGCGTTTTAGCTCAACGTGTTGGTGAATCGTATTCGGTTTTGTGTTTGGAACAAACAGTGACATCAAAAACGCGGGAACCAAGTAGTTCACCAATGACGGTACAAACAACGGAATGAACTCAGCAAAGCTGACATGACCGGCTTGCCACACCATCAGGGTTGTAATATCCCCAAATGGGCTGAATGCACCGCCAGCGTTGGCTGCGATAACAATGTTGATACAAGCAAGATTGACGAACTTAGGATTATCACCAGAGACTTTCATCACTACAGCGCACATCAATAGGGCCGTAGTTAAGTTATCGGCAATCGGTGAAATGACAAAAGCGAGAAACCCCGTCAGCCAGAACAACTTTTTGAATCCAAAACCTTTACCAACCATCCACGCCTGTAAGGCATCGAAGAGTTTGCGTTCTTCCATTGCGTTGATGTAAGTCATCGCCACGAGCAAAAACAGCAGCAACTCGGCATATTCCAACAAGTTGTGTTCTAGTGCGGATTTGGCGATTTCAGGCTGGTTGTGCTGAGCAAAGGTGTAGCCAATCAGAATCCAAATTAACCCTGCAGCGAGCAGCACAGGCTTGGATTTTCTCATTTTCAGATACTCTTCCAACATAACCAGTATGTAAGCGAACGAAAAGATAATCAGAGCAGCGTAACCGACACCAGAATTAACAAGATTCAGTTCATTGGTTGATGCAGCAAAGGTGGCGCTAGAGAACAACAAACAGCAGAAAGCCACAATTGGATAGATTGGCATAGACATTTCTCCTTTGTCTGGTTGGAGAAATATTAGCCACAAATGAATGAGTTAGTTGTGAGAGAGCTCGAATTAACAGTAGGAGTTAGGAAATGATAGTGTGCGCCACTATTTTCTGAGTGACGCAATGCTTGCTGCGCCGAATAAAACCGCAGCGGCATATAAACCGTAAGTTAACCAGTGACTAATCTCTAAAAAAGGAACGAGTCCTTGACCTGCCCACATACAGCCTCCGTTTAATGAGCAATATTGTAATAGTCGAGCCAATTTAAAGGAAATGAACAATGTTTTTTGTGAGTGAAAGCAAATTCTGAAGGATTAGAAAGTCAAAAATTGGTCAGTGAGAGAGAAATCTCATTTTTAACTGGCTAGCTCTAACCCTTTTGAGTTAAAGCTAGCTATATCTAGAGCTGAATGCATTTAGCGTAGGAGCCATTTTTTCAACGGTGAAGCATCAATTGCTTTCACAAGCAGTATGGTTGCAACAATCGTTGCAGGATAGATAAACACATCTTTCGCGAGGTGTTGCAGCCCGATAAATTCAGCGACATTCATCATGACAATTATGATAAGCAGATGGCTAACATATATTCCTAACACGCAAGGAGATAGTTTGAAGACCCAAGGCATGTCGCCAAAATGAGGGTGAGCCAAAAGCCACATAAAGACACCTACAGCCCAGATAACGGTACCGAATAGGAAGTCGTGCGAGTTGAAAGCGATGTCATGTTGCATCAGCCAGTAAGCTTCACCAAAATGCAGTGCCATGCCAAGAATAATGCATCGAACCGTATTGTTTCGCGACCACCGCCACTGCACTTCTCGTGCGAAATAACCTAGAGCAACTAGCAACGTGCTGAAAAAAGGCCCGTTACGAGTAAAGAAAGGCGCTGGCAGGTCGGTAATGGTCGCGTAACTGCCAGCAAAGGCCCCGTATATGTATAGCAATACTGCGGTTGGCAGTATCAGTTGCGCCATATTGATATGCACGAGAAAGGCAATTAACGCTACGGCAATGACCAGAGCCGGAATAAACCACAGATGAACGAGTCCGCCTTCGATGAGTGAATTGATCGGGGTTGACCTTAAGTACCCCCAATAACCTTGCCTTTCGGCGAGATACCCAGCCTCAGCGACCGTCTGCCATTGGAATGGCATCAGTAAACTGATCATGCTCCAAATGAGCCAAACCTTTATTAACGGTTTGGCGTAGTTCTTAAGAGTATCGATAGGTGAATGACTCAACTTCGGCTGGATTAGATAACCCGAGATGAGAAAGAACAGCGGAACAGCAAAACGAGCCAGTTGGTTGAGCATATAGCCAACCCATGGTATCCCATCCCACTGCCAGTACGTCAGTGCCATCTGGCAATGCAAACCCACAATCGCAAGCATTGCAATGATACGTGCAAACTCTAAGCTGGCTATTTTTTGTTTCTTTGCCATTACATTGTTTACCTAAATAAAAAACTTAGGTGAAAATAGCAGGTTGTTGTTGAAGTAATACGTGAAAAAGTCAACAGACTTGCGCTTACATTGAAGCTGTTTCGAAAATTAAGACTTACTTCAAACTTCTTAATTATTAACCTATTAACGCAATCAATACCTGATTCGTGAGTCGAAAATAGCACTGAATAATGGTTAGACCAGTTAACTCTAGATTGCAAAAAAGAACGATCGTGCTAAAAATAAGATTATGCAAAAAGGAAAAGTGACAAAAGAGTTTATTCTGCAGCGGGCTTTTGAGATCGCCAGCGAAGACGGATTAGAAAGTCTTACGATTGGAGAGTTAGCCAAGCAATGCGGTATGTCGAAAAGTGGTCTGTTTGCCCACTTTAATTCGAAGTTGAATTTACAGCTATCGGTGCTTGATCACGCCAATAAAGTGTTCGCTGATCGGGTTATTGAGCCTGCTCGAGAACTCGGGGATGGCAATATCGAGCGTAAAATTCGAGGGTTGCTCGACTCTTGGATGACTTGGAATCACGCATTCCAAGGAAGTTGTATGTTTCTTGACGCTTGGAATGATACGGCAGATAAAGATTGCCCGCTTCAGGCCGGACTGCGTAAATCCATAGACACTTGGCTGAGTTATTTGGAGATCCAAATAGCGAAAGGCAAAGAGAAGCAAGAATTTTCAGCAGACTTAGATACACGCCAAGCAACGTTTGATTTGTACGGTCTCTATTTGAGTGCGCATGTTTTTTACTCAATTAAAGGTGAGCAAGAAAGCTTGCGTCTGTTTTGGCAAGGGATCGACAACTTATTTTCTCGCTGGAAAGGCTAATATCGGTTATTCGCTTCCCAGATTCGTAGACATAAAATCACAAAGAGCGGCTGAGTTCGCTCTTTCTTATCAGCGTAAAAAGCACGACCGTTCTATTTTGTGCAAAGCTGGTAGTTAAGGACATGATTATGAGTGAAAAAATTTACTTTAATACATCGCAACGTTTCAGTATTAAGCGCAGTTTGGTGAACATTAGTACTCGGTTACACCATACACTGGCCCCGTCACATGCAAAGAAGACCGCGCGCAAGCTTCTTCTGACACCTGCTCGTACGCAACCTAAAAATATTGAGCCTCAAGGGCTTATCAAAGGTGAAATTAAAGGGCATGCAGGCATCATCAAAACCTATACTTTGGGCTCTGGACCTATTTGGGTGCTAACTCATGGTTGGTCTGGAACGGCAAGTCAGTTTTATCCACTGATGGAACATATTGCGTCGAAAGGGTTTACTGCTTTGGCGTACGATCATCCGGCACATGGTGAGAGTGAGGGGCAGTATGGGCACATTCCGGGGTTTGTCAGAGGATTAGAAGATGTGTTGGATACGGTCGAGGATATTGTTGGCCTAGTTGGGCACAGCATGGGCACCGCTTCTGCTCTTGAGTGTAGGCACAGTAAATTAGAAAACAAGCCTTTGCTGCTTATTGCTCCGGTATTAAATTACGTAGAGAACTTATTCGGTAGCATTGCACGTTCCGGTTACTCGATGAAGCTTTTTAATGCTGTGGTTTCAGAAGTTGAAGACCAATTTGGTTATCCGTTACAGTCCATTGATCCGATGAAGCGTTTGTCTGAGCGTCCGTCTCACACCATTATTATTCATGATGAGCAAGACAAGTTCACCAAATACAGTGTCTCGGCAAAAGCGGCTGAAGAGATTAAAAACGTTGAGTTAGTGACAACACAAGGTCAGGGGCATGGTAGAGTGATGAAGTGTGAGCAAGTCTTCAGTAGTTTTGACCGTTTGCTCGATAGTGCTTGGTAACCCTTACTTTTAGTGATTGACTCGCTCCGTTTTGCGCTAATTCGATTTGAAAGTAACACCTCAGATTTTTTCGTCTCTGGTGTTGTTCTCCTCGTTAAGAGGTTAAATCCAAAAAGGACAGCCGAAGCTGTCCTTTGTTTATTTAGCAGAAAGTCTGCAAGGCTGAAATTAGTTACAGTTAGCTACGCCAACTTCTTTCCAAACGCCCCATTCGCCAGATTGGCTAGGATCGTCACCCTGAGTCCACCATTTCGCTTCCCACGTTTTACCTGCGTGAGTCACTTGGTTACCACCTGTGTACACTGCGCTCGCATCCCATGCGTTGTCACAAGTACCAGGGTTCGGATCGGTTGTGTGCTGTGCAACAACCACTGTCGCGCTTGCCGATGAAGACGCTTTACCGTCGCTCACACTTACAGTGAAGCTTAAGCTTGTGTCTTGCGGGTATTCCGCAGCAGTGAACGTGACTTTAGAGCCTTCAACCGTTGCATTCAGACCTTGAGGTAGAGTCCAGTTGAATGTCAGGGTATCGTTGTCTGCATCGCTAGACGCAGATGCATCTACAACCACAACGTCACCAGCGTTTGCTGTTGCTGGAGCAACAACTTGCGCTACTGGTGCGTTGTTCACTGGGTCAACAACACCTGCTGGTTTCACTGTTACTACAACGAGGTCAGATGCCGTTGCACCTTCGTTATCAGACACCGTCAGCTTGAAAGTTAATTGCTCTTCAACAGTAACTTCTGCTGCATCAAAGCTTGCTTTCGCTGAGTTTGCACCTGTTAGTACCACTGCTGTGCCAGATACTTGTTCCCAAGCGTAGCTTGCGATGGTGCCGTCAGAGTCGTTTGACAGGCTGCCATCTAGAACCACATTTGCAGGACCTGTTACCGATTGATCTGCGCCAGCGGCTGCGGTTGGCTTACGGTTTGGTTGAGGAACCACACCACCAGCCATACCTTCGTGCATCGCGTTTAGAATGTCACCGTTATCCGCGTCAATTTCCCAAGAGAATAGACCAGCAAGACCAAGAGACTTCGCGTAGCTACCTTTTGCTAGCACTGAACGGTGGTCATCAAATGTGATCAACTCGCCCGTAGTACGGTTCCATACCCATGGTGCTTCTGCTTGTGCATCGTAGCCGTACTCGAAGCCGTTAATACCAGTGTTGTTTGCACCTAGCATGAATGACTTAATGCCTTTGTAGTCAATTACGCCATCTTCCCAAACACCTTGCGCTGTGCTGCCCTTCAGTTTACCTGTAGCAGTACCTGTCATTGGGTCGTTTGGATCGGTTAGCGTATCTGGAGTTACGCCTTCCCAGCCACGACCGTACATTGCTGTACCAAGTACTAGCTTGTTCGCAGGAACGCCTTGAGCAAGAAGAAGTTGGATGCCGTTATCTGTTGTGTAAGCAGGACCTTTGTATGGTTCGCCGTTCTCATCAACGCCACTACCGTCACACTGACCAGGACGCATGAATGAACCACAGTAAAGCGCAGTCTGGTGACCAGGAACGTTGTTCCAACCACCGTAGAAGTCGTAAGTCATTGCGAAGATGTAATCCATGTACTGCACCGCATCTGCGTAGTCTACGTCTTCAATCTTGTCGTAACCGACACCGATAGCGGACGTTAGCTCGTAAGTACGGCCTGTCTCAGCTTCTAATTCATCAAGCATTACGCGCAGTTCACGCATCAGTGCGATGTATGCTGGGCCATCGTTTACAGGGTCGCCCTTATCGGCTGCTGCACCGCCGCCGCCAGGGAATTCCCAGTCGATGTCAACACCGTCGTAGAATTTCCAAGTTTTCAGGAACTTCTTAACTGATGCGACGAATGTGTCTCGGTTTTTCTTGTCCACGAAATCGAAGAATGGGTCAGACAGTGTCCAACCACCGATCGATGGGATGATTTTTAGATCAGGGTTACGTTGTTTCAATGCCATTAGCATTGCGTAGTTACCCTTGATAGGCGTGCTGTATTCATGACCAGCTTGTGGGAAGCTCTTCTGATAAGCAGCCCAAGGGTCATGGATAACGACTTCATAATCAGGCACACCTGTACAAGCAGTTTGTAGCGCGTTGAAACTGTTGCCGCCAACAGACTTCACAGACTCATTTGGGCCACAAATTGGGATAAAACCGTAAAGGATGTGAGTCAAGTTGTCGACCGGCATATTATCGACTGTGTAGTCACGGCCATAGATGCCCCATTCAACAAAATACGTACCCATCACGACGCTTGGATCGGTATTGTAGGTTTTGTTGTTTGGATCAACATTCATCGTTAGTGGCTTCAGGTGAGAACCATCGGTATCTGCAATCGTGATTTCAGCTGGTGCGCTTTTCGCACAACCTGTCGCATCACATGCTTCGATTTCCATTTGGTATAAGCCACCTTGGCCGTATTCAAACGAAGCTGTCGTTTGGCTACCAGTGATAGGGCCGCTTGCTACTTTTACACCATCAAAATAGACGTTGTAAGTGTCACCAGGTGTGCCACTCCACTGGTTAAATTTAACAGTGATCTTCGCTTGCTCATGGTATTTCACCATGTCGTAGTAGCCTGACGTGGTTTCCATCGCGAGTTCAATTTTAGAAAACTGAAGGTTGTTGGAACCGTACATATCGATACTTGGTGCGGTTGGAGCCGCAACTGCAGCACCTGATAGCGCTAAAGCAACTCCAGCTGCACATAGGTTAAATCGAATCATAACTTCTCTCTCAATCCTTGGATTCATGTTCTACCTAGAACATAGGCTGCTCTTGCACCAGATAAGATGATTGGATTTACTCCACGTGCAAAAGCATCACACTCAGCATTTCAGAGAGTTTTTTTTCGTCAAAAAAAATTAAGACGGTTTTCGAGGCACTTGAGAGAACTTAACTAAAACTCGCACTCTGTTACACAGAAAGTGTCAGACTGAGTCAATAATTTATAAAATCTCAGCAGAAACTAAAATTATTGTTTACTCAGTAACAAGTTAGTTAAATGCGATGAAGGCCTTATTTTGTTGTTTATTAAGGTTTTGTTTCATTGATATAGAAAGAGAATTGAAAGGAAAAATAGCCGTGAAGACGTATTAGTCACGGCTGAAGTGTTCACTCAACGCGGCGCGACGTTTAGAGGCTGCGCCGGTTTCTGAGCCCTGAACGGTATGCTCAAATCCTTTACGAATGAATCGCTGATCTGGAATAAGAGGCTCAATACGGCGTATTTGAGGTGAAAGATGAGAGCCCGAGATCTGATACGCGGTCTTTCCTAATCCGGTATTCAACGTGATGACCTTGCCATCGAATTCAAATTCCGTCGTAATAAGTCGATGGTTTCGGTATACCCCATCTTCAGTGAAAACGAGACGTTCTGTTTGGTAGGGTGGCGCGCCAATCTCAATCCATTCGCCGTACACCTTTTCCGGATCAATGTGGTCTTGATAGGAGAGGTGGATTTGATAGCCAAAAAACGTCAACAGACCCATCCCGAAGCAGACAAATGTACTCTTGAGGATTTTGGATTGGTGGCGAGCCAAAAATGAAAGTTTTGGTTCTTGTCGTGCTTTTCGCCTTCGGCGGGTTGAGTACGTCATAGATCTAATTTTCTCCACTTTTTTAACATGGTGGAAAGCTTCCTTTTTAAAAACAAACAATCCCGCCATTGAGACGACGAAACTATGATCTAATGTCCACTTTTACATTCAGATACACATCTTATTGATGGTTTTGTTGTTTGCTCACATTCATTACTTCGCAGTTTTTCTTGCTCGGTTTAGGTCGCCTGATTAATCCTCGTGAAAAGAGGTTCTCGCTCAGTAGCAAAGGATGTGCGTTATTACGTTGAGTTTAATGGCTTTCAAAGCTTGAGTAACGGAAAGAAACAAGGTAAAAAAGAGCGGACTTTTGATAAGGAAACCAATAATGAATATTAAGGAAAATAGCTATTTTGCTGGTAGTGTAAAATCACTAGGCTTTAACCAGAAAGATCAGGATGTTAGCGTTGGTGTGATGCTTCCTGGTGAGTACACGTTTGGTACTCAAGCACCAGAGCGTATGACGGTTGTAAAAGGTGCGCTTGTGGTCAAGCGTGTTGGCGAGAGCGATTGGACGACTTATCAAAGTGGTGAGTTTTTTGAAGTGGAAGGTAATTCTTCATTTGAGCTTCAAGTGAAAGAAGCGACTGCGTATTTATGTGAGTACTTCTAGCGTTCATTTGTTGCTCGTCATAAAACCACCTTCGGGTGGTTTTTTCGTCTATGTGCTTCACTTATAACGCATCTTTTTGGTTATTTGGGTATATACTTAATAAAAATGTACCCATCGACCAGGGAGGAAGTGATGGCAGTACAACGCAAGCATTCTGATCTCCCTCCTCGTTACGAGGACAAAGATCTCACCAATGAGCAAAGACAGCGCTTTACCGAAGTTGCCAATGCCGCTCATAAGAGACGTGAATTTTATCGACGTGCTCTAGGAAAGAGCTTAATGGGCAAAATGAAGGGCCGTGCGTTTAAAGATTACCCCACTCGTCAGCAAGACAAGCCGAACAGAACGTTGCAAGTAGTGTGGTTAATCGTATTCCTCGTTGTGGGGCTTTGGGTGATGCATGTGTTCGCTTAGTCATTAGCAAGCTTCTGGTACAGCTGGTGCATCAGATGTTGACTGTTCTTCCGTATTGCAGTGCTCATAAAAGGCGTACTGGTTTTTACCAGTATGTTTAGCTGCGTACATTGCTTTATCTGCACATCGAGTCAATTCAGACAAATCCTTTGCATCTTGCTTATAGATAGCAGCACCTACACTCATCGTTAACTCGTTAATCATATCGTAGCTTCGGTAACCTGTCGGAAACAGATTTACGATCCGTTTTAGGATGCTGTCGAGGTCATCTTTACTTTTTACATCGTAAAGCATGATTACAAACTCGTCGCCCGCAAATCGAGCGATGGAGTAGTCGTGTTTATCTGTTTTTCTGTCTTTGTTGCGAATGTTATTTTTTAATCGAGTTGCGAAGGCTTGAAGTACTTGGTCACCAATATCGTGCCCGTAGGTGTCGTTGATGTGCTTGAAGTTATCGATATCGAGAAAGACCAATGCGGTGATGCTGTCATCAGATGAGTGCTTGATTTCATCGAGCTTTGCGCGCGCCCAAGTCTCAAAGCTCCAGCGATTGGCAAGCCCAGTGAGCTGGTCAAAATATGCTAACTCCTCAATCCCCTCACGATACAGTGTTTGAATGTAATTGAGGACTTTCGTGTAGTAATACGAGAACGTGTGACACACAAACGCGGTCGCTATCAGGGTCAGCATCAATCTCCGCTCTATGATTTCTGTGGCTGCTGGCAGTCGATCTAAAAAAGCGACCCCAAAAAAGATCAGTAAAATGTAGGTGCCACTGAACAACAGACCGACCTTAAACTCATTAATTAATACCAGAGTGGCGACAATAGGATATAGCCATAACATTTTGCCTGACGGAGCATCGTTATACAGAAGTAACAATAACCCTTCGAACATTAAGACAGCACTTAGCCATAAGTCGGCGTATTGATGGTGCCGCTGGACTTTTATTACATAACTGATTGCTAAGCATGCCAAGGCACACAAAGCATGGAAAAAGCTTAAACCCCAGTTATTCTCAAGTGATTGAGCAATGGAACCATAAGTTAAACAGGCAGCGGCGATACTGGAGCATAAAAAGACAATTTTCTTTTTTCTTGTTGAGCGGATGTCCGCCATTTCTTCTAAGCGCGCCCCAGCCAATGTCGACATTACGTATCCTTGCTTAATTAACGTGTACGCTTATTCTAGGCGGTATTTTCGCGATAAATAGAACAACAAAGTTTCCAAATGTGATATCAGTCATTTTTAGTGCAAAGCCATCAGTGTGATTTGGTGCGAGTGTTCAAAGAGGAATGGTGGCGCATGCAGGTTTTCATGACGGTTCTTCATGGCTCTATATGGTTGGACTGATAACTCAAAGTAATGTATCTAGTTGGAGATATTTCTATTGATTATCCTGATTCTGTTCGGTGCTCGTTGATTGAGAGTATTGTTCACCAATCTCTGCTCTACGTATCGTCAAGGCATATGTCGTTTCGAAAATGCATTAGAAATATTTTTCCGAAACAGGGCGAAATATTGTTGTCGTTATGACCAATATGCGACTAGAATCCGCGCTAAATCACAACCTCATATCGAGCTTCGTTCGAGTCACTATTTTTAAACTGCTTCACAAATATTGTGAGGCAGTTTTTAGTTGTAGGAAAGGTTACAAGCATGCCTAAAAGCCAAAACATCAACCAACGAATGTCCATCGTGGCATTAGCTTGGCCAATTCTTGTCGAAATTTTGCTACGGACGGCTTTAGGAACCAGTGACGTGTTCATGCTGAGTGGCTACTCAGACAAAGCCGTATCCGCTGTTGGTGTGATCACGCAGATTACCTTCTTTTTAATCATCGTTTCGACGTTTGTCAGTAGCGGTACGGGGATTTTGATTGCCCAATACAATGGCGCTGGACGCGAGCAAGAGTCAGTGAGCGTTGGTGTTGCGAGTATTGCGCTGTCTGTGCTCGTCGGTGTGCTATTGAGTGTGATTGCCGTGCTTGGTGCGATATACCTACTCCCGTATTACGGCTTGGAAGCGCAAGTTGAGCAGTACGCTCATGAATATCTGCTGATAAGCGGTGCGATGACGTTTAACGTTACGATTGGCGTTGTTTTTACAACTATTCTGCGTAGTCATGGTTATTCACGTTCCCCAATGGTGGTGAATTTGATCTCGGGTGTGTTCAACATCATTGGTAACTATATTGCGCTTTACCAGCCTTTCGGTTTACCTGTGTATGGTGTGCAAGGTGTAGCAATAGCAACCGTCGTCAGCCAAGTCATCGGTACGTTAATGTTATGGTTTATTCTCGCTCGCAGCAGCATTGAACTACCGATGTCGACCATGAAACAAGTGCCCGCAGAGATTTACAAAAAGATCTTAAAAATCGGCGGCATGAACGCGGGTGAAGTGCTGTCTTACAACGTGGCGCAAATCTGCATTGTGTATTTTGTGGTGCAAATGGGGACGGCATCGTTGGCGGCTTTCACTTATGCACAAAACATTGCCCGTTTCTCGTTTGCTTTCGCGTTGGCAATTGGTCAGGCAGCGCAAATTCAGACTGGTTACTACATCGGTAAAGGTTGGGTGAGCAGCATTTTAAAACGCGTACAAATCTACTTCTTAGTGGGATTTGTGGCATCAACGGCGGCAACCACACTGATTTACCTGTTTAGAGAAGAGATTCTGCGCGTATTTACCGATCAACCAGAGATACTCGCATTGGCAGGTTCGTTAGTCATGGGCTCAATTTTGCTCGAGGCCGGACGTGTGTTTAACCTGATTTTTATCGCGGGGCTCAAAGGCGCGGGTGACATCAAGTTCCCAGTGCAAATGGGGATTTTGAGTATGTGGGGACTAGGCGTGCTTTTCTCTTACATCTTTGGCATCCACTTGGGTTATGGCGTTTTAGGGGCTTGGATGGCAATCGCACTCGATGAATGGGTACGTGGTATCATCATGGCAAGACGTTGGCGCTCTCAGGTGTGGACCAAGTTTAAGGTGAGCTAACGGTTTTCGGTATTGCGCATCACGCCTATTCTGTTGTTAGAAACCAAAAAAGGCACTGTTAGTCAGTGCCTTTTTGTTATTTAAAATCGGGAAGACGTTAGAATTCGCACTCAGCTTTGAACACCATGCGCTCTTTGCTGTATGGATGATCCAGCTCTAGCATCTCAGCATGCAGGTGTAAGCGGTTGGCTTTTTCGCCGTATAAACCATCACCAACCATCGGCATGTTTAACCCCATGTGATGAGCACTGTGTACACGTAGTTGGTGAGTACGCCCGGTTTTCGGATACATGTATACCTTGCTGCGCCCATCTTTGACTTCAATCAGTTGCCAGTAGGTTTCTGCATGTTTCCCGTGTTCAAAACACACCAGTTGACGTGGGCGGTCGTCTGGGTCACCACGCATTGGCAGTGAAATTTCCCCTTCAGGCTCGTTTAATACGCCTTCGAGCAGTGCCATATAACGTTTTTGTACGCCGCGAGCCATAAACTGTTTTTGCAGACTTTTGTTCGCGCGCTTAGTTAAGGCAAGCACCAAAATGCCAGAGGTCGCCATGTCGAGACGATGAATCACAAACGGCCCTTCCACATCAGGGTACATCGCTTGTAGGCGCGTATAAGCAGAGTCCTTGATAGTTTTACCAGGCACTGAAAGTAAGCCCGAGGGCTTGTTGACGACGACCATAGCGTCGTCTTGGTAGATTATCTCTAGTTCTTTGTCTTCTGCCCAATTCTCCGCCAATGGATTAGGTTCGACATCCAGCCCTTGCATCATATGGCCCAAAATCGGCTGACATTTGCTGTTGCACGATGGGTAGAATTTTTTGTGTTGGCGAACTTCAGACTTTGGCGACACACCCCACCAAAATTCTGCCAGCGCCAGCGGTTTGAATCCGTGTTTAAACGCGTATTGAAGCAGTTTTGGCGCAGCACATTCCCCCGCACCTGCTGGTGGAACTGGGTTTGTGGTGTCCGCAAAAATGTCCACCAAGTCGCGTGTTTTGCCATGGTTGTTTAGAAAGCGGTATTGTTTATGCAATTTGTGCTGCAAAGCGTTGGAGAGCGTTTTGCGCTGCTCTTTCAGGTGAGCAAGTTGCTGCTCTAACTCAGCCAAGCGCGCTTCTTTGATTGCAAGCTTTTCATCCCACGCTTGCTTTAAGTATTTGAGAACGTTTTTCTCGGCGACACTTTGCTTACCCAACTCATCCAATAAGATTTTGAGGTCATCGGCATTGAGTGTTTGCTCGCCCTGTTGACGCTGTCGTTTGCGTGCGGCGCGGCCGTCAATCATCACTTGGCGCTGTGTTTGCTCTTCTTGTTGATAAGCGGCTCGGTCGGCTTGTATTTGCGCTTTAAGATCTGCCAATTCCGGATTCGCGGCACAGGTTTTGTACTCCGCATTGGCGGCGTTGATGGCATCCGTTTCTGCGCGGAAGAAACCTTCATC
Organism: Vibrio sp. 1457; assembly: GCF_033340195.1. Lineage (NCBI taxonomy): Bacteria > Pseudomonadati > Pseudomonadota > Gammaproteobacteria > Vibrionales > Vibrionaceae > Vibrio > Vibrio sp. 1457. Next base: position 154,941 of record NZ_JAWOWA010000009.1, read on the forward strand.
GGTCAGCATGTCATACACAGGAGGGACAAACCCTGGAATCAAGTTTTGGTCAGCAATTTTGCCAGAAAACGCACTTAAAAATCCGAGTTCGCCTTGAGGGTTTTCTACCAGCAATACGCCAAACATTTTGCCTCGCCCCGTTTCTTCATTAACCAAACCAAAATCGTGTTCGAAGTCGGTTTGCGCTAATAAGTGCTGTTGCAATTGCTTTGCGGCCATAACGCAAAGAGGATGCGGCGTGTAGTAGAACGGAAACGTAAACTGCGTTGGCAATTCATAGCCAGAAATATCAGCAGTAAAACGAGTAAAACAATGTTCAGGCGAGTGCATGGTGGGTATCCGCGCGAGTAAAAAAATCGAGCGAGGATTGTACCTGTTTGAGTCAGGATTGCCATGTCGGTGTTGGCACTCGCTCTTGGATTAAGAACAAGAGCGAGTGGGGAAGAGCTTATTGCAGTTTTTGTAATGCAAGCTTCCACTGTGCCGGTTTGTCGTAGTAGGTCGAGTGCGGCAAGGTCAAGTACTCGCCATTTACTTCTGCAATCAGGGTTGGATAACCACCAACGTGTAACTGTCGCATCAATTGTCGGCTAGAGCGAATTCTCTCATCTAGTTCGGCTTCGCTTAACGCCATGTTTTGCTCCCACGCATCACTTGTTAAACCTAGCGATTCTGCAATGGCTTTGAGCGTCGATGCTTCATTCACTTTTAACCCGAGCTGATAATGCGCAGATTGGATGGCCTTTAGCATGTGCCATGGATTCAGCCCCATTTTCTCCGCACTCAAGATCGCTTGTGTGGGTAGATAAGAATCAAGAACAAACGCATCTTCGCTTTTCACGCGTTGCAGATATGCTTCACCAAACGTTGCTCCGGTTTCGGTTGCGATACGAGCGTCACTGTTGATGATGTGCTGACGAAATTCAGGTTCAATCGCGCGTTTCTCAATCATACCGCCGGGATGAAGCTCTACCTTAAATTGAGAGGTGTCCATCAAGGCTTCGATGAGTGGTGATGCCCCGTAGCACCAACCACACATGGGATCGAAGAAGTAATGCACGGTTACCATGACATTTCACCAGTATGCACTTTCGCACCGATTTCTAGCGCGATTGGCAATTGAGCTTCTGGGTATTTCGCAGACATGGTGTCAATGAGTTGAACGCTGTTATTGCTGTGTTTTTTCGCTTGCTGAAAATCCTGCAAGTATTGTTGCGAGTAGCGAATGGTGTCTGCGTTCAGCTTTGTGCCTGCTTTCATGTGACCAGGAATGACCACTTGAGGTTTAAGCGCAAGCATCTCGCTAAGTTGCTGCTCCCAAGCATTGATGGCGGTCTGGTCAGCGGCATCTGCCATCCACAAATGTACGTTTGAGTACACGGCTACGTTACCTAGAATCGCTTTGTTATCTGGAATCCATAGGTAAGGGCGGTGTGCTGATGTGCCATGGTTACCACGAATTTCAATCTTATGACCTTCTAGCTCCAATGATGCTTTATCGTACGCGACAGGGATCACTGGTTTTACCGGTGCGTTTGCGCCAAGCTTTGGTCCCCAGTACGCCAGCTTTCCAGCCAATTTCTCTTTAATAATTTTTTGAACCGCAGGCGTTGTGATGATCTGCGCATCAGGGAACTGTTGGTGTAAGGCCTCTGCGCCAAAGTAGTAGTCTGGGTCCGCTTGGCTGATAAAAATGGTTTTAAGCGTTTTGCCTGAGTCCAGCACTTTAGCGGCAATGCGCATCGCGTCAGCTTTGGTGAAGCCAGTGTCGATAACCATGGCGTCAGTCTCACCGTATACCAAGGTTGAGTTTACGTGGAAGCTGTTACCGTCGGCGTTGTAAACCTCAAGAGTAAGGGGAGAGGCTAGGACAGGGCTTGCCATTAAAATGGATGCAGCAATCAAAGTTAATTTTTTCATAATAAGCTCCTAAAGAATTTGGGGCCAAGCGACCATGGCTTGGGAACGGGAGCTATATTAGGAAATTGATACGCTCGGAAAAATACACAATAATGTGCATCACTATTTCTTATTTCGATCAAATGTATGGATAGAGTAACGGCAGCAAAAGTGTTTGTGGATGTGGTGTATTCTGGCAGTTTTACCGCGACCGCAGAGCGGTTAGACATGTCTCGGCCAATGGTGACTCGTTATGTAGAGGCGATGGAGAACTGGCTGCAAACTCGTTTGTTACACCGCACCACGCGCAAGGTGTCCCTCACCACCGCAGGGGAGCGCAGCTTGCCTCAGATTGAGCGCTGGTTAAAACAGGCCGATACATTAACGTCGAACATTGCCGTTGATGGTGAGCTGTCCGGAAAAATCCGTCTTGCGTCTAGTACTTCATTTGGATTCTCACAGTTGATCCCCGTAGTAAACAGTTTTATGCAAAAGCACCCCAAAGTGTATATCGACATAGATCTGCAAGATTCAGTGAGTGATCTAACCGAACAACGCATCGATCTGGCGATCCGAATTGCGTCAGATCCCGATCCTTCTTTGATTGGTAAGCCGATTGCGGTGTGCGAATCGGTGTTGGTAGCATCACCGCAATATTTACAAACTCACCACGCGATCGCGCATCCGCGAGATTTATCTTCACACGACTGTTTGGGATACAAAAACTTTGAGCGTCACGTGTGGCATTTGTCTCAGGGCGACCAGTTCGAATCGGTGGGAATTGAGTGTCGCCTAACCAGCAATGAGGCCACGGCGTTATTGCATGGCGCTTTACAAGGCATGGGTATTTCGATGTTGCCAACTTACTTGAGCAATATCTATCTCAAATCGGGTCAGCTTGAGTCGGTGTTGCCGGATTGGAAGCCAAATGATCTCAACATTTACGCGCTGTATTCATCACGTAAACACTTGTCTCCTGCGGTGAGAGCTTTCATCGATCACAGTGAAGATTACTTTAAACAGCACCCTTGGTGAATGCGAAAAGCGTCGTCATCCCGACTTGAGATTCATACAAGATCCTGTACCTTACATGGATATATTTTCGCAGCATCATTTAGAGTTTTCGTTAATGTCACAAGTTTGCATCAAATTTATTGCTTCCGATATGGATGGCACATTGCTTGACCAGTACGGTCGTTTGGATCCAGAGTTTTTCGATCTGTTTTTGCAACTGGAAGAGCAAGGCATTTTGTTCTCCGCTGCGTCTGGTCGTCAGTATTACAGCCTGCGAGACACGTTCGCGCCAATCAAAGACAGACTGTTGTATGTGGCTGAAAACGGCACCTTGGTGATGTACCAAGACAAAGAGCTCTACAGTTGTACCATTCCTAAAGCGGAAGTGTTGGAGATTGTGAAAGCGGCTCGTGAGATTGACGGGGCGAACATCGTATTGTGTGGCAAGCGCTCGGCGTACATCGAAACGCATGATCAGCAATCGCTGGAAGAATTTCAAAAGTACTACCACCGCTGTGAATATGTGCCGGATTTGCTTGAGGTCGAAGACGAGTTTATTAAGGTAGCAATTTGTCACTTTGACGGTTCGGAAGAGCTCCTGTTTCCGACCATGAACGCTAAGTTTGGCGCAACGCATAAAGTCGTGGTGAGTGCAAAAATCTGGCTGGATGTGATGAATGCCGAGGCCTCTAAAGGTGCGGCCATTCAGCATCTTCAAGAGACGATGAATTTTACTCCGGCAGAAACCATGACGTTTGGTGATTACCTCAATGACCTCGAAATGCTGCAAGTCAGTGAGCATTCGTACGCGGTTGCCAACGCGCACGAAGAGATTAAGAAAATTGCTCGTTATTCTGCGCCAAGCAACCAAGAGGCTGGGGTACTCAAAGTGATTAAAGAGAAAGTGTTAGCGAAGTAACGCTCATTTATTCGATGTTATTTTCTTCTTCACGTAAAAAGCCCCGCAGTGTATGCGGGGCTTTGTTTTTTTGGGGGGAGTAAGGTTCCCGTTTTAGCGTACGTACTTGGCGGTTGCACTGACTAAAAAGTGTTGCAATTTCCCGTCTGATTTTGGCACCCACAAGTCGTTATGATAATGGTAAATACGGCCATTGACGATCACAGACAAGGTATTATCACCCGTTTTCTCCATGCGAATAAACTGATCCGAAGTGACCAAAAACGGCTCTTGCTCTTCAATGCTCTGGCCCGTTGCCAATACGAAGTAGCCGAATCGGTTGCCAGCATCCGGATCGGTTGAGTAGATTCGATGTCCAACGAGGCTGTAGTCGTCGTTGAGTGCCTGCTCAAGCGTTTTTTGCCCGATGGTTTCGTGCGATGGAATAAATACCCAAGCCAACACACCTGCCGCAATGACTGCCAGCAGAAGCAGTACTTGCATGAACTTTCTCATCATATATACCGTTTAACGTTGAAATTTCATTTTGTACATGCGCTTATCCGCTATGCTGATAAGAAAGTCAACATTGTCACTGTCTTTAGGGTATTGCGCTAAGCCCATGCTTGTTGAAAGTGTTGAGACTTTATCGGAGTTTAATATTTGTGCATCAAAGACGGTATTTATCTGTTCACGTACGTTCTCTTCATTGAGATGTTCACCTTCAAGGATAACCGCGAACTCATCTCCTCCCATGCGATAAACAGTAAAATCATTGAGTGCCATAGAATTAAGCCGCCTAGCGATTTCCCGCAGTACAGTGTCGCCAACTTGGTGTCCGTGTGTGTCGTTGACTTCTTTAAAACCATTTAAATCTAGAATCCAGAGAGAAAAGGGCCTTTTTTCTTGAGTAAATTTGTTTAGGGTTATGAATAGTGCATTGCGGTTCCCTAGGTTCGTCAAAGGGTCGCTTAGCGCCAATTTTCTATGAAAATGGGATTCACGATAAAAGAAATAAGTTAGAGAGATAATCGACAAAACGAACGTCGCAAACAACATATATTGTGCTTGCATTAAGCGCTGGGTTTGACCTTTTTGTGCTTCATAAGCTTTACTGCTTAGACGGAAGTTTTGATTAACGAAGTCTATTAAGCCTAAATATAGTGTTTGAGTTGAACGATAAAATGCAGCAGCAGCTTGGCTATCACCTGTTCTAGCTTCTACTAGTTGTTTTTCTAGCTCTTTGAACTCTTCAAAAAGGTTAATGAAGTAAAGGTGCATGTTGTTCCGAGAAAAGAACTTATTGGCTTTCGTGCTACTGGTCAATAAGTCAAAGCGACTCCACGCTAACTCGTATTGAAGCTCTGCACCATCAATATTCAATACGTTTTCATCTAACCGTCTGGCCTCGCCGACAAGTTCTGATAGTTCTTTGGAGAGTTGGAATAAAAACCAAGTCGCTTGTTTTTGTTCGTTATTAAAATTTTGTGAGAGTGAACGTGTTTGCTGTAAAAGCACGACATTCGCGAGAAGCAAAGAAACGGCAAACACCACCAGCAGCATTTTGCTGGTGGTAGAATATTGCAATATTCTTTGTTTCTTAGAATAGGGTTCTGATAACTTCATTCTTATTATTTTTCTTTTATTTCATTTACTTGCCATACCATTTGCGCATGATATTTATTGTAGTTTAGCTCTGGATAGAGATTGAGTGGATATATCACCCAGAAAGGGCCTTTATTCCTGACTTTTATGTAATTCTGATCTTGTTGATAAGCCAGTATTGGTTGATATCGAAGAATATCTTGTCGGGACAATGTCGAGTGGTAGTCGTTTAAGCTGCTGATATCAACCTGCTCTGGTACCTTTCCGTAGACGTGTGTAAGAAGCGTGCTGAGTTTAACGCCTAAAAACTCTGACGAGGCAGGAAGCCAAGGCAATGTCATCGTGTAGCTAGTGGTAGGTAAAGCTTGGATCTCTTCCAGCTCCAGTATGACACTAGGCTGCTGGCTACTACTAAATACGATCGTATTTGCAGACAAGAATGGCGCAACAAAAAACAGACCTAGCGCGACTATCTTTTTCATCATATGCCCTTTTGAGTTTTATTCTTTTTTCTTAGCTAGGACAAAGGTGCTAGCGGTAATTTATTTATAATTATAGAGCCAACCGGATGAGATTTTATAATACGTTATGTTTCAAAAATAACTGTCGGTTTACGTCACGTCAAGGTTATTAAGTTGCTTCTTAATTAAAAGCTCAGAGTATTGGGATGATGGTAGAGTTTCGTAATGATTTCGCGGTATTTAATTGGTTTTTAGTGCAACTTTGTTTCATTTTTAATAAAGATACTGTGTCGGAAATGAGAATTTAATAAGGCGAGAAATGGACGTCGAATTTGTTCTTAAGTTACATTATTTTACATATTTAAATCATCGATATTCAGATATGTATTTGTTAGTACGTAAAGAAAATAAAGTCACCTAGTTTTGGTGACTTTATTTTTTATTTCATGAGCTTACTTAAATTAACTATGCAAACAAATATTTTGCATGGAAGTTGAGGTGCTCTTCAATAAAGCTTGAGATGAAGTAATAGCTATGGTCATAGCCTGGTTGCATTCTCAAGGTTAGGTTTGAATCGTGTATTTTTGCCGCAGCAATCAGCGCTTCCGGTCTAAGCTGCTCATTTAAGAAGCCATCAGCATCACCTTGATCAACCAAAATTGGTAATGGTGATTGTTGTTGTTTTAGAAGTTCACTTGCATCGTATTGCTTCCAGCTTTCAAGCTCCTTGCCTAAGTAAGCAGTAAAGGCTTTTTGTCCCCAAGGGCATTGCATTGGGTTACTGATTGGACTGAACGCTGAAATAGAACGGTACTGTTCTGAATTTTTCAGACCAATGGTGAGCGCTCCGTGGCCGCCCATACTGTGACCGGAAATTGACTTCACGTCAGAGACTGGGAAGTTACTTTCGATGATCGCAGGCAACTCCTCAGTCACATAGTCGTACATACAGTAATGCAGTGACCAAGGTGCTTGCGTCGCATTAAGGTAAAAGCCAGCTCCTTTTCCTAGGTCATAGCTTTCGTCGTCAGCGATACCTTCGCCTCTCGGACTTGTGTCTGGTGCAATGATCGCAATGCCAAGCTCGGCCGCCATACGAAATGCGCCCGCTTTCTGCATAAAGTTCTCATCGGTACACGTTAAACCAGAGAGCCAGTATAGCGCGGGTACGGGATTTGATTTCGTTGCGTTAGGTGGCAAGAATATCGCGAAGCGCATGGTGCAGTTTAGGGCATTGGATTCGTGTGTATATTGCTTGTGCCAACCGCCAAACACTTTGGCTTGGCTTACATTTTCAATAGTCATGAATAAACTCTCTAATTAGCAGAAGGAATTCAGGCTCCCCAAAAGGAGAGCCTGAGGCAGCATTATTGATCCATATGGATAACTGTTCGGATGCTCTTACCTTCATGCATCAGATCAAACGCTTTGTTGACGTCTGCTAATCCCATTGTGTGGGTAATGAACTCCTGTAAGCCGAATTCACCAGCCATGTAACGGTTTACGATTTCTGGAAGCTCAGAGCGACCTTTAACGCCACCGAAAGCGCTGCCACGCCATACACGACCAGTTACCAGTTGGAATGGACGAGTTGAGATCTCTTGACCTGCACCAGCAACACCAATGATGACTGACTCACCCCAACCTTTGTGACAGCACTCAAGTGCTTGGCGCATCACGTTTACGTTACCGATACATTCGAATGAGTAGTCAACACCACCGTCTGTCATTTCAACAATCACTTCTTGAATTGGCTTGTCGAATTTTTGTGGGTTGATGCAATCAGTTGCACCAAGTTGTTTCGCTAGGTCGAATTTGCTTTCGTTGATGTCTACACCGATGATGCGGCTGGCACCAGCCATGCGAGCACCGATGATTGCAGAAAGACCGATACCGCCGAGACCAAAGATTGCCACTGTGTCGCCTTTTTCAACTTTAGCTGTGTTTAATACCGCACCCATACCAGTGGTTACGCCACAACCTAGAAGACAAACTTCTTCAAGTGGTGCTTCTTTGTTTACTTTCGCTAGTGAGATTTCTGGAAGAACCGTGTACTCAGAGAAAGTAGAACAACCCATGTAGTGGAAGATAGTTTCGCCGTTGATAGAGAATCGGCTTGTGCCATCTGGCATTAGGCCTTTACCTTGCGTTTCACGAACGGCCTGACATAGGTTCGTTTTGCCAGATTTACAGAACTTACACTCACCACATTCAGCAGTGTAAAGTGGGATAACGTGGTCGCCAACTTCAACGCTTGTTACGCCTTCGCCAACCATTTCAACGATACCGCCACCTTCGTGACCAAGGATTGAAGGGAAGATACCTTCTGGATCGTCACCTGATAGTGTGAATGCGTCAGTGTGACAAACACCAGTTGCTACGATGCGTACTAGCACTTCGCCGGCTTTTGGAAGTTGTACATCAACTTCTTCCATTTTAAGCGGCTCACCTGCAGCCCAAGCGACCATTGCTTTTGATTTTATGTGAGTTTGACCAGGTTTGATTTCAAGCGACATTGGATGTTTCCTTTATATTTTCAGTATATGGAGTGACGTAATAAGCGTAGTTAAGGTTTGCTTACCGCGCTTCGTCGTTTTGTTGGTGCTCATTTTAGGTGTTTCAGTAAAAATGATAATCCGTCCATTTTGAAAATGATTTTTACATATGCGTAATAATGATAAGGTGAGCGTGTAAAAAGAGTGCGATGCCTCCTTAAAGCGGAAGGGAAATGGAAAAGGTGATTGACCTGAAGTTAGATAGAGGGGCTAAAGTAGAAAACTGTCAAACCATCAGCTAAGTAAGAGTGATTATGAATAAGACGGATCTGAGTGCCTATTTAACCAAGCTAGGCTTGCCTAGTGAATTGCCCGCCGATTTGGAGTCATTGCACAGAATTCACGTGGCGCAGCATCGTTGCCTGCCGTTTGAGAATTTTGACATCGCATTGCAGCGAGGCGTCTCTGTTGAGATTGAAGATATTATTCAAAAAACCGTGTACCACTCTCGCGGTGGTTACTGCTTTGAATTAAATGGTTTAATGCTTGATGTGCTCAACACTCTTGGGTTTGAAGCGCGAAGTTTGCTAGGGCGTGTACATGTGTCTGGTACACCAACAGGTCGTAGTCATCAAATCACGTTAGTGACTTTAGAGGAACAAACATGGATTGTCGATGTGGGTTTTGGCTCCAATACCCCTCGAGCGCCATTGCCATTTATCCTTGACCAAGTGATTCAGACGGATTTACAAACCTTCCGTTTTGTCAAAGATGCTCAGTTTGGTTATTTCCTCCAAGTGCTTTCAACCGATGGAACGGACGTGTGGAGCAATCTATACAGCTTTGACCTAGAGTTCGTGTGTGCTGGTGACATTGCATGTAGCAACTTCTTTACCTCGACTTCGCCTAATTCGCGTTTTACTAGCGCAAGAGTCGCTGCTAGAGCGACAGAAAGTGGGTTGGTGACGCTGCTTAACTACACACTCAGATGCACCAATCATGAAGAGCTAACAGAAATAGAGCTAGAGCCAGGTCAAACCTACCTGGATGCGTTGAAAGAATATTTTGGCATTGCGCTTGATGCGCAATACGACGAACTTCGTCCGTTACCTGACGCGTAAAGTTTTCCAGTTTTCAAAGCGTAGCGCGACGAGAACAATGTAATCACTATTTGTCTAGAAAAGGTCGACAGGAATACAGCATGGCGAATTGGGAAGGAGTCAGCGAGTTTGTTGCCGTAGCGGAAACTAACAGCTTTACAGCTGCCGCGGCTAAACTGAAAACGTCAGTGGCACAAATCAGTCGCCGTGTATCGGCACTTGAAGAGCGTCTTGCGGTTAAGTTACTGCATCGCACGACGCGAAAAGTTTCTCTGTCTGAAGCTGGACAGCTTTATTATCAGCAGTGCAAACATTTGGTCGAAGGGCTAGAACTGGCCGAGCTTGCTGTAACACAAATGCAGACCGAACCGCGAGGTTTGCTGCGTGTGACAGCGCCTGTGACCTATGGGGAAATGAACCTCGCGCCGCTCTTGCATCAGTTTTTGGAGAAGTACCCGCGTGTGGACCTCGATTTAGTTCTGACCAATCAAAAACTGGATTTGATAGAGCAAGGGGTAGACGTGGCGATTCGTCTTGGCCGCCTGCAAGATTCCAGCATGATCGCAAAGCGTCTTTCGTCGCGTCAAAATTACGTGTGTGCTAGCCCTATGTATTTGGAGCGATTTGGCGAGCCTCACACATTATCCGAACTGGCTCGACATCAGTGCTTGGTTGGTTCGGTCGATTATTGGCATTTTAAGGAAAATAAACGCGATAAGTCTTTGCGCGTGTCGGGGAGGATTAAATGCAATAGTGGTTTTGCGCTAATGGGCGCCGCCAAACGTGGTTTGGGTTTAGTGCAGTTGCCGGACTATTACGTTCAAGAAGCCCTAGATAACGGTGAGCTAGTCGAGGTGCTGACCGATTACCGAGACGACCGTGAAGGCATTTGGGCACTGTATCCACAAAGCCGAAATTTATCGCCCAAAGTGAGGTTGTTGATCGACTTTTTAGCGCAGGAACTAGCGGATTAGAGTTTTCATGAACTTTAATACAACTGAAGTTGCTAAAACGCCCGGTGATGCCGGGCGTTTTTATTAGGATGAGAGCTGGAATCGAAAAGACATGAATCACTATTGGTTGGATTCCGCGTCTTCACGTTTAATCACTTTGTGCCCATCTTCAGACACGCCTTGCTTCCAATAGCTGCTGATGTAGATATTCTCGCGATCGACTTCTTTCTCGTTGCGGAAATATTGGCGCAGCGCACGCATTGAATCGAACTCACACGCACACCATACCGAAGCGTTACCATCTAACCACTCGAGTTCGCGAACGCTATCAGCCAAGGTTTGCTGTTCAGTTAGCCAAATCAACTCCATACCGGCGGGCGCGTTTAGGGGTTGAATGTCGGCTGGAGAAATCACGCTGATCACTGCATAGCCTTTGGCCTCTTCTGGCAACGTACGAATTTTCGCAGAAAGCGCTGGAAGTGCCGTCATATCGGCAGCCATGAAGAACCAATCCGCCTCAGTATTTAAGTTGGAGATGCTACCTGGCCCAACAATGCTGATCGTGTCGCCTTTTTGCGCGGCCATTGCCCAACGCGCTGCAAATCCGCATTGCAGATCTTGCGTTACGTGTCGGACGAAATCCACTTCGATTGAACTGGTTTCTGGATGAAAGCGTCGGATAGTGTAGGTGCGCATGATTGGTCGGTCGTCTTCTGGCAGGATGCTCAGATCCGCGCCGCCCATATCGTTAAACAGTAATTTGATGTAACTGCCTTCGCAGTCACGAGGAAAGTGGCTCAGCGCCTCACCTTGCAAGGTAATGCGCTGCATGTTTGGAGTGATGGTTTCTGTGTCTGTGACAACAAGCGTTTTAGGTTGAGGCTTCTTTTTCATTGTTACTTTACTCGATAATTATTCTCTTTCTCATTTAAAGATTATCAAGTTCCCTAACAAGAGGGTAGCGTCTTTAAACAAATTTACACTGTGAATTAACGCCAAAGCCTCAAGCAAAATGCAGTATCTGTCCTTTCCCAATTACGTAAAGTGAGTCGTTTTTTAACCCAAAATAGACTTATATCATTGGAATCGTAGACAAAAGCAACAGCGCAGCCATGCTGTAGTTGAACCCCTTAACGCGTTTATCGGTGGTCAACCAACGCTGCAATTGCATACCTGCCGCCGTCCAAAATGTTACCGATGGCAAGTTGGCTAAACAGAAGATACCGGCGATAAAAGTCAGTTCGAGCCATGCACCGCCACTGCTGTATACCGTAATGGCCGTCAACGCCATCGACCAACCTTTTGGGTTCACCCATTGGAATGCAACAGCCCCTAAAAAAGACATTGGGCGAAAATCGTGTTTTGCTTCGGTTTTGTCGCTGGTGGCGATTTTGTACGTCAAGTACAGCAAATAACTCAAGCTCAATACTTTTAAAATCGAGTGGGTTAGCGGGTAGGCATGGAACAGGCTCATCAAGCCAATACCCACCAAAATTAGCATGGCACCAAAGCCGAAGGTAATGCCCAACATGTGTGGGATAGTGCGTTTAAAGCCGACATTTGCCCCTGAGGTCATCAACATAATGTTATTGGGACCCGGCGTAAAAGTGGAGACAAAAGCGAACAACGCCAAAGCGCCCAGTTGATGATATTCCATAGATTGTTCCTTGAATCAGTTCTCGATAAGTAAAGAACAACTATAAGTAGAACTGAGGTCAATATTGTGCTTTTATTTGATGATTAGAAACCAAATAAGCAATGAAACATCATCATGGATAGATTTGACGAAAGAATATTGCAAGTGCTTAAACGCGACGGAAGAATCTCCAATGTAGAGCTGTCGGAACGCGTTGGTTTATCTCCGTCTGCAACCTTACGCCGAGTGCAAGATTTAGAGCGTAAAGGCGTGATCAAAGGCTACCGAGCAGTACTGGATAATCAGCAACTTGGCGTGGGTTTTGTCGCTTATGTGTCGATTGGTTTGGCCTCGCACTCTAAGCAGGCACAGCTGGGTTTCGAAGAGCATGTGCGTTTTGTAAACGAGGTGGTGGAATGTCACAACATTACGGGATCTAACGAATATCTCATACGCGTAGAGACGCAAAATCTCGCCGCTTATAAAGCGTTCCATGCTGATGTGTTGGGTGAGTGCGAACACGTCAAGTCGATCACAACGATGGTGGTGATGGACACACCAAAAGACGAGCGATAGCCAAACGAGGGTGACAGTTTTTGTGGCACATGAATTTGAAGTGACTCGAAAGAGTCAGTCGAGTATGAGAATGGTTCACAACAAATGCTGGAAAGCAGATGGCACTCTTACAATTTCCATATTTATTCTCACCTTCTAAATAATCCCATCCTGCTAGTTTTGCTTAAACCGCTTGTGTTTCAGAGCGGCGAGTCAGCAAAATTAAGGATGAACGATGAAATCACATGTAACACTTCCTCTTTTGAGCTTAAGCGCTGTTGCCGCATTGAGCTCATTTAACGTCAACGCCCACGGCTGGGTAGAATTTCCAAGTGCTCGTCAGAATACGTGTTATTTAGACGGTGGTTTTTGGACCAACGAGATCCCTAACCAAGCGTGTAAAGCGGCTTTTGAAGAATCTGGCGCGTATCCGTTTGTGCAGCGTAGCGAAATTGCAGCAAACGTACCAAATTACCGAGATATGGAGCATGTGAAAGCCGTGGTTCGCGACGGTGAGCTATGTTCTGCTGGCGATGCAGCTAAGAAAGGCTTGAACATTCCTTCTCCAAACTGGCAGCGCACCAATGTTACGCCAGATGCAAATAACCAGATTGAATTGGTGTTTTACGGCAAAGCGCCGCACAACCCATCGTACTGGGAATTCTATCTCACCAAGCCAACTTATGATGATTCAAAACCTCTTACTTGGAGTGATTTAGAGCTGATCGACACCGCAGGTGATGTGTATGTTGATGCGGAAAAACGCTACCGTATTCAGGTGACTTTCCCTGCTGAACGTTCCGGCGATGCGGTGCTCTATACTCGTTGGCAGCGTGTTGATGTTGCTGGTGAAGGTTTCTATAACTGTAGTGACATTACGTTAAACGGAACAGGCACGACGCCACCGACTGACCCTGTTGATCCAACCGAACCGGGCAATAATCTGACATCTCTAGGCTACTTTGTTCAGCAAGGTTTTGGGCCAGTAGAAGCGGGTGACACCATTCGTTTCCGTACGTTTAATGCGACAGGCAATGAAATTGTCGATATTTCACTACCAATCAGTGCAAACAATACGGCGACTTGGGCGGCAGAAATTGCGGATCAATTTAATGCGCAGCAAACGGGTGATTGGTACGTGGGCATTTGGCATCAAGAGATGAACCACTACATGTTCGATAGTAAGAACGTGAATGCAAACCAAGTATTAGCGCCAAGTGCAGACTTCAGTTATGCGTTGTCACTGATCAAAGCGGATGTACCGCCACCAGTTGAACCAACCAACTTGTGGGACAAGACGGCCGTTTACAACCAAGGTGATGTGGTGACACACAATGGTAAAGAATGGACTGCCCAGTGGTGGACGTCTGGTGAGGAACCAAGCACAACGGGTCAGTGGGGTGTATGGCGTTAAGCCAGTTATTCGGGCCCTGAACAATAAAACCCTTCTCATGTGAGAAGGGTTTGTTTTTTTCAGTCTAAAACGACCACTTTGGTTGAGTGGTTGTCTTGAAAATCAGAGCACATATCGTTATTCGCTTGCTCTCCACTCGCTCCAGTTGAGCATCGCGTAGTCTGCCAGTTTTAGCATCGGAATGTCTTCGTGCGTATCACCGTAGGCATAAATAGACGCAAACTCGTCGAGCGAAAACGTGGCCCTAACGCGCGAGACTTTTCTTTCTAAACTGCAATCACCTTGCTGGTAAAAGCCACTCAGTTTTGGCTGTTCTGAGATCAGTTCACTGCACAGCAAGTGGTAACCGTTCACTTCACACCAAGGCTTGAGATATGCATTGAGTGATGCCGACACCACCACAATGGTATCGCCTCTGTGTTGATGCCACGCCAACCTTTCCATCGCTTCTGGCCGTAAGTACAGCGGGATCACTTCATGGGCAAACTGAGTGCCAATCGCTTCAATTTGCTGCGTTTCTTTCCCTGAAAATGCAATAAAACTGCTGAGAGGGCGCATAACACGAGCGGGTAACACTCCGAGTTTGTACAGCGCATAAAATGGCATGATAGCGACCTTTCCTACTCGTTTGCGCAGGCCATAAGCAGAATAGTGGAGGAAAAGGCTAAACATATCCTCTCGGGTGATGGTGCCATCAAAATCAAACAGTGCCAGTGACGGCTTAGTAGTATCGAGCAAACTCAGCGCCTATTTTGGGGTTTAAGATCGTTTTGTGTTTATTGATAAAACACCGCCAACCAGATGGTTTCTTGCGTTGGGTCAGTCCAGCTCACTTTGTGTTTGGTATGAGCTGGAATCGTAACGTGATCGCCTGCCTCAAGTCGTTGCACTACACCTGATTCAAAAGTCAGCTCTCCAGCTCCTTTAAGAACCAAGACCCATTCATGTTCTTCTTGATCGTACCAGCCACTTTCGGGCGAGGTTTGCCCCGTTGAGACAATGCGTTCTATACGCAGGTTTTTGTGGGTCAGCAGGTCTTCGAACACTTCCTCGTCGAGGTTATTCGGTAAGTCTTTAAACAGGTTCATGGCCTTTCCTTAGAGAATGATCAGTCCAAAAGGCGCAAGCAATTGCTCTTGTTGCCAATCACAAATTTTAACACCAAACAGAGAAACGCGGCGAACATCCAGCCCGTCTAGTTCGACATGAGTCAGATCACATTGCTCAACGTTAAAGGTTCCCCATTGTTCTGGCGAGAATTCGCAGCGAGATAAATCCGAGCCTTTGAGAGTTGCCCCTGCGAGGTTCGCACCGTTCCAACGGTTTTCAAAGAGGTCACATTTTTCTAGTAACACTCGTTCGAAGTTACAGTAGGTGAGGTTGCAGCCAGTAATAAAAGCAGAACAGAAAAACATGGTGTTACTGACGCGATTAGCAAAGTTCGCACCTTGGAAGTTTGCCCCTTTGAGATCGCACTTACGCAGCTCCAAGCCCATACAATTTGCGCCGTTAAACAGGCTCATCGCCAACATACAGTTCGTAAAGCTGGCGTCTTTTAAGTTCGCGAAGCGAAAACTACACCCTTCTAGCGCTTTGGATTCGATAAAGCGACAGTCGATGAACTTAGCATCGCGCAGATCGGCATGGTCGAAACAGCACATATAAAAGTGGCAGTTTTTAAAGGTGGCATTCTGAAAATCGTGATGAGAAAAGTTTTCTCGTTCAAAAATGAGGTCGGTTTTTAACATGTCTTCTCCTTAGCTGCGAGCAGACTAGCACTCCAAGTGACTGATTTTCCATAAAAATAACTTCTTGTATTTCAGTGTTTTACAAACCCCTCAAATCGCGATTTTAAGGGGTCAAACGAGCTTTTTAAGTGGGTGTTTTTTTGAAAATAGAAGAAGTAGAGGACGAAAAAAGTTTTTACTGGCTACGAGCCTTAACGAGAGGATTCGCATTTATGGGTATGCATGGCAACTCACACGCACAGTTTGCATTACAGAATTGTATCCTATTTGCATAATTTGTTGATCAATATGGCGTTTCTCCATACAAAAAACCTATATTTTTCACAAATTGATTTCCATCAAAATAGTAGGGTTTCTATGTGCTAGATTGCGCACAGCTCAAAAAGATATAGATACCCGTGTGCTTCAAGGCGCTGAGTTTACTTGAAATCTCAGATCAGTTAGCAGGCACCCCTTTGGGTACGACATAACGAAGCCCTACGAAAGGAAATAAAAATGAAAAAAACAATCTGCAGTCTAGCAGTGGTTGCTGCACTCGTGTCACCAAGTGTTTTCGCTCATAAACAAGGTGACTTCGTTCTTCGTGTTGGTGCGGCGTCTGTCGTTCCAAACGACAGCAGCGATAAGATTCTTGGTTCTCAAGAAGAATTGAAAGTGGATTCAAATACGCAGCTTGGTTTGACGTTTGGCTACATGTTTACAGACAACATCAGTTTAGAGCTTCTAGCAGCAACACCATTCAGCCACGATATTTCAACAGACTTGTTAGGTCTTGGTGATATCGCGGACACCAAACACCTTCCACCAACGCTTATGGTGCAGTACTACTTTGGCGAGCCACAAAGTAAGTTCCGTCCATACGTGGGTGCAGGTCTCAACTACACCATGTTCTTTGATGAGGGCTTCAATAGCACGGGTAAAGGCGCTGGTCTTTCAGATCTTAAGTTGGATGACTCATTCGGTCTAGCAGCGAATATTGGTGTGGACTACATGATCAACGATCAATGGTTCCTCAACGCTGCTGCGTGGTACGCAAACATTGAAACAGAAGCAACTTATAAAGCAGGTGGAGTGAAGCAAAAAACCGACGTCAAAATTAACCCTTGGGTATTTATGATCAGCGGCGGTTACAAGTTCTAAGAAAAACCAGTAGTTACACGCACATTACTATTATTGGCATGACTTTGGGGGCGGTTACGGGGACTGCCCCTCTTTTTTATCCTCGTTTTGATTGCACATCATTTACTCCACTTAGCAACATGCAAAATTGGATCTTTACCTTGCAGATCATTTTATTGTCGGAAGATCGAAAAGTCCTACACTGATCACATAATTGAACAAGTGGACAATATAAATGAGCGACGACATCGCAAAGCATTCTTCCTCCAGATCTAAGCTGGTAAAAACTCTTTTCTTTACTCTCTGTGTTATCGCATTTGGTGCGATGTATTGGTCTTGGCAGTATTCAGACAGTCACCCAAGCACGGAAGATGCCTACGTTAGGGCAAAAATTCTGTCGGTAGCGCCTCAGGTAAAAGGCCAAGTGGTTTCTGTGGATGTCAAAGACTTCCAATCTGTTAACAAAGGTGACCTACTGCTGAAGATAGATTCACGCCCATATTTGTTGGCAGTGAAGCAAGCAAAAGCGGCATACCAATTGGCGGTCCAGCAACATGACGTTGCCGATAAGCAGGTAACTGAAGCCGTTGCGGGCTTAGATGCGGCGCGCTCTAACCTGACAGAAGCGCAAGTAGAATACAAACGTACGGATTCCTTGGTGAAACGCAAACTGGCGTCGGACCAAGATTTAGATACGGCAAAAAACAAACTAGCCAATGCCCAAGCGAGCCTGGAGCAAGCGCGCGCAACGGTAGAAAAAGCCATTGCGAACCGTGGTGAAGAAGGCGTAGAGGCTGCGGTCGTTCAACAAGCGGCAGCACAGTTAGCGCAAGCGGAGCTGAACTTGAGCTACACCGACATTACGTCACCAGTGGATGGCATTACCGGTGAAATCAATACGCACGTAGGCTCGGTCGTTAGCGTGGGTCAAACGCTGTTCCCTGTGATTTTAAAAGACAGCTATTGGGTACGCGCGAACTTTAAAGAAACCGATCTTACTCACATCAAACCTGGTATGCATGCGGATGTGGTGATTGATATGTACCCAGACGTGGTGTGGAAAGCAACGGTAGAACAGCTGTCGCCTGCGAGTGGTACATCGTTCTCCTTGATGCCACCAGAAAACGCAACGGGTAACTGGGTTAAAATCAAACAGCGTTTCCCTGTACGTTTGGCATTAGAAGTACCAGCCGATGCGCCGCAACTTCGCGTGGGTGCGAGCTCAGAAGTCACCATCGATTTGCAAAGTAGCGTGCAATGAGCCATCAAATTACGGCAGACAAACGGGGGATTGCCACCGTCGCCGTGATGCTTTCTGCCATCATGGTGTTAATCGATATGACCGTTGCGAACGTGTCGCTATCGCACATGATGGGCGCGTTGGGCGCAACGGCAGACCAAATTACTTGGGTGCTGACGGGTTACAGCATGGCGGAAGCGATCTTCATTCCGATGACCAGTTTCTGGGTGTCGCGTTTTGGTGAACGCAAAGTCATGTTGGTTGCTGTGATCGGTTTTGTGATTGCCAGTGCGCTTTGTGGGCAAGCACAGTCTCTTGAAGAGATGGTGCTATTTCGCATTATCCAAGGCGCTTTCGGCGCGTCGGTGATTCCATTGGCGCAGTCGACGTTAGTGCAGATCTATCCGTATGAGCAAAAAGGCAAAGCGATGGCGATTTTCTCCATCGGCATTTTGCTTGGTCCTATTTTGGGCCCAGTTGTAGGTGGTGTGATCACCGACAACATTAACTGGCGCTGGATTTTTTACATCAACTTGCCATTCGGTTTGATCTGTACCTCTTTGATTTATCGCTATATCCATATCGACAACAAATCCAAACCTAACTTTGACTGGTGGATCATCGGTTACATGGCGTTAGGTGTGGGCGCGTTGCAGTTTGTGTTGGATAAAGGGAATGAAGAAGACTGGCTCGACTCACGCATGATTCAGACGGCGATATTGCTCGCAGTAATGGGATTGGTGATGTGGATCTATCGCAGTTGGAAAACCAAAAGTCCAATAGCGCCATTATGGCTACTGAAAGACCGAAACCTTATGGTCTCGTCATTGATGATTGCCGTGGTGTCGATGGCGATGTTTGGTCTGACGACTCAACAACCAATGCTGTTGGAAAGCTTGCTGGATTATCCGGTCTCAACCACTGGCTTATTAATGGCACCTCGTGGGTTGGCGTCAGCGGCGATGTTGATTTTGGTGATTAAGCTCAATCCGCAATTCGATCCCAGAATCAAAATAGTCTTTGGCTTAAGCTGCATCGGGATTGGTAGTTATTTGATGACGCAGTACTCACTGCAGATCGATACATTTTGGATTGTGATGCCGAGTATGATTCAGGGGATGGGGCTTGGTTTAACCTTCTCGACGCTATCCACCTTGGCGTATTTAACGATTCCGAAAGAGCAATCTGTTGCGGCGGCGAGTATTTACAATCTGTTCCGTACCATTGGTAGCTCGTTTGGTATTTCTATCGCCACCACGTTCCAATATCGTGATAGTCAGCAGCAATGGCATGCGCTGGGAGAGGGTATTAATCCTTATAATCCTAACTTGCATGACTGGGCGGCCAATCAGGGGCTTTCTATTACCGACCCGGTTGCGTTAGACCAATACCAACAGATGTTGCAGCAGCAATCGCAAATGGTCGCGTTTGTGCACACCTTCCAGCTGGTGGGAGTGATGTTCGTGATCATGATGCCGATGCTGGTTTTCATTCGGTCGCGTGAATAACATGAAGTTCCGGTGAATAGTGTAAGAGAACGCCTCTCAAGTTGTGTCAGCTTGAGAGGCGTTTTTTATTGGACAGTGCCAGTGAAAGAAGGACGTTTACTCAAACGTCACTTCGTCAAAATGCGGATTGGTTTTGAGCGCGCGCATTGCGACTAATTGTTCAGTCGGGAAGGCGGTGTGCTCACCATCCATATCTAAAAACAAGCATTCTTGTCGCTGCATGTCGTAGCCTGTGTCGAACGCGTTGCCCTGATGAGTTTCACCATTTTTTAGTTTGATCTCGATCGGGAGCTTAAACATACAGGCGATTTCAATAAAATCGTATTGGCTGCAAGTCACCATAGTTTTCTCCTTTCAAACCGACGCAGTATTCAGAAGGTTTGAGAACCGCTTCCTTAATATAGAAAACGTTTGATTGAAACTGAATCTTCATCTTACACCTCATTTTGGTCACGAAATAGACATACACGCACGTTTTAATAAACCTACTGTTGAGCGTTCACAAGCGAGACAAAACTACGATATGTCTGAGACGATACTTAAGCACACATACCTAACGAGTGAACAAAAGACACAAAAGCCAAGTTCACTGATTTCCCCTCAAACCTACCATGCGCAGTTGGCGCACCGTGTTCACCACTCGCCTCAATTTGAAAACGGCCGCGTTAAAAACGAGATGCCAAATGTCCCTAGCCCGCAATCATTCTGGCAGGTGTGTTGGAGCTATCTTGGTGGTAGAACGCCATTGAGTCCTAACGAGCATCTGCCACATTTCCCAATTCAACCTACGCAGTTTGCACAGCGAAGTGAATCGATGCGCGTTACTTGGCTGGGCCATTCCACCATGCTGGTGGAGGTCGATGGCATTCGAATTCTGACCGATCCGGTATTTGATTACGCTTCTCCGTTCGTCGCAAAAGCGTGGTTTGAACGCAATATTCCCAATACCTACGCCAGAGATTGTTTGCCGATTCCTGAAATTATCGTGATTTCGCACGATCATTACGACCATTTAGAAGCATCGACCATACGTTTCTACGCCGATAAACCCGTGACGTTTTATGTACCCTTAGGGGTTGGCAAGCATCTTATAAAGTGGGGCGTTTGCGCAGACAACATCGTGGAATTCGATTGGTGGGATAGCGTGCACTATGCCGGAATCGAACTGATTTGTACGCCTGCTAACCATAATTCGGGTCGTACTTATTTCGATAAAAACGCGACCCTGTGGGCTTCTTGGGTCATCAAAGGAAAAGAAGAGACGCTCTATTTTAGTGGCGATTCAGCTTACGATTCGCATTTTTCCGAGATCGCACTGCGATGTGGACCAATCGACATTGCCTGTTTGGAAGTGGCTGCTGATGTGAAAGGCCAAGGTTATCCGGTCGAAAACTGGGGGCACATGCAGGCTCATCATACCGTGCAAGCGTTTTGCGATTTAAATGCGAAAAAACTGCTGCCAGTACATTGGGCTACATACGAGCTGTTTACTCACCGCTGGGACGAACCGATTTTAGATTTGCTTGCCCATTGTCAAAAAGAACATATAACGCTGCTGACGCCAATGCCGGGGGAGAGTTTTTACGTTCATAAAAAACAGATAAATAAACAATGGTGGCGAGAAAAAGAAACAGGTGAGCCAGCTAGAATTGTGACTTAATAATATGTTCTTACTTCAATAATTATTTTAGAAGTTAACCTTGTTATTTTCAGAATATAACAAGGTTTTTTACTCGCTTACTCATCAATCACTTGAGGTTTTAACTCGACGACATTTCCTTCCGGATCATGAATATAGAGTGAGCGACCGAATCCTTGTGCGCCGTAGCGTTTCGCAAACTCTTCGGTTTCAATGCCGTTCGAACGCAGATATTCCAGTAATTCATCCTCGGAAAAAGGCGCCAATTGCAGGCAAAAATGGTCAATATTACGACCATTTTGAACTGGTGGCTTACCGCCGAGTTGGCCCAATTCGCTGTCTACCGTCACTACATCAATCAATGCGTTACCTGCCCTAAGTTGAGTTAAACCAAGTTCCGTTACTTCGCGTTCGACAGGGCAGCCCAAAATGTCTCGATAGAAATGCAACATAGCATCGAGGTTACAGGTCCTTAATACAACATGATCAAGCGCTTTGATGGCGATTGGATTTTTGGTGGGCATGCTTCACTCCTTTTTGCATTGTGTTGAGGTAAGTATAAAGTGACCTTAAAAGTGGTGAGAGAAATGATCAAATTCAAGATGTTTTTTTGCTAGAGCGAGTGCAGAAACACTGCAACTCAAAGCAAACAAAAAAGGCTAGCGTATTGCTAGCCTTTTGGAATATGAATGGGGCTATTACTCGTAATCAGAAGCGTAAGTTTCTTCGTAAGTGTGTGAGTAAAGCTCGAATAGGTTGCCGAATGGGTCTTCTAGGTAAACCATTTTCGCAGGCTTATTATCGTCTTCTGGGTGGTAACGCATGATGTCCATGCGAACTTTGCCACCTAGTGCTTCGGTGCGTTTGATAGCACCTTCAAAATCGTCTGTCTGTAAACAGAAATGGAAGATACCGATGCGAGAAAAATCCACTTCATGGCGCTCTTGACGTTCTTTCATTTCGAATAACTCAAGGCCGATGCCATCACTTGTCACAAGGTGCGCAATGTTGAAGCCTTTAAAGCCTTCCCCAAAGACCGCAATACACATTCTGCCAATTGCCGTTTCGCGTTCTTCAATCACTTTCGTGTTGCCCATAACGACTTTTAGACCTAGCGCTTGCGTGTAAAACTCAACCGCTTTGTCCATATCTCCGACCATAATACCGACATGATTCATTTTCATTTGTTTGCTCCCAACATGTGTGTTTGAACGTTGTCTTGTTTCGATGTGGGAGAGTATATGGCGTGATGTTGATTACATGAAATTATCATAAATTATAAAAATAATAATTTTATTTAATGATGTGGGTGTTGGGATTGAGTTAGTGAGCTAAGGCCTCAACAGCTTGCCTCACCGAGGTGAAATGAATCTTGATAATGCACCGTTGCGCGAGGCTGAATTCATGCGATTGGATTAATGACGTAACCTCTTCTACGGACAGCGTTCGTTCTTTTGGGTGTAAAAGAGTGGTGTTCGAACCATTGTTTTTCAATTCGAACGTGTTGCCATTTGAGTCAATAACGTAATCATCTTGCCCAAAAATGAGGGCTTCGCATTCAGAGTCTAAGTCGGACTGGGAATGCGTGTAGATCAGCTCATCGTCGCCGTCTAGTTTTAGCAAGCATGGCCAGCATACTGCGTGGTCTCTCATGGTTAACTCATTATTCATTGTTATTTAGAAACTTGACCCAGGTTGTTGCAAAAACGCTAACTCTTCGGGAGTGCTCTTTCTTCCCAGTATCGCATTGCGATGAGGATAGCGCCCAAACTGGTCGATGATGGCTTTGTGTTTTAGCTCAAAATCGTAGTTATTTTCAAGCCCTGATGCGCGGAACAATTTTTCAGCTTCGACATGAATGAGGCGAGATTCGCTGTGCATAAACGGCATGTACAAAAAACTTAGCTGCTCAGGCGCTAATTCTTTGTCGTGACCTAACCGAATTGCCTCTTGAGCCAATGCTAATGCGAGTGGGTCTTGTGCAAACGCTTTTGGGGTGTTGCGATACACATTACGTGAAAACTGGTCGAGGACGATGATTTCGGCCAATCGCCCTTGTGCGCTGTCACGCCAATTAAACAGTTCACAACGAGCGGCTTGTTCTAATATCGAGGCAAATCGCGATGTAATACGCTTGTCCAGTTCTGGGTTGTTTTCAAACCAATTTTGGGGCGATAGCTCCTCGAACCAAAATTTGATGACTTCTTGGTACATGGATCTTCCTTCCTATTGCATTAGCTAAAGAATAAAAAGCCAGAAGGCGAGCTCCTGGCTTTCTGTGTTTTATCGACCGTAAGTCTCTACGATGTAACGTTCAAAATCGTCACACATTTGTTCGTCAGAGATGGTGTTGCTTGCCAGCTCTTTACTGCCGTCGACGACTTTAATCGCGGCGTTCAGTGAAGCGACTGATGCTCGTTCTCGCGTCGCAAGTGAGTCGATTTTCTTCTGCTGCACTTCCCATGCCTGTTCTGGCGACAGGTTACACACGTCTGCAAGGTATTTGGCATTGAAGCCTTCGCCAGTCAGGCTGACAATGGTTTCGTTGTGCGACAAGTGATTGCCTGCGTGCCAGTAGTGTTTTGCCAGCAGTGGGCCAATTTCTGGGTTATCCGTCAGGTAACCAAACTTCTCAAGGAAGTATGCACGGGTCTGATACACCGCCATGTGCGCGAGTAGATAACCTTGATACGCACAAGCTGCTTCGTCGGATAGCAAATGTGGAATCGCCATCAGTGGGCGAGGGCTGCATTCCAAACCAAGGATCTGTTTTTCACAATCGCGAGCGAGCTTAGTGATGCGCTCTGGCGTTAACTCGTCATCGCTCAATTGATACAACGCGCGCTCAAAATATGGCACAACCAAGATGCTACGTTCTTCATAAGCTTTGAATGGCTGACGGCTGTTGATCATTGCTTGAATAATCTCATCAGGCACAGAATTCCCTTCATCATCCAGTGCGTACTGTTTTAGCCAATCGGCATCGGTTAACAGGCTATCACAGAACATCGACTGAGTTTCTGCATAAGCCATTGACGTCGGCGCAAACTCCTGCGAGAAACAAGGCGCGTTCATTTTTACGTTCGCAAAGTGTGCTGCGTGGCCGCCTTCGTGGAACAGCGTGTTAATGCCATCGTAGCCGCTTCCCACTTGGTCTGGTTTGGCATTACTGGTGAAGTTCACCTGCGCTGCGACCCATTCGCCTTGATTATAGAAAGAAGGGATAGGGCCGTGGCAGAACCCGTTCGGGTACTTACCTTTGCGATCTAGTAAATCCAGCGTTAGCGTCGCGCCAGAGTAATCAATATTTAGGCGACCAAATGATTCTACCCAGCGTCTCAGAGATTTTGAGAACGGCACGTATGGGTCAAGGTCACGCATTACGTCACCCGCGAATGAGTAAACAAAGTTGTAGCCTGCTAGTGCGCTTTCGCCTTTCTCTTTCGCCAAGTTTTCTAAGCTGTTTAGGTGCGCATCTCGCGTGCGTTGTTCGAAATCTTCCAAAATTTCGAATAGCTGTTCAGAGCTCATCTTTTCCGTTTTTTGCACGGAGTAATCAAAGAAAGTCGCATAACCCAGTGAGCGAGCGAACTGGTTGCGCAGTTTGATCAGTTCAATAAAGCCGTTTCGCAGTAGCCATTGTTCAAGGTTCAGCAACGCTTGATGAGCCGATTGGCGAACTTCTTCATGATTGCTGGTGCGAATGGTTGAGCTTAATACGGGCAGTGAACCTTCTACTTGCTCGCCGTTCTCATCGGTAAATGTTTGTACGTGGTTCTGTTTTTTCTCGAAGAGCTCAGCTTCAAAGGCAATGAGCTGATTTTTCAACGCTTGTGCTTTTTCGCCCTCGATAGCGTGAGATTCAAACATCGCCAGCCAACCAGATAGACCCGTAATGGTTTGTTGTTTCTCTTGTGGGTCGGTAATTGAGTCCGCGGCTTCAAGCTGTTGTTTGATGGCAGTAATTTGCTCGGCGTTGCTTAAAAAGCTTGTCCATGCCGTTTGTGCTTGCGTCGAGCCATCATGGTCATCGCTGATCCCCATGTAAGTTTCCCAAAAGAAATCTTCTTTGGTGCGGTGAATCGCAAGGTAACGTTGATTGAGGTCGTTGAGATAATCCGTTGCGGTCATTTTGATCCTTCAAATGGTTTCGTTATGTAGACAGTTGATTATTGCACGCTTGGTCGCGAGATAGGAATGCTAATCTCATATGTCGATTTTGCATCGCGTAAAGGTGATTTTACTATTTGTTTACATTTGGGTGAGTTAATAGGAGTTATGAGCTTGCAGTGTTAAGACTGGTATGGAGTTTACAGTTTATTAAGTAATTAATCTGCGGTGCGCTATCGATGATCCTTATCAGGTGTAATAAGATTTCCATATCGTGGCGATACAGTTGGAAACGATATGATAAATAAGACAAAAGTTACGTTATTGGCGGTAGGTACGATTTTAGTTGGATGTTCCACAGTCGCGCCACCAAGAAATGATGCGGTTGAAAGCATTCAACAAAAGTGTTCTGTGATTTTAAGCAATGATGTTGCGGGCGATCAGCGCTGGCAGACGTACAACGGCTTGCTTGTAGAATATGCCGTGCATGGAGTTAAGAGTCAGGCACAACTGGAACGTTTTGAAGCGTTTGTGCAGAGAGTGCAAGATGATGAGTCTGGACAGTTAGTTACAGAGTTGATTGAGGTCACCGACTGGGGATGCTCAAACGGCAATTATCTAGAAGAGATGAGCTTGTTTATTCAAGAAGTTCAGAAGTAAAAAACCGAGCGTTAAGTCGCTCGGCTTTTCTGTTTTTGGAGCGCTTTTTTGCGCTGGTTCGTCAGGACGTTTACTCCTCTGGATACTCGCCCATACCTTGCGTTTTACCTTCCGCTTTCCAATGTTCTCCAGGGGCAAATGCTTCATCGCATAAATCTACGGTGTAGCCCATTTCTGTGATTTCCTTCAAAGTGAGGTTATCAGCAATATTTGCAACTTCCCCCGATTTATTCCGTAACTCCATGTTGATTTCTCCTCTGTAGGTAGACGAGTGGCATCAATGCACAGTGAATAATGCATTGGTAACCTTTGTTCTAAGTATATAACCCTCTGCTAAAAATGAAGGTTCAATCCACTTTTTAATATGGTTAATTGGATAATGCTTTGAGCTGCTTCCGTTATTTAGAACCGCAGCATCGCGATAGTCTGCCATTTGTGATTTATTGAGTGATTAAACGGTCAATTTGGAAACTCGAAATGGTGATTCTCGACCACTCCTTAGCACAACAAATTGTTGATCGAACCATGTCCATCATTGGTCACAATGTGAATGTGATGAACTCGGCAGGCATCATCATTGGCAGTGGCGACCCTAAACGTGTTGGGCAAGTGCATGATGGCGCGGTACTGGCGCTGAATCATGGCGATTCGCTAGAGCTTAATGAGCAGCAATGTTTGACGTTGCAGGGTGTCAAACCCGGTATCAATATGTTGTTGAAATTACATGGTGACGTGGTCGGTATTGTTGGTGTCACAGGCGAGCCGGAGAAAATCCGAGATTTTGCCAAACTGGTTAAAATGACCGCTGAATTGACAATCGAGCAAGCCGCGCTGGTGGAAAAATTTCAGTGGGACAGACGTCATCGCGAAGAGTTTATTCTGGCTTGGATCAATGGGAAATTGACCGATGAAGAGCTGAAAGATTGGGCGATGCGTCTTTCTATCGATGTTACTCAACCACGGGTGGCAACGGTGATTGAAGTCTCGACGCCGTCGGCCTCAAAAAGCATGAAGAGTGTGCGCAATATTGTTGAGCTGCTTGAATACCCAGAGCGTAACAACCTAGTTGCGATTGTCTCGGTGAATGAAATTGTGGTGTTGAAACCGTGTCATTCCGCCAAGCAGTGGGATAGCCAAGTTGAAAGTGAGCGCATTGATAAGTTGATGTCGCGTTTAAGCGATCACGATTCGCATACGTTTCACATTGCGCTAGGGCAGCTGTTTAATGAGCCTAAAGATGTCGCGTTGTCATACCAAAGCGCGAAGCAGGTATTAGCCATTGGCAAGCAGTTCTACCCAGAGAAACGTAAGTACCTGTTCGATGAACTTCGTTTGCCTGTTTTGTTAGCGCCGTTGGCGGATATTTGGCAAGGTGAACAAATTATTGATGGTGTGAAACGGTTGAAAGAGAAAGACAAATCTGGGCAATTATTGAAAACCCTAGATGCACTGTTTGAATGCAATGGCAATGTAACAGAATGCTCTAAAATGCTGTTTATTCACCGGAACACTCTGCGCTATCGGTTAGAGAAAATCACCGAGATAACAGGGCTACCAACTACCAATTTTGTGGGGTTAGCGGAGCTTTATATTGCGACTCGGCTCTCAAAAATGTCGTGATATTGTGCATCTGCACAATACGCGTCATTTTTTGACCACATCATTTGTCACTCCGCCTAAAGGAATTCTAAAGCAAACGATTAATAATTCATGCGTCCCTACATGTTGAGTGAGCCAACACGGACTCGCTCAGCAAAATAAGAATAAATGGAGTTATCATGAACCTTATATTAATCCTGCTCGGGGTGATCGCATTTATTGTGCTCACGACCACCAAATTCAAATTACATCCCTTTTTAGCGCTGATCATCGCGGCGTTCCTTGCGGCATTTGCTTACGGCTTACCGGCAGATAGCATTGCCAAAACCATTGCTTCTGGCTTTGGCGGCATCCTTGGTTACATTGGTTTGGTTATCGTTTTAGGTACTATCATTGGTGTTATTTTGGAAAAAAGTGGTGCGGCGATCACCATGGCCGATACGGTCATCAAAGTGTTGGGTGAGCGTTTCCCAACATTGACCATGAGCATCATCGGTTACATCGTTTCTGTTCCAGTATTTTGTGATTCAGGCTTTGTC
Organism: Vibrio sp. 1457; assembly: GCF_033340195.1. Lineage (NCBI taxonomy): Bacteria > Pseudomonadati > Pseudomonadota > Gammaproteobacteria > Vibrionales > Vibrionaceae > Vibrio > Vibrio sp. 1457. The sequence continues at coordinate 183,133 of NZ_JAWOWA010000009.1, forward strand.
ATTCTGAACTCGCTCAAAGAATCACTCGCTAAGCGTTTAAAAACCTCAAGCGTTGCGATGAGTGTGGCGTTGGCAACTGGCCTATACGCAACGCACACGTTTGTGCCGCCAACTCCTGGCCCGATTGCCGCTGCGGGTAACTTAGGCCTGGAATCTAACCTTGGTTTAGTGATTGGTGTGGGTGTGTTTGTTGCAGCGGTTGCGGCGTTAGCGGGGATGTTGTGGGCGAACCGATTCCAACATGTTGAACCAGATGGCATTGAAGCCGCAGAAGAAATTCAGCAAGACTGGCAAGCACTCAAAGCGTCTTACGGCAAATTGCCAACGGCGAGCCAAGCATTCGCTCCTATTTTTGTTCCTATCTTATTGATCTGTTTTGGCTCTATCGCGAAATTCCCAAGCCTACCGCTGGGCGAAGGTTTTGTGTTTGATGTTCTGACTTTCTTAGGGCAGCCACTAACGGCATTGGTGATTGGCCTGTTCCTTTCTGTTCGCCTACTCAAATCAGACAACAAGATTGAAGAATTTGGCGAGCGAATCAGCCAAGGTATTACGGCTGCTGCGCCTATTCTTTTGATTACCGGTGCGGGTGGTGCATTTGGCGCGGTATTAAAAGCAACGCCGCTAGGTGAATACTTGGGTACGACGTTATCGGCGCTGGGCGTGGGTATTTTCATGCCATTTATCGTTGCGGCTGCGCTAAAATCGGCACAAGGTTCGTCAACGGTTGCGCTGGTGACCACATCGGCTTTGGTTGCGCCTATGCTTACGCAATTGGGGCTCGATTCAGAAATGGGCCGCGTATTAACGGTGATGGCGATCGGTGCTGGTGCGATGACGGTTTCTCATGCAAACGACAGTTTCTTCTGGGTAGTTTCGCAGTTTAGCCGCATGTCGGTGGGCTTAGCGTACCGCGCGCAAACCATGGCTACGCTCGTTCAAGGTGTCACGGCAATGGCATTGGTGTACATTTTGAGCCTCGTTCTCTTATAAGTCTCTGGAAATACGTATGAAAGTGGTAATTGCACCTGATTCATTTAAAGAAAGCTTAACCGCCAAACAAGTGAGCGAGGCGATCAAAACGGGTCTTGTTCGCGTATGGCATGATGCTGAGTTTGTTACGGTTCCGGTCGCAGACGGTGGCGAAGGCACGGTTCAATCTTTGATAGATGCAACTCAAGGCGAACAAGTCTTCACAACGGTGACCGCGCCATTAGGGAATGATGTTGAAGCGTTTTATGGCATCCTCGGCGACGGCGAAACCGCGGTTATTGAAATGGCGGAGGCCAGTGGGTTGCACCTTGTGCCGAGTGACGCTCGCGACCCAAAACTGACCAGTAGCATTGGTACTGGACAGCTGATCAAACACGCGCTAGATAGAGGTATTCAACGCTTAATCATTGGTTTGGGCGGCAGCGCTACCAATGATGGTGGCGTGGGCATGTTGACCGCGTTGGGGGTGGCGTTTCTTGATGAATCTGGTCATGCAATTACCCCAAATGGAGGCGGGTTAGCGGCGCTTGCGTCCATCGATATTTCTGGTCTTGACCCTCGTTTAGCAACTTGCGAAGTGTTGGTAGCGTGCGATGTTGATAACCCACTCTGTGGTGACAAAGGCGCGTCGGCTATCTTTGGCCCGCAAAAGGGAGCGACCGTATCAGACGTTACTCTGCTCGATAACGCATTGCGCAAGTTTGGCGAGTTGACGGAACAAGCGACGGGTAAGCATGTACTGACTCGTGAAGGGGCGGGTGCTGCTGGTGGTATGGGCGCGGCCTTGCTCGGGTACACGCCAGCACGTTTGCAACCGGGAATTGAGATTGTGCTTGAAACGGTCAAACTTGCTCAGCATGTTGCGGATGCGGATATCGTATTTACAGGCGAGGGTCGAATCGATCATCAAACCGCACATGGCAAAACGCCGATGGGCGTTGCTCAGGTGGCCAAGCAGAGTAATTTACCAGTCATTGCATTAGCAGGCTGTGTGGGCGACAACTATCAGGCGGTTTATGAGTGCGGCATTGATGCGGTGTTTGCTTGTGTACCAAGGGCGATGAGCTTACCTGAGGCCATGAAAGAGGCCGACGTCAACGTTGCTAATTTAGCCGAAAACGTCGCGAGAATGTGGCAAATTAAGTCGCACTGAAGGCGATGACGATATGAAAAAACTCCACCTTTGTG